>CAYPFC010000038.1:907-7995 GCA_964409815.1 uncultured Pseudobdellovibrionaceae bacterium
AATGTCGACGAGGCCATCGAACAATTGAGCTCGACGATCGGAGAAGGCAATGTCGCGAAACTTCGCGAGTTGATCAGCAGCAAGGCCGCCGACGCGGAAGCGAAGATCATGGACTTCGTACGCTCCCTGACTTCCAACCTACCGAAGGATTTCTCGATGCCGAGCATGTCCGCGATTACGAACCGCCCCGTATCGAGCGCGGCGGCCGTCGCCGCGGGTGTGGGCGCAATCTTCCTGTTGCGTGAGTACCTCACTCGCGATTCCGGCAGCACCGAGAAGACTCAGTCGAAACCTAAAGCTCCGAAGAAAAAAGTCGCCGGCTCGGACCGCAGCCCGTCGTCGGAGGGCAAAATGAGCGCTTCGAAAGGTCGCAAAAAGTCTAAGACTTCGGCTAAATCGACGGGCAAGAAAGCCAAACGCTAGGCCCGAGATGACGGGCCAACCCTGCGATAGATTTCCTCATGAACTGCGCAACCTTTAGGTTGCGCGGTTCATGAGGGAGATTCCCCGGCTCTACGCCCCCTGCGATCCCCTAGAGCTCCTCGGCGAACACCTTTTCCGTAATTTTCCAGAATTTGTCCTGTTTGCGGGCGATCACGAACGCCGGCAAGCGATACATCGCTTTGTACTTAATGGCTTCCTTGGGCGAAGTCATCTCGATGGCGAGCTCGGGCCGGCGCAAGTGTGAACGCAAAAAATTAATATTGAATTTCTTAATCGACGACGGATTGCTGAAAAAGTGCGCTTCGCTTACGTAGTTCGAGTCGAAATCGTAATAACGAATCTCCAAGTACGGATTTGAATTCTTATCGAAGCGCTCCTCGAACGTGATCCGATCGGGCGTCATCACATGCGCGTTCTTCGAGAGCTTCGCCTGCTTGAGCTTCGCGTCCGCATCGATCAACACGGCCTTACACTTCTCGCAAGCCTTTGCCGTGATGTCGTTTTCGCACCCGCACGCGTGACAGATCTTCGAGCGAAAACGGTACGTGCACGCGAGGCCCCGACACTTTCTGCCGAAATGCTCGATGACCTCGCCGTCGATGGCGTACCCCCAGAAACTGTTCTCGAACGAGCAAACCGGGCACTCGACCAAGACCGGAACCGTATCCTTCGCCGGCCTCTTCTCGCTGATCTCGGGCGCGTAGATATCATGGCCCATACCGGTGTAGTCGAGGATGTAGCAATCCTTCTTGCCCTCGCATAAACGCAAGCCGCGGCCCACGATCTGCTGATAAAGGCTATTCGATTCCGTCGGCCTCAAGATCGCGATCACGTCGACGTGAGGCGCATCGAAACCCGTCGTCAACACGGACACGTTCACCAGATACTTGAACTTCTTCTGCTTGAAGTCCTCTATGATTCGATCGCGATCGCCCTGCTGCGTATCGCCGATCACCAGCCGAGCCTCGCCGGAGGGCAAGTAAGACATGATCTCTTCGGCGTGCTTGATCGACGCGCTGAAGATCATTACTCCCTTGCGGTCAAACCTCTGGGTGATGTCGACGATGTTACTGATGATCAACGGAGTCAGGCGTTTCTGCGATTTTAAGATCTCTTCGACCTCGGCGACCGTGAATCCGCCATCGCGATCCATAAGCTCCGAAAAATCGTAACTCGTCACGGGAATGTCGACCTTCACCGGCACGGTCAGATAGCGATGCTTGATCATGTACGTGAGGGGCAACTCAAAGACACATTTCTTAAAGAAGCGAGGCCTCTCGGATTTCACCTCGCCCGAAGGCGACGTTTCGTAGATCCATCCCAGGCCCATCCGATAAGGAGTCGCGGTGAGCCCAAGCACGCAGATCTGCGGATTTTTTTCGCGAAGCCGGGCGATCACGTCCTGGTATTGGGTCGAGCCCTCCTCGGCCACGCGATGGCATTCGTCGATCACCACGAGCGAAAAATCCGCGAAAAACTCGTCGGGAGCGCGAGCCACGGACTGCACGCTTCCAAAAATCGCCTTCTGACCGAAGTCCTTCTGCCCTAGACCAGCCGAATAGATTCCCGCCGGCAGGTCGTAGCTACGATACTTTTCGTAGTTCTGCTCGACCAGTTCCTTAACGTGCGCAAGTACCAGCACGCGCCCCCGGGCGATACGGGCGAGCTCGGCGATAACTAGACTCTTGCCCGCGCCCGTTGGCAAAACGATGGTCGCGGGCGTGCGATTCCTCTGAAAGAACCGAATCGTGTTGTCCACGGCCTGTTGCTGGTAGTCCCGAAGCTTGTACATGGGCCGTCAGTATAAACAGACTTCGCGAGCCGTACAATGGGCCAGTATTGCGAACTCGATCTCCCTCGCCGCGTCCGAATTCATTAAATTATACGTATGAGAACACTCGCAATCCTCCTCTCGCTCGCGCTCTCGCTCTACGCTCCTCTCTCCTCCGCCGCCGACGTTTTTGGCTTAGCCACGAACATCGGCTTGGGATACGGGGTCGGAAAACAGGAATTCGGAGACGATCATACGTTCGAGCCGAAATCCGTCGCCGGCCACGTCGACGTGCAGTTCCTGATTTGGAAACTTATCCTTGGGGGCAGTTACCTCTCGCTCACGAACCTGAACGTCGGCGAGGATCGCAATTACGTCGGAATGGGTGCCGCGCACGTCGGCTTCAATCTTTCGAATTCGATCCAATTGCTTTACGGAATCGGCGCAGGCTCGTGGAGACGCGCGCGCTCGAATCAACTCACCACGCCGAGCGATTATGACTACAAAGCGACCGGCGGCGGAACAATGGCCGGCATCCGCATCTTCTTGATCAACACTAAGCAAGTCAGCGTCGGCCTCTCGGCCACTTATTACGAAATGACCTCGAACTCGTATAAATCCGTCGAGGACAACGTTAAATCCGAAGTCACGGAAGAATCCAAAGGCACCGGCAGCATCGCCGCGATCGTCGTTCGCCTGAACGGATTCGACTTTCGAAAGGGCGCCAAACGCTAACGCCGTAAAACGGCGCCCTAGACACCTGGCCCCCCTCCTAAACCCTCTATTTGCGGCCTAAACGGCATATAAGTTGCCTTCTAGAGCATAAGGGCATTCGTGTACGAGGAAGGACCTACTATATGAAGTGGATTTCTATTGCCCTAATCCTGGCCGCCACGTCGGCACACGCCTCCCCGAATTGTCGCGCGAATCTCGAACAGCGGCTCTGCTACGCCGACGATGCCCTACACTACCTGTTGTACACAGGCCCCGCGAAAACCAAAACCCTCAAGGCCTATCAGAACCGCACGTGCCTCAAGATGCCCGAGAATCGCAAAGCCGCGATTCTCGCCGTATACGACGCTTTTCCCGCGGAAGTAAAACTCGCCTTCTGCGAGATGAAGCGCATCTTCCTCGTGCGCGGCGCGGTCGACTACGGTGCGCGCGCCGAGTATTTCCTCAATGAAGAGACCGTGAAGTTCAAAACTGATCCGAACACGGGCAGCGTCGCGCTCACCGCGAAGCCCGAGGGATTCATTCTGGAAATCAGCGAAGCCAACCGCTTCAAAGGTGAAACCGGCTCGGCCTATACGACCCGCGTGACTCAAGGTCGCTTCGGCGCGGCTGGCGGGGCGGCCAAACGCGTGACGACGACGTTTGAAGAGCCGTTTGGAGAGCACGGCGCGCTGGCCACTACGATCCTTCACGAAGTCGGGCACATGCTCGCCCGCGCGAGCGGAGAGAACGTCAATCTCTACCCTTACGTCCAAACGCAGTGGACGAGTTACTCGTGGAATGTCGGCGAGGAGCTTATCTATCCCAGCCATGGCGACTCGACGATCTGGGAACGGATTACGAGCAAGAGCCTCACGTTCGAAGATGCGACGGACGCGATCGGCTTCCTAAAGTCCGGCGGCCTGACCTCTCTCTACGGAGCTTCGAATCCCGACGAGGACTTCGCCGAAAGTTTTATGTTTCACTTCTTCCCAAGCTACAAGATATTCGTGGACGGCCAGACGGTCTTCGACCTTGAGTCGGAGCTCCAAAGCGACGGTTTGCACTCCCGGAAACGCGAACATCTGCGGAACCTCTTGTCGAAAAGTTCGCCGTTTAGTCTCGCGAATGCGAAGCCGTTTACGCGAAGCTATTAGGCGGAGCGATTTTGCTGAGCCGTCTTGGCCCCGAGGCGGCTGCGAATTTTCGTCGCCAGAGTCTTCGTGTTGAAAGGCTTCTGCAAGAAGCCCACTCGTGCCGAATCGGCCGTGAACTCGCTGGAAGCATCACCCGGATATCCAGACATGCAAATCACGTCGATATGCGGATGGCTCTCCCAAATCTTTCTGGTGAGATCGGTCCCGTCCATTTTAGGCATAATGATATCGGTCAGTACCAAGTTGATGCTTTTGCCTTCGCGCTCGAGAATCTCAATGGCCTCGATGGCGTTCGGAGCGGAGTGGACCTTATATCCCAAGGAAGTAAGGGCCGTCGTACAGAGCGTACGCAAGTTTTCTTCGTCCTCGACGACGAGAATGACTTCATTTCCCGTGAGCACGATCCCCGTTTCAGGCGCGGCCGCGATATGCTTGGCCTTGCCGGAAGCGGGAAGGTAGATTTTAAAAACCGTTCCGCGCCCCAGCTCGCTGTACACCCAGATGGTCCCACCATACGTCTTCACGATCCCGTAGACGGTCGAGAGCCCAAGCCCGGTGCCTTTTCCGACCGCTTTCGTCGTAAAAAACGGCTCGAAAATCCGGCTTTGGGTGACTTCATCCATTCCGATGCCCGTGTCGCTCACGCTGAGCATGACGTGCGGGCCTGTTTGCGCGGATAGGTGAGAATTCACGAATTTCTCGCTCAGCTGCTCGTTGCAAGCCTCGATGGAAATCTTACCGCCCTTAGGCATGGCATCACGAGCGTTGATCACGAGATTCATCACGATCTGCTCAATCTGTCCGGGATCCGCCTCGATCGGCCATAGCTCCGGGCCCATTTTCATCTCTATGGAAATCGACTCACCAATCAGCGCCTTGAGCATTTTCATATGCTCCCCCAACAGTTCGGCGACATCGATCACGACGCTTTCCGCGACCTTCGTTCGACTGAAGATCAGCAGCTGTCGGGTGAGGGTGGCCCCTCGCTGCGTCGCCTTTTCAATCTCATCCACGTTGCGGAGCAAGCGTTGAGAGCCCGCGGACTCTTCCCGCATGAAATCGCAATAGAACTGAACGACGCCCAGAATATTATTGAAGTCGTGAGCGATCCCGCCCGCGAGGCGCCCGATCGCATCGAGTTTTTGGAGCTGCTGCACTTGGGTCTGGGCCTGCGTGAGACTCTGACCGAGCGAATTTTGAAGATTGCGATTGTGTTCGCTCAGCGCGATGTCGAGGCGGCTGATTTGGCGCGCGCAGGTCCAAGTCATCGCCGCGAGTACGATCATCGTCAAAACGACGAGTAGCGTGACCCCGTAGACCGGCCCAAACCAATCCGCGCGCAAGCCCACCGTGAAGAGGTATCCGAACGCTATGGGGGTAGAAACCACGAGCGGAATCATCCTTCGCGCTACACGCCCGCCCATGTCGTCGCCGGCCAGAGTCACCATCAGTCCCTCGTGGGGAGCGGACAGGAAAATTCCGCAGGCCAACATGAAGAATCCAAACGCCGTGGGCAGGGCCATCGGAATATATGCGGCAATGCCGTAGAAAGCCTGAACGTCATAGAGATATCCCGTCAGCGCGATGAGGCTCACGGCCATACTAGCGATAAGCAGGCCGTCGCAAATCCGCCGAGAGTGGCGAAACCTCACGCTCAAACCGAGCATAGCGAGCGAGGTGAGTAAGAAGCAAAATGCCGTGTTCGGCGCCATACGGTTGCCGTCCAGCGACTCCGCGAAAAGTACTCGGTCGATCTCCAAATCGAATCCAAAGATGCCGGCAAATCGGGCGATCGAGAAGCATGCGACCAGCGCCGCGCCCACGCAAGCCGCGAGCGTGAGCCGGCTCGACGTTTTAGGTCGGTTAAAGATGATAAGCGCCACGCTTAAAAGTATGAAGCTGACCGCTGTGAGCGGATTCATACTCACTTTTCCGAACGGCATAACCTTGAGAACATCGACTCCGGTGATCCATCCCGCGAGCGCCGATACTCCTAAACCAAAAACAACAACCGCTGCGACCATCGTCGCTGCTGAGATACTAGATATTTTCATATTTATAGAATGCTTATTGTTTAGTGAAAGCTGAATCTATTTTGAAAAAAGGCGATTTTTATCCTAAGACATTCGTCCGGCTCTGCTCCCGCAAGGCGCGTTCGACGATCCAAGCCCCCAATTTCTGACGCGCGCTATCGCTGAGAGAGAGAAAGGAAACGAAATACTCAAATCCCGCTCCGGCCAATGGTTTACACTGCGATACGCGCAAGAAGAGCGGCCCTAGATTCAGATCCCGCAGAATGACGCATTCCAGACCGTTTAGCAGAAACTCATTCGGCACCGCGATCGGGCTTCTGAGGACGAGGCCGTTCACACTCAGCGATGTAAGCTGAACCGGCACCTTAAAATCTCCCTGCGTCCTCGGGTCGGACTGCGAGAAGCACGCCTCTTCAAGCTGCGGACGGCCTCCGAGCACGCGCTCGATGCGCTTGAGCAGATCGTCCCGGCGCACGGGCTTTAAGACGTAATCGGTCACTTCGGACTGAACGCGCGCCAGACTCGCGAAATCATCGCGAGCCGTTAGGACCATCACCGGTAAATCCTTCAGCCTTTCATGAGAGCGTACGCTCTCGAGCACCCGGAAGCCGCTCACGTGCGGCATCGAGATATCGAGCAAGAGCAAATCGAAGTGATTTCTCTCGAGCTCATTCACGGTTGCCAAGCCATCGCTCAACGCTTTTACCACGAACCCCGCCTGACGAAGATAGAACCCCACCAGATCGCGAAAATCCGGATCATCGTCGACGAGCAATATATTCCTGCGCATACGTTCCTCCTTTCCTAGGACGCGCTATAGTGAACGATCATCGATAGCAAAGAGTCCCTTCGAAACGGCTTACTCAGATAGGCGTTGCATCCCACGTTGATGCATTTCTCGAGGTCTTCTCTCATCGCGTGCGCGGTGAGCGCGATCACCGGCGTCTTGCAACCCATCTTGCGCAAATGAGT
>CAYPFC010000038.1:8015-16391 GCA_964409815.1 uncultured Pseudobdellovibrionaceae bacterium
CGCGTGTAACTGCGGCGATTGCATCCACGCCGTGATTCGCGATCTCGACCTTCGCGCCAGCCTTGATCAGGTATTGCTGCGCGAGCAGTTGGTTATCGACCGAGTCCTCGACGATCAGAACTTTCTTTCCGCGCAGGGGCATTTCTGCCGGACCCGTGGCTTTCGGTTTCGGGACGGCCGGCGCCGGCTCGCTGGCTACTTCGAGCGCGAGCGTGATCTCGAAGACGCTACCCTTGCCAAGCTCCGAGCGCACGAGGCGAACATCGCCGCCCATCAGTTGCGCCAACCGCTTCGATAAGATCAACCCAAGGCCCGCGCCACCGAAGCGCTTGTTGATCGACGGATCGATCTGCGAAAACGTTTGGAATAGATTCGGCAAGCCATCCTTCGCGATGCCGACTCCCGTGTCCTCGACCGTGCACTTTAAGTTTCCACCGATGGCCTCGATCCTGACCGTTACCCGGCCGCGATCCGTAAACTTGATCGCGTTTCCGATCACGTTGGTGAGCACTTGCTTAAAGCGCGTGGGGTCCGTCTTCACGTAATCCGGCAATCCCGGGTACAAGAAGATCAAATCGATGCCTTTTTCCTGACAGCGCATGCCGAGCAGGGCCTGCACGTCGCGAATCATTTGATTCAACGGGCAAACGACCTTCTCGATCTCGAGCTTACCCGCTTCGACTTTAGAAATATCCAGAATGTCATTGATGATCGTCGCCAGACTAAATCCCGTCCGCTCGATAATTTCGAGGTAGCGTCGCTGATCGATAGGCGATATCCCTTGGTCCTTGAGGAGCTCGACGAAGCCGAGGATCGCGTTCAACGGCGTTCGGATCTCGTGACTCATGTTCGCGAGGAACAGGCTCTTCACTCGGTTGGCATCCTCGGCGAGCTTTCTCTCGCTGGTGATCTCTTTTAAATTCCGAGCCATACGATTGAGCTGTAAACTCAGCAACCCGACTTCGTCGCGTGAACGCACCGGTATGGGCTTATTGAAATTTCCCGCTCCCACGTCGATCGCGAATTGATTGAGCTCGGTCAGCCCACGCGAGAGATTTCGGCTAAACGTCACCGTCAACGCGAGTCCCGTAAACTCGACCGTGAACACCGCGGTCACCAACAAGATCATGAGCAGCCGCTCGAGCCAGCGCGACGCTTGCCCCAGCGTCGCCGAGAACTCCGTCTCGAGCTGCGTGAGCTCGCGGTTGATCTTGAAGATCTCCTCGAGGAGCGCGTCCGCTTCGGGGTAGTACTCGGCTTGTCCCGATTGAATCACCACGTGAAGCTTCTCGCCGGCCTCCATCAGCTTTAAGATCAGCTCGTCCCCGCGCGCCCAGATCGCGAAAGCCTCTTTGATATAATAGATATGATAAAACCGGCGCATGAGATGCACCATCGAGTCGATATCGTCGGGATGAATCCCTCCCTCGATAAAGCCCTCGCGCACGATCGCCATATTCATGTTCGGCTTTTGCAGCTCGACCCGCGCCTTGTGGTCGCCGAGCGGAATTTTCAAATGCTCAAGGTACGCCTCGTAAAACTTGATGTCCCGTGTGCGCGCGTAGGATTTGATTTCAAGCACGGCGCCCTTCTGCGCTTTCGACCAAAGGCTTTCGCCGCCGACGAACGCGCGCACCGCTGAAAGCACGTTCATTGCGAAAAGCAAAGTCAGAAGCTCCACCGCAATGAGCAGCGCCATGATCCCGACAACCACGTAGAGCTTCTTCGCAACGCTAAGGTTCCGCCATAGATTTTTCATAACCCGTCTCTTATCACCTGCTTATTCAATATGAATTGCGATCTTCAAATGCCGGACGACATTGGCTAAGTGCTGAATGCACTCCGCCGCTTTCGCGTCGTCCTCCACCGCGGCCGCGCGCTCCAGCTCGCCACCGAGGTCGGTGATCACCTGTAGCCCGTAACCGCCACCAATGCCCTTCAGTCGATGGGCAATGTCTTTGATTCCTTTATAATCGTGCCCGTTGAGCAGCTCGCTCAGCTGTGAGACTTCGGATTCACGGCGGAGCAAAAATCCGGGAAGCATATGATGCAGCTCAACGGGCACCGCTGTGGCAGGATCTGGAAAATCTTGAGTTAGTCGCTTCACATGTCCCTCCTTATTTCGATGCCAATCCGGACGCTCGTGTGAGAACTTCCTGGAACGGCATGGGTTTTTGCCAGTGATCGACGTAATTGAAATACTCGCGGCCCGCATCCGGCAGCACGCACCGGCTACGCTCGAGTACCGAGTTCGTGACGATGCGGGGACGCTTTAGGCGAAACTTCTCGCGAAGATCCGCGAAGGCCTCGATCAAACGCACGGCCTTCGTAACCACGCGATCGGCGGTCACTTCGCCGTTGAGTCTCCAATCGAGCAATATGAAGTCGTGATCGCTGTCCACGATTCGGCGATGCAGGTCCTCGTAGCCGGTTGCGATTTCGGTTTGCCACCCGGCCTTGATCAGCGCGCCCTCGAGCGACTTCGCCTGATCGATGTCGTCCTCGACGATGAGGATCTTCGGCAATTGAAATCTGGTCTGGTGCCAGCGACTCAACTGCTCCGAGATCGCCGTTCTCACCGAAGCAAACGCTTCGCGCGGATCCTCGGCCTTCGCCGACGCGGAAAATCTTCCGCTGACGAAGTTACACTCGAACTCGAAGCACCAATGATCGCCGTCCTTCGTGAAAGTCTGGTTGTGCCAGCAATCGTATGGCAACTGCTCGACGAGCTCCGGGATATCGTGATCCACGATTTGCCGGATAACCGATTCATCGATAAAGAAAGTCATAAATCTCCCTTCTCCTTAGGCCCCGAGCTTTTCCAACAGAGCCAAACTACGGCTCAACAGTTCCCGTTGGCCGATTGGCTTTTTCCAATGCTCCAAGTGATCGAAAAAATCGCTCTGCAGGGCCTCGATCTCCGAGGCCTCGAGGCTCGAGTACGTCACGATTTTCGGCCGGTGCCCCTTACGACCTCCGCCGAACTTCTGGAGGCTGCGACTGCATAGCTTCAACATGCTTTTCGCGTCCGTCGCACGGTCGAGCACCCAATCCAATATGATTATGTCGGCCTTCATCGAAAGAATGCGCTTTCGCGCTTCGATCGAGTCGAGCGTGCACACCGTCTCGCAGCCCAGGTGATTGAAGATGGACTTTACGAGAAGCGCGGAATCCACGTCATCGTCGACGATCAATACATTAGCGGCCCGGCGGGTGCTTCTTTCTGGTCGAAGGAGCTCCGCCGGACCGGGGATCGCCTTGGGGTTACATTCCGCACTCTTCTTCTTATCCCTATTTCCGTAAATCATCTTTCCTCCCTTGGAACCATCATCGCCCATCAAAATTTGAGGTTGGCCCGTATGATTATCGAGATTCCTCAAGGATTCCCGAGGCGGGACACTCATAGTGAGACTGTTTATGTGAGGCGCGATATGGATGATAAAATAGTAGGGTTATGAAGAAGGTGCTTCTAGTGGAAGACAGCCACGAAATTGCACTCTTAGTGGCGTCTGCACTTAAAAATCATAACGTGTTGGTCGGTCATTCGCTCGCGGATGCGGAGTCGCTCTTAGGCAAAGAGCAGGTCGATCTCTTTCTAATAGACGTGACCTTACCTGACGGCAGCGGTTTCGATTTCTGTCTCAAATTGAGCCAAGACGAGCGCTTTAAATCCACGCCCCGAATTCTACTCACGGCGAAGGACGAACCCGCGGAGAAGGTCTACGGCTTCAATTGCGGAGCGCACGACTACATTACCAAGCCATTTCACTCTCTCGAGCTTCGCGCGCGCGTGGAGCGGTTCTTAGAGCTCAAGCTTTCGGGAGCCGAGGAAGCATCACTGACCATCGTAAGCGGATTCGAGTTCGACTTACCCTTTCAAAAATGCTTTCGAGTCGATGGCGCGCACAAGTCGGACCTCGGCCTGACCCCGACAGAGTTCCGCTTATTCTACGCGCTCGCCAAGCGCGCGGGCCAGGTGCTCACGCGCCACGACCTCGAGCGTGTCGCGTGGGAAGCCCACGGCGCGACGATCGAGGCCCGCGGCATAGATACTCACATCTCACATTTACGTAAAAAACTTGGCGAGCAAAAAGCCGTCGTGGTTTCGGTTTACGGCCAGGGCTATGCGTTCAAGGCAGCCGCTTAAATCTGACTTTTCTTGGCTCCCTCATCGCATTCCTTGCCGTCAAATCCCGGAACGAACTCATGAACGTGAACGTTAAAAAATCGCGCGAGTCGATAGAGCGTTGAGAGCGTCATGTTCGCGGCGCCCGTCTCGATGTTTTGAAAATAGCGATAGGAAATCCCCGCTTGAGCAGCGACAGCTTTTTGCGTGAGCGCGCGATCCCTGCGAATTCCAGCAATCTTTCGACCTACATTTTTTAAAAACGCATCAAATGTCATGGCGTGCTCCTTCCTGCCCTCGCGGGCGGCCCCAATCTGCTGAGCAAAGTCCAAACCACTTAAATCGAAATAAACACGCATCTGGCGAAACTCAAAAGTACCTTAAAGGTACGCTGCGAAGCATATAAGGTAAAAAAGGAACTCCTTCTAAATTCAAGTTCCAAAATAGGCCCGCAGTCCAGGGGCCGTTGCGCCTCTCCACCGACGGCGGGCAAAATAGATTCATGCACAAAGGTTGGGTGATTTCCCGGCGAGGCGATCTGCTCGCGTTCTGGTTTCCGCTCGCGATCGCGTCGCTCACGCTGATTCCCGGCGCGCCGACGATCAATAGCTCGTTCGCGCTCTTCGTGCTGATGGTCGTTCCCGTCGATGCCGGTCACGTCATGGCGACATTCTTTCCGGCGCGAGATCGCATTCTCAACGACCGGCTTCGTCTCGCCACCGCGCTCGCGATTCTCGCCGTCGTCATCACCCTTAGCCTTTCGATTTTTTACTATTCGCGCGCGCTCTTCTTTTCGATGCTCGGATTGCTTTCGCTCGTTCACGTCATGCGCCAGCAGTACGGATGGATCATGGTTTCATGCCGCAAGCTCGGGCAGAAGCGCGCGGAGCGCTTTTGGGATCGTCTCTTGATATGGAATCTCATGCTCTTCCCGGCGCTCTGGTGGCTGAGCCCCGAATGCCGGATCGACAAGACGTACTTCGTCGCGCATGACCTTGCGTTCTTGCAGCACCTGATTCCCCAGCTCGTCGCCAAGGCCGGTCTCGTCGTGCATTGGATCGTTCTCGCCGCGTGGCTGGCGCATGCCGCCTGGAGAAGAGCCGCGATCCCCGCGCCGAAACTCTCGCTTTTCCTTTCAACGTGGATCTGGTTTTACGGAGGCTTGGTCCTTGCCGAATCGTACGCGTTCTTCTTTACCGCGGGACTACTGAGTCACGGCCTCTCGTACATGCTCTTTAGCTTTCACACCACGCGGAAAAGCTCAAGCAGGGGCGCGCTCGACTTTCTGATCGCGGTGCAAGTCGCGGCCGCCGCGTGGGCGCTCGGAATTTATTCGTTGGAGATGGCCGACGGCTTCAACCCCGAAAGTCTTTGGATACCGGTGTTGCGCTCGCTGACCCTCGCGCATGTCGTGTTCGATAGCTTTATGTGGCGGGCGCCGTGGTTCGGTTACTCGAAATTCGCCCAGATCCAGCGCGACACCAGAACGGGAAGCGCGGAGAGCGAGTGCGCGGGCTGCTCGCCCTGGCAACCGCTCGAAAGACTGTGAACTCCGACGAGAGATCTGAGCGCCGAGTCCTCCAGCACCACGGGTCCTCCCGAATCTCCGGGGCAGGTCGCGTTCAAATTCGAATCGGCGGCGATCATCCCAAGGCCGAGCTCGTCGTAGAACCCATAGATCGGCTGCACTTCGGCCGTCATACGGCCGCGGCGAAGCACGCCGCTCGAGCGCGTCTCGCTGATCTTGCCGTAGCCCAAAACCAAAACAGGGAACTCGCCGCGCGCGCTTCTCACGTCGACGATGCGAAGCGGGCGAATGGCGATCGGAAATTTTCGGCGAAGCTTGATCAATCCAAAATCGTTCGCAACGCGCATGCCTGTCGGCACCGATTCCATTTTGTAATTCGGGTGGCGCAGGATGGACTTCACGCGCTCTTCGTGGAACCGTCCCTGCGAATCGCGTATGCGAACTGTCACAGATCCCGAAGATCCGTGAATGCAGTGTCCTGCGGTGAGCAATGTTATGTCTGATATAAAAGAGGCCGAGCATTTGCCGCCGGGCCAACGAACCTCGGCGACGGAGAGACGCAGTTTTTCCGTCGCGCCCACTTCCGTTCCGTTCTCCACGCTCGCTTCTATTTGAGCGTGCGCCGCGAATGACAGACAAAGTAATAATCCCGCCATTAAAATCCGTGTTTTTCGCATGCCCTGATTATCCATTAAGCACGCACGCGAACCGAAGCTGGAAGCCTTCGAACTGGACTTTCCTCTAGACAGCTTTTTCGCGCGACGATCTAATTTCAATTCACACATTCGAATCACCCAAGGAGGGGATTTATGCGACTACTGCTCGTGTTCGCGCTGATCACCGGATTGATGCCGCAGGCTTGGGCCTGCAACCCGTACATGACTATCGGGTCTCCGTTTTACAACCCACTCAAATTTCAGATGATCTTCTCGGCGTCGGCGACCGGCGGGATCACTCAAGACGAGTACAACGAGATCTTGGCGAAGTTCATGGACTACTACGGCCCGATCGTTCAAGCGCGCGGCGGTGAGCTCGAGCTCACGGACTCGTGGGACGACAGTATGGTGAACGGTTTCGCGCGGCGCCAAGATAATAAGTGGATCGTCTCGGCGCTCGGAGGCTACGCGCGCCATCCGCTCGCGACGAAAGACGCCTTTGCGTTCCTGATGTGTCACGAGATGGGTCACCATCTCGGCGGAACGCCGACCTATCCCGCGACGTCGATTCCTTGGGCGTCGGCGGAAGGTCAGGCGGATTACTACGCCACCTTGAAGTGCATGCGGGTGATGTTCGCGGGCGAAGACAATGAAACGGCCGTCACGCGATTGAACCCTCCGCAATTCTTGCGCGACTCGTGCGAGAGGCAGTTCACGGATCGCCTCGACCAGCTCCTTTGTGTTCGCGGCGCGATGGGCGGATACGCGATGACCCAGATTTGGGAGAACGGCTCGGGAACTTTTCAGTTCGATACGCCTTCGAGCGAAAAAGTGAATAGAACCTCTCACTGGCATCCCGAAAATCAATGCCGCATCGACACCTACTTCCAAGGCTCGATGTGCGAGGTCTCCGCGAGCGTTGACGTGAGCGGCACCGACGCTTTGGCGGGAACGTGCAACGCCTCCGCGGGCCACGCCGTCGGGTTCCGCCCCGGCTGCTGGTACGCCGAGCCGGGCACGACCCAAGAGTAAACTTCCTCCGCCACGGACTCCGCGCTCTTTGACGGGCGCGGAGGCGATATGCTGAACTGGTGGGAGTGGAACTTCATATTCTCGCCGGCTACGCGATCTCACTGGCGATCCTTATCTCATCGGCTCGCGCGCCGGAGCCGACCGCCTCTCGCGCTCCTTGGTTCGTCGCCGGAGCGTTGCTGTTGTTTAGCGCTTATCCCCGCCTCTTTCATTACGCCAGCATCTCGCACGGACTGATGCTTTTCGAAGAGATCAGCGCGAGTATTCTCTATGTCGATCGAACGCTTCATGGCGAGCATACGTGGACGGGCGCGACGCAAATCGTTTACTTCCTCTGCATGGACCTTTGGCACGCTCTCTTTGGAACGGGCGGAGAAGCCGTGCGCGCCTTGTCCGCGCTCTTCGGTATCGCCGGCGTTTTGTTCATCGGACTTGCGTTTCGACCGTTGATCGGAGGCTCCGCCGCCGCCCTCGCCGCCGGTTTGACCTCGGTAAGCCTCTATGTGACGTTCTTCTCGCGCATGGCGATCGAGCCGGGATGGACGGTCCTCTTTTTCGCGCTGAACTTTTATTTCTTCACGCGCATTCGCGACGGTAAACGTGGTCTCTACCTTCTGGGGCTCTCGGCCGCACTGGGGGTATTCACGTATCCCGGCTACACGATTTGGCTGGCTTCCCTTTTGCCCTTTGTGCTCTTTGCAATTCGCCGCGAGTGGCGCGCGCTCTTTCGACCGGCATTGTGGACTTTGGCCGGATTTCTCACGTTTTCATTGCCGGCGTCGATCTACCACTATCTCTACCACGACGTGCCGCTCGGTCGCGGCGGCGGAATTCTTCTCGGTGGCCAGAGCTCGTATATCGAATCGGTCATTGTGCATTTTAAAGATATCTTCGTGAGCGCGAACTCCTATTACCTCTTCTTGAACAACGTATTCGTCGAGTCCAGCCTCTGGGGATTTTTCACGATCGGAGTTTTCCATCTGGTGCGGCGGGAGAAACGTGCGTGGGCGGGCGCGCTCTTGGGCTCGATGGTT
>CAYPFC010000039.1:0-11803 GCA_964409815.1 uncultured Pseudobdellovibrionaceae bacterium
GCCGCGCTTTACGCGAAACTACCTCGATCCAATGTGGTATCTGTTCGAAAAGTACGGAGACTACGTCGCGCTGAAGAGCCTCGCCGCGCGTATCGCTTTCGTCTTTCACCCCCAGGGCATCGAGCACATTCTAAAATCCAATGCCAAGAACTACGTGAAGTCCGAGGACCTTAAGCACTTAAAGCCCGTCCTTGGCGAGGGCTTGCTGACTTCGGAAGGGGAGATGTGGCGCGAGCATCGCCGCCTGATCGCCCCGGAGTTTCAGCATAAGCGGATGGAGGGATTTTATCCCGCGATCGAAAAGCACCTCTTGCGCGCGCTGGCCGAGTGGCGCGGCGAGCGCGGGGTATTCAACCTGAGCCCGTCGATCTCGAAGCTGACGTACGGAATCGCCGGCGACTGTTTCTTCGGCGCCGAGGTTCAGAGCTCGGCCGCCACCGTCTATAACGCGGTCGACGTCGCTTCCAGAGTCGCGATCCGGCGGATGGCGAGCCCATGGAATCTTCCCCTGTCGGTGCCCATTCCCGCGCACGTTCGCCTGTCGCGCGCGATGAGGCAACTCAACGGCGTGGTCTATGGAATCATCGATCGCCGCAAGGGCGACGCTTCGGGGAAGAGCGATTTGCTCTCGCGCCTGCTCGGCGTTGAGCTGAAAGAGCGCGAGGTGCGCGACGAAGTCATGACCATGCTCCTCGCGGGGCACGAAACCACTTCGAACGCGCTGTCGTGGACGCTCTTTCTGCTGGGCGGCCGCCCCGACATTCAAAATAAATTGCGCGACGAGCTTCGCGCGAAGGTCAGCGGAGAAATCCCGACGCTCGCGGAAACGCGCGGACTCGAGTACACGCGTATGGTGTTCGAGGAATCGATGCGACTTTTTCCTCCGGCCGCGACGGTCGGGCGCAAAGCCTTGGCTGACGACGAGGTCGGCGGCTTTCCGATCGTTCGGGGCACGAACATCGCGCTCTGCCAGTGGGTCACGCACCGCCATCCCGAATTTTGGAGCGAGCCCGCGACCTTTAAACCCGAGCGCTTCGAGGGCGGCGGCACACACCATCCGTTCGCGTACTTTCCGTTCGCGGCGGGGCCGCGCGAGTGCGTGGGAAAAAATCTCGCCATGATCGAGGGGATCGCGATTCTCGCGGGGATTTTAAAAAATTTCCGCGTGGAGGGCGTCGACGCCGAAAAGACGAGGCCTCTCCCGCTCATTACGGTGCGCCCGGATCCGGGTGTGTTCGTTCGATTGCATACTTTGAATTAATGCAGGGTCGGGTACTTGAGCGGTTCGCAGATTTCCATTTCGCCGCCGAGCAAGCCTTTGGTGAACCAGTAGGTGCGCCGCTCGGAGGTCCCGTGAGAATAGCCGCCCTCGGCGCTCCAAGTTTTCGTGGGGTCTTGCAGCTGCTGTTTGCGTCGCGCGATGTAGTCGTCGCCGAGACGGGTCATGCGCGCGACGGATTCCAAGACTTCGTCCCTCGTGATGAGGCCCTGATCTCGGAGCGTGCGCATGTACACGCCGGCGAGGCAGTCCGCCTGGTACTCCATCGGCGGGCCGAAGTCGATGTTGTCGGCAGCGGGCCCGAACTGCGCGTAGGCGACGCGGCTCACGGTCTCGGGAACCTCGAGCGCGTGCTGAATGTGGTGGCCGACTTCGTGGGCGAGCACCATCGTGAGCAGCGTTTGCGTGGGCCTTCCGATGAGCGCGCGCACGCTCGGAAACCATGCGGGATCGATGTAGACCGTCGAGTCTTGCGGACAATACACGGGGCCCGAGCCCGTGCGTAACGGGCCGCAACCCGTGAGCTGGTAGCCGCTGAAGACGTGAAAACGGACTTCCTTAAAAGGCAGTCCACGCCGCTTGAGCTCGGCGGCCCAGAAACTCTCGATGCTGTGAAGAATGATTTTGATTTGCTGGTGAGTGAACTCGCCGCCGGGGCCGGACGTCGCCGCCTTGATGCAGTCGACGGATTTATAGTCGATAATTAAGTTTTCTTCGGCGTGCGCGGTTCCGGTTAATAAAAGCGTGAGCGCAAAAAGAATTCCCCTCATAGCCTGTCCCCCAGGAGGAAAACTAGTCGGAAGCGAGATTTCCGTCATCGATAAGATTTACCCGGAATTTTTCCCTTGGATTCGCGCACGCCCCTCGAAAACGCGTCGCTCGAGGCGCATTTTAGGCTCGCGCTTATGGCGGATATAAAACACGACTCGACCATTTCCCCCTCGGTCATCGGTCCAGGCCAGGGTCCGCAGGGCGCGCGAACTCGGGTAGGATTTAAGCAGGGCAAAGTTGTTTGAACCACTAACTTATTCCATCAGAGAAAGCGTCCAACGAATGATGAATCGGCGGCTCCTTCTTTACATCGTGATGACAGGTTTTCTCGGCGCCGGGTGCGCGGAGAAAAAAGCATCGGTAACTCCGGAAGGCGGCGGCGCTCCTCTCGGTCCGACCACGCGCGTGTTCATCGCGCACGCTTCGCTTCAGGGGACGACGTCCATCGCGCCGGCGTCCTCGAATCACGTCATGGGTATTCACGGCATTGGCGGCAGTTTTGTAAGAACGGTGAGCACGAGCTCAAATTTTAGAATGGTCAGCGGGGTAGGTGTAGATTGAAAAAGTTTATTCTTTTAATTTTGATCGCGAGCTCGGGGTTTGCATCGGCGCAGTCGGTGCCGCAGTCGGTGGCGTTCCAGGGCTATCTGACCGACACGCAGGGAGTCGCTCTCAATGCGCCTTCGAAAATGCGTTTCGCGATTTACATCGACGGCGCGCGCTTCTGGTACGCGGAGTACGGAACGGTGTCGTTCGCGGGCGGGCGCTTCAGCGTTTTGCTCGGCAGTGACGCGCAAGACGGGCAGGCGCTCGATGCGGCGACCGGTCTCCCGGTGTCGAACAGCAACCTACCGGTGCGCCCGAGTTTGTTTTCGTTGATGTCGGCGACGTCGTCGGTGGAAGTGGAGACCGAAGTTTGGAACGGTTCCGCGTTCGAGGCGCTCTCGCCGCGCACTCCGCTGGCCGCGTCGGTGTTCGCGCTCCGTGCGGAGGACGCAAAAACTCTCGACGGTTTTGAATCGTCGTCGTTCGTGAAAGTGAATTCCTCGGGCGCGGTGCTCGCGCACAACGGCGTCGCCGTGATCGACGCGCTCGGAAACTGGATCGGCGCGCCGGCGGGATTGCAAGGTCCCCAGGGCCCAGCCGGTCCCGCGGGCCCTGCGGGCGCGGACGGCGCGATGGGGCCTCAGGGTCCTGCGGGAGCCGATGGTCCGCAAGGGCCGCAAGGTCCGCAGGGTGATGTCGGACCGCAAGGTCCGATCGGGTTGACGGGCGCGATGGGTCCGCAAGGTGTTCCGGGGCCCGTCGGTCCTCCGGGATTGAATGGTCAAGATGGAGCCGTGGGGCCGCAGGGTCCGCAAGGTCCGCAGGGCGAAGTCGGAGCTGTAGGTCCGATTGGATTAACGGGAGCGATGGGTCCCATGGGTCCCGTTGGTCCGCAGGGTCCCATCGGTCTCACCGGCCCCGCAGGCCCGAAAGGTGACAAGGGAGACACGGGCGCGACAGGCCCACAAGGCCCGATCGGATTGACGGGAGCGATGGGTCCGCAGGGCCCGCAAGGTTTGAAAGGTGACAAGGGAGATAAAGGCGACACCGGCGCGACGGGTGCGGTTGGTCCCGCGGGCCCGCAGGTGCAGACGGAGCGACGGGTCCGCAGGGTCCCGTTGGTCCGCAAGGTCCCATCGGTCTTACGGGCGCAACGGGTCCCGCGGGCCCGAAAGGTGATAAAGGCGACACCGGCGCCGTCGGGCCACAAGGCCCGATTGGATTGACGGGAGCGATGGGTCCGCAGGGTCCGATTGGTTTAACTGGTCCGGTTGGTCCTCAGGGTTTGAAGGGTGACAAGGGCGATAAAGGTGACACCGGCGCGACGGGTCCCGTTGGTCCGCAAGGTCCCATCGGTGTTACGGGTGCAACCGGCCCCGCAGGTCCGAAAGGTGACAAGGGAGACACGGGCGCGACAGGCCCACAAGGCCCGATAGGTTTGACTGGCGCGACAGGCCCCGCAGGCGCGGTTGGTCCGCAAGGTCCTCAGGGATTGAAAGGCGATAAGGGCGATAAAGGCGACACCGGATTGACGGGAGCGATGGGGCCCGCAGGCGCTACCGGACCACAAGGTCCCATCGGGCTAACAGGAGCTACCGGACCACAAGGTCCCATCGGGCTAACGGGAGCCACCGGCCCCGCGGGCGCGACCGGTCCCGCAGGTCCGCAAGGCCCCGCCGGTCCGCAAGGTCCCGCAGGCCCGAAAGGCGATAAGGGAGACACGGGCGCGACAGGCCCACAAGGCCCGATCGGTCTAACCGGGGCCGGCAGGTCCGGCAGGCGCTACCGGCGCGCAGGGCCCGCAAGGTCCCGCAGGTCCGCAAGGCCCCGCGGGCGCGGCCATCTGGACTCAAGCGGGTCCGAGCATCTACTACACCGGCGGCAACGTGGGCGTCGGCACGATCCTTCCGGGATTTCCGCTGACGGTCGCGGGCATCATCAAATCGACCACGAACGGATTCGAATTTCCCGACGGCACGCGCGGCACGACCGCCGGCGGCGACCTGCAGGTGATCATCGTTCAAGATGAGAAGTCCGCGAACGTCGACGGTGGCTCGTTCTTCTCGGGCGCCTGGCGCCAACGCACGCTCAATACGCAGAAGTACAACTCGATCAGCGGCGCGAGCCTCTCGTCGAGCCAGATCACGCTGCCCGCGGGCACGTACGAGATCGATGCGATCGCTCCCGCGAGCAACGTCGGCGACCATCAGGCGCGCCTTCAAAACATCACGGACGGCACCACGGCGGTCCTCGGGCAGTCCATGCGCTCAAACACCGACACGATCACCAACGCGCTCGTGAAGGGCGTATTCGTCATCGCTTCGACGAAAACGTTCGAGCTTCAGCACCAATCGGGGAGCTCGAATTCCACCGACGGCTTCGGCGAAGCCGGCGGGTTCGGCACGGAAGTCTACTCGATCGTCAAGATCCACAAGATCAAATAAAAAGAGCCGCCCTACCAAAAGGGCGGCCCAGGGGCGAGGACAACCTGCTCAAGGAGTGGCTTTCGCCCTTGCCCCAAGCGAGTCCTTATCTACAAAATTAATTTACGCTGCCGACCAGATCCAGGGCGATATCGGGCAGCGAGCCCGATCCCACGCGGCGGTCGCTGATCCACATGCGCGAGCCCGAGCGCGAAATATTGTCGCCCAGATAATACCAACCGTTCGGCATCTCGAACTTGTACTCGAGCTCATAGACGTCGCCCGCGTGCTTCGCCTTGTAGCGCAGCAGCCCGTTGCGAACCAATGTCGTCGTCTGCGCCGTGCACTGGGGATCTTGATACTTCGTCTCTCCGCGCGCGATGTTTTGACCTTTGATGACGATGTTGAAGATCACGTAGCCGTTGTCCCAACCGTCGGCGACGCACTCGGATTGCCATACGCCATCCAGATTCGGACCATCGACCTCGTGAGAGAACGGCTGAACCGGGGTTCCGCCGCCGTCTCCATCCGTCGAAACACTTGCCTTACATGCCACCAGCGAAACGGCGCCCAATGCGACGATGCCGAGTTTAAACAACGAACTTTTCATTAAAACCTCCTTGATAGGTTGGGCGAACGCTAACCAACTCACGCTAAAACGCTCAATAAAACACGCACGTTTGCGTTCGCTCGAGTTCGGAAGTTATTACCTAAGTACCCGCAATCACTTGACCATGAAGAAAGGTGAGGGGTAGGTTGCCGCCCATGTTGAACATGGAATCCACCTCCATTTCCGAGTTGCTCGGGAAGGAGTTCTCGCGCCGAAAGCAGCGGAATACGTCGTACTCGCTGCGCGCGTTCGCGCGCGATCTGCGCTTGAGCCCCTCGCGCTTGAGCGAAGTGTTGAATGGCAAAGAAGGACTCTCGGAAAAAACCGTGGACGGCATCGCCGGCGCGCTCACCAAGAAAATCGTAGAGAAAAAATTCATCAAAGACCTCGTTCTTGCCGAGTTTTCGCGCAACGAAAAAGTCCGCGCGTCCGCGAAAGCGCGCGTCGAGGAGGCCCGCAAGGCCGAGTCGTTTCGACGCTTAAAAGAAGATCAGTTCCGCGTGATTTCGGATTGGTACCATGGCGCGATTCTCGAGCTCATTCAGGTCGCGGGATTTCAGGACGAGCCTCAGTGGATCGCGCGTCGCCTCGGCATCGCGCCCGCGACGGCGAGCGCCGCGCTCTCGCGCTTGCAGAATCTGGGATTGATCGAGCGAAACAAGGACGGCGGGTGGGTCGCCAAGCCCGAAGCCTACAGCGCCTTCAGTGACATGCCCTCGAGCGCGATTCGCCGATTCCATTTGCAGGTGCTTTCGATGCACGCGGACTCGCTTCGCGAAGATCCGATGCATGAGCGCCTTTTTCTCTCGATGATCCTCGCGATTCCGCGCTCGCGCATTCCTGAGTTTCAGGACGAGATGAACAAATTCGCGACTCAATTCTGGCAGAAAATCGAAAACGAGCCCAAAGACGATCTCTATTCCCTAAGCCTTCAACTGTGTCCGGTGCGCAACCGCCGCCCGGAAGGAGAAAAAAATGATTAAGTCGATGCTGACCTTTCTCACGGCGTGGCTGCTGGCCGCGTGCAGCGCGAGCGCCGGACCCATTCTGGTCGGACAGGGAACCGGAGAATCCGAGTACTCACTGACTTTCGCGCGCACGAACCTCGTCGACCTCTTGCGGACGTGCAACGGCATCTGCTCGCTCGATCCGCGCCAAAAGGCTTATTTGAACGACCTTATTGCCCGGGCGGCGACGCCTCCCGCGGCCTACTTCACGGATTTAAGCTCGGTCCGCCTCTTCGAGATTCAAGAGAATCAGCGCGACGTCGCGTTCAATCAGAGCGAGCTTTGGCTCGACGATAAGAAGACGGCCGCGTTTTCGATTCCCTACGCGGTGACGGTATGGATCGATGTGCTCTCGCAAATTCAACCGGTGCTCGTCGCGACTCCGCAAGACGTCGAGCAGCTGAAAAGCGAGCTTCTCCTGGTGCTCGCGCAAAGAATGATTCGGTACGCGTCGGCCGCGTCGATCAACGAGGCGCCGTTCGAGGCGCTCATCTGGAAGGGCACGCAATCCGATCGGCTTTACGTTCGTAACCGCGCCTTCGAGTCTTACGACTTTACGAGCGCGATCACCGAGTCCATCAAATGCGCGAACGGAAGCGTCAGCCGGATCACGATTAACGGCTTCCGCTGGGCCGGGATCATTGCTCTTAACGACGGCACGCTTTCCCTGCGCATTGAAACCTCCCAGAACTGGAGCTGCGGCAATGAGCCCCACCGCGGAGGAAGCACGCTTACGATGAAGACGAAAGCGCCCGACGCCGAGGGCATTTACTCGATTCGTGCCCAAACCCTCGTCGTGATCACTCAGGAAGAATAGTCATGAGACTCCTCACGCTCCTCCTTATCGCTTGCGCGTCGGCCCCGACGCTCGCGGACAGCATCGAGTTGATCGAAGGCGCGTCCGAGAAAGAAAAAGAGATCCGCTGGCTCTGGAAGTACGCGGGCGAGATCGTTCGCGCCTGCGCGCGGTCGGGCGAAGAGTGCCAAAAGCCCGAGATCAAGCCGATCATCGATCGTCTGGCCGCCTATTTTCCGTCCGAGCCGCAACTGAGCGCTTCGGCATGGGGGCAGCGTTTGCAATTTAAGTCCGAAGCCGCCAACCCCGGCGTGTTCAAGACCGGAGAAGGGGAGGCACATCGCCTTGCCGTCACCGAGCTTCGCGCCGACGCGCCCGTGATCGTCAACACCGACCGCATGGACGGCGTCGACGTCAACGCCTGGGTGGGGCACCTCGTTCACGAGTCCGTTCACCACATTCTTGTTCCCGATGACGAACGTAGAATTCCCGACGTCGTCGGCGCCGCCGTCGCGGCGTTCGCGCAGCGAAACTTTCAGTACAGCGACCTCGATATCGTCGGCCATCCGGAAGACCGGGTGATCGCGTTCAGCGCGCCCGCGATGGATCGTCCCGCGCGCGTGTACATGTCGATGCGCGATTTGGCGTACGACACGAGTCTTACGCCGAACGCGCGCGTTCCGATTTGCCAGCCCGGAGAAAAGTTCCTTGGGCAAAAATCCGAGTCGATGTTCTGGCGCGTGAACTACATTCGCGGCGATCAGGGATACCTTTACGCGCGCGGATCGGCGCGCGTATTCAATTCGTGCGGGGGCGCGGACGGAAGCTCCCGCGTGGTCGAAACCTCGTTTATCGTGCAGGGCGAGCTGAAATTCTGGGAGCGCTTCGACAACCGCTCGGCCTGGTGGACGGCGCGCTCCGAGTGGGACGCGGTCTCGCTCGCGGGCGGGAATTACGACGGATACGACGCGCAGGTGGATCTGAATCGCACGTTCGCGGTGGAGTCGATCGATCACGAAAGCCCGCAAGTCGAAGCGGGTGGCACGTGGAGAACGAAGCTCGTCGTGTATTCCACGGACGGCTTCGTGCCCGCGACTTGCGGAGCGACGCTCACGGGCTCGCGCTGGTTCTTTCACATCACGGGCAATATGGCGATGTTCAGCGTTTACGACGAGTGCAAAGTCACCCCGCTCGGCGAAGGGCGTTTTCAGGTGGACGCCGCCACGAAGATTCCCCAGAACGCGCAACCCGACCTCTTTCGTCTGGCGTTCGTTTATTTCGAGGGAGCCGATCGCATTCGCTACGCCATTCCCGGCGGCAAGCCGGCGTTCGTGGAGATCGTGAACTCCCAAGCCGCGCCCCGCATGAAGGCGACCGCGTGGGAGACCGCGGGCCTTGAGCCGCGAACGTCGATGATGGGCGCGCCTCTTCAGAACTCGTTCCGCATTGAGTACGATCGGCCATTTTTCATCGACGTCGGCGTGCGGGGCACTCAGCAGCTCAAGACGCATTTCCTCGATATCGTGTTGATCGTCAGCTATCAGGGCGAACTTCACCAAATGCCGTGGAACCCGAACGTGAGCGAGGCGCCCGAGTTCGTAGAGCGCGTCGAGATTCTTCCTCAGCCCGGAGGGGCGCGGGTCCGTTACCACTTGGTGTTGTCGAGTGAGTTAAAGCATTCCGACGGTCTGAAGGTCGTGGGCTTGAAGTTTCGGCGCGCGAGCATGGAGACGGACGATTTCACCTGGGTGGAAGCGAACGTGCCCGAGTTCCTGAAGGGCGTTTTCCTCACCGACGAGGTTCCACGCTGATAATGCGCCGCGCCCGGCGAATGTCTATATCATATTGAGCATGTGCCTTAAGTCGAGGTGGGGAGTTTCCGAAAGACTCCCTATGAGCTCACTTCAACGATACAAAAAATCAGGCGGTTTCTTTCAGCTGCTTTCTCTTATTGAGACATTCGGTCCTCAAAAGCGCGAAAAATTCCTCGAGATGATCGAGGCGGAGAACGCCTACTGGGCGAAGGCGCTAAGAGACAAGATGCTCTCGCTCGAGCGCATCTTCGGCTGGCGCGACGATATTATCGTCGACGTCATCAAGCGATTGCCGGTGAAAATGCAGGCGTTCGCGATGAATGGCATGAAGGAAGAGTGGCGGGCGAAGATCGCGCCGTTCTTTAGCGCCGCCGATATGCGCCGTTTGGGAGACGTGATGACCGAAAGCAAGCCGAAGCCCGAGGAAATTCAGGCTTCGCTCTTGAAGATCGTCGAGACCGCGCGCCAGATGCTGAAAGACCGGGAGCTCCACGCCGAGAAGATCGACGAGTCGCTGATCATTCCCGAAGACTACGAAACGAAGCTCGAGGACGAAGGCGCGAACGCCGCCGCCCTCGCCATGGTTCCGAACGCTCCGAGCGTCGCGGTGGACGCGCCCGCGGTGAGCGCGGCGGCCAATCAGACCGCCGATGTCTACCAGTTGCAAAGAAGCTTGGGATTGGTTTTGAAAGAGAACAAGCAACTCAAAGACGAAGTGCGGATCCTCCGAGACAAGCTCGAGCAGATCCGCAAGATCGCTTAATTACCCGTGAGCGGAACGGCGGTGCTCGAGTTGACGTCCACGGGGACGTACTCGACGCGGATCTTTTCACCGGGATGTTTATCCCAATCCACGCGCTGCCCGAAGACGGTGACCACGCCGCCCTGACCGTTGTTACCGGTCTGCGAGCTGTACTTCCACATATTGTCCGCGAGCTTGGTCGTGCCGATGTACACGGTAAGATTGCGGTGCATGTTGGCCGCATCGGTGAAGACTTGCGGATAGCCTTTCAGCGGAATCTGAATGTCGCTGAGGGCGTCTTCTTTCACTTGCTGACCGTACTTCACGAGGTCGTCGCCGTAGTTCTGATCGCAAATCGAAAGAACGGGATCCACCGTCGAGCCTTCGTCCTGCGTGAGCTGAGCGAGCGTGACGAGCGGGTTTTCGTCTTCTCTCACGCGGCGGCCGTAAGCCGTGCTCATGTCCGTTTGCCCGTTGCCCATCGGCTCGCCGAACGCGGGGTCCGGCTTGCAGTCGGTCGAGTTCATCATCACGCCCGGTTTCATCGCGACCGAGAGAACACGGAAGCGCTTCTTATCGCTGCGAATTGAGCCCGTGGCCGCCGCGATACGCGACATCACCACTTCCGGCGTAAGGCCGAAGTTCACGTCTGCGCTCTTCGCGTCCGAAACGATGATCACGACGAGGAACGCGTCTTTACGACGGAATCCCTTATTCGGGCCGGCTTCACGGGTGGGATCCTCGAGAAGGCCGATGATCGGCGAGAACATTTCTTCTTCTTCGGGCCCGTATCCGCATTGACCCAGTTTGGCCGGATCGTTCGGCGTGTTGACGAGCGTCTTCACGAGCGACGTGTTCACGGCGGGGTCGAGCGTGGCTTTCAAGATCGTGGTGAAGTCGTCCGCATTCGTCACAAAACGGCGCCCATCCGTGGGCAATTTATCCGACGGTCCCTTCAAAGGACGGAGTGAGCCTACAGGTTCCCAATTCGGCTCGTCCTTTCCGGGACATCTTTCGGGGACCCACGATCCATAGCGGCCCCGGTCATGCGGAAGCGTGTAACCAATGTGGAAATCGATCGCCTTCACTTTAGCGAGCTCGTCGACGAAGAGCTTGATGTTGTTGCTCAGGTTCTTCTGGTGCTTTTCCATCGAGAGCGAGTCGTCGATTACGAAGAGAATGTCGACGGCCGGATTGAACGAGGTTTCCAGGCGATCTCCGAGGTCGCGGGTCGCCACGCGCTGAATGGCGGGCGGCGGGGGAGTCGGCTCACCGGTCAATGCCGGGTTTTCCGACTTACATGCGACCGTCGCGATCAATGTTGTCAGGGTTAAAGCGAGCTTTTTCATAAGCCGGCACCTTTCAGCGTCGGGCAATCCTTTACCCGTGCTTTGTAGTTGTCGAGTTCGTCGAACCAAACCTCATCCGAGCTGTACGGGAATACGAGGACGTCGCCCTTGTCTTCCACTTTCGCGAGTTTCGAGCGCTCACCCTTGAGCGACTCGTCCACCGCGAGGCGGTGAATCACTTCACCCTCGATGATGTGCATCTTGTTCAAGATCTGGCGGTACTCTTTCAATTCGGCCTTCGCGAGCGTACGCGCGCGGTTGAGCGCGGCGACTTTCAAGCGTTCGGCTTGGCCCTTAAGCGGGCTGCCCGTGATCAAGCCGCTCGAGAGCTTTTGCTCCGCAAGGGTCGCACGGCGAAGCTCGGTGTAACGTAAGAATTTCGAGTCGCGGAAGGCCGCGCGGGGAACGAATTCCACCATGGGTCCCGCGGCTTCCTGGCTCACGCCTTTTTGTTCCATGCGCTCGA
>CAYPFC010000039.1:11813-13839 GCA_964409815.1 uncultured Pseudobdellovibrionaceae bacterium
TTCATGAAGTTGGCGCTCGTGCCCTTGTCAGCGAGCTCTTGCAAGCTCTGCAGGCGGGCTTTGTGACGGGTCTTAAAGAGGTCGCTGTTTTTGAAGATGCGGGGATAATCGCAGGCCTTTAGCGCGATCAAGTTCGCGAGGAAGTACGACTCGGGACCGACGAGCGGCGCGAGCGCGGGCGAGAGCAGAGTGATCGATTGACCAAGGGCTTTATCGAAGTCGTCGTTGCGCAGGTTGTTCCAGGCTTTTTCCTCGATCGTTTCGATCCACAGGCTCGAGGACTTCGGGATTTCGTCGAACGCCATCATCGAAGCTTCGAGCTCACCCTTCTGGTAGGTCACGCGACCGATCGTCGAGGACACCTGGTCCTGACCGATAACGGCCTGGCCGGATTCTTTGAGGAGCTTCAGCGCGCGCAGCGAGTACTCGGTTTCGTTGATGAGCGGCGCGAGCGTCGCGATTTGGAACCAAATGCGCGCTTTCTGATTGATGTTGTCTTTCGGCAAAGCTTCGGCGCGGGCGAACGCGGCCTTGATGTCGTTGCGCGATTTGATTCTAAGAGCTACGTGCTCGTTGTTGTGTAAGCGCTTCCATCCGCCGCGCGTTTGGATCCAGCCGCGCTGGATGAACTGCGAGTTCTTGAGCTCGGTGTTCCAAAGCTTCAAGAGCTGCGGATTCAAGGACGAGGGTTGAGTTTCGTTCAAGAGAATCTCGAGAGCGGAGAGGGGCATTCCGTTTTGGTGGAGCAGGTACGCGAACGTCGCCTGTCCGTTGGAGCCGTCGGCCCAGCCGGAGTTTCCGTACGCGGTATTCCACGACTCGAGCGCGGCTTTGTAGTTGCCCGCGTTCATCAGGTTCCGAAATTCTTGAGCCGCGCCGTTCGATGCGGGGAGGTAATCGAAGTTACCCGCCGATGCACCGAGCGAGAGTCCCGTCAGAATTGTCAAAACGCTTAGTCGTAACATAACGCTTACCCCTTAAATCCGAGCTCTCTTACAGAAGGAAAGACACGGTTGCGGTCATAACTGTCTGATTGATGTCGCGGCTCTCGCGAGTCGTTCCATTCCAGGGCTGATCGGTGTAACCCTGCCAACGCGCCTCGAGGCGCGAAGCAAAGTGCTGGGTGAACCAGATGCCCACGCCGCCGCCGGCGGTGTAGATCGGCGCATTGCCCGAGCTGAGAGTCACTTGTCCGGCGCCACCGAGGAAGTAGATGTCGAATTGCGAGATGCCGGCGTCGAAGAGATTCATTTTTCCGTAAACGGGATACCAGTTTAGGACCGCGAGCCACGTGTCTTTCGCATAATCGACGCCGGGCTTACGGAAGCTCGTGTCGTTCGCGGCTTGGCGGCGCTCCGCATCGGCGAAAACGTCGCGACCTTCCGAGGTCAGGCTGTTTTGAGAGTTGATGTAGCGAGCGCCGATCGACCAGCGGGGAGTGATGTGGAAGTCGAGCGTCCCGCCGAGGACGCTGGTGTTCACATACGGGTCGCCGCCTTCGGCCATTCCGTAGTTGAGACCGAGCTCAAGACGGAAGTTGCGATCCACGTCGCGATTCTGTACCACGCGGACGCGGTTGTGCGGATCGATCGCGCGGGCTTTCTTCATCAGGTCTTTGTTGGCGCCCAGGGCGTCCATTTTGCTGGTCAGGTCCTGCGACCACGCGTTGAACGCGAGCAAGCTTAAGAGTGTCAGTGTTAAGCGCTTCATGATTAGGCTCCCGGGCGAGCGAACGTGACGGTCACGGTGCGCTCGGTACGAATGGATTGTTTGCCGACGTTACGTTTGCTCTCCGCGATAACGAAGAAGCTCGCGCGAACGTCAGAGGTTGAGTTTGCGTTGATTCTCTTGATCTGGCTGGGATTCAGGCGGCAGTTGAACACCCACTTGGTGCCTTCAACGAATTGACCGGCTTCGTCGCACTGAACCGCTGCCGACGCGTCCAAAACCGCTTGGCGGCCCGTGCTGCCCTGGTTGCGGTATCCGATTTGTTTGATGTCGGGAGCGCTGTTTTGGTCCGAAGCGG
>CAYPFC010000039.1:13849-16263 GCA_964409815.1 uncultured Pseudobdellovibrionaceae bacterium
CCGCCGAGATGAACGCGCTCGTCGCCCGCGTCGGCGATCTGGTCGATGGGTCTTGTCTGCGATCAAGTTGATATCCACGGAAGCGTCGCCGCAGAGTCTGTTTTGCTGCGCGGATTTGTAGTTGTGGATGATCTTAAGAGTCTTTGTGGTCACACCCGAGCGTCCCGACTTAGCGGGCTTCCACGAGAACTTGTAAACGGCTTGCTGAGCGTCCTTAGAAATCTGGTTCAACGACGAGCCTTGCGGGCCCTCGTGCGTGATGTTGTAGTCAAGACCCGTGCGGTTTACGACCGTCACTTGATATTCGCCGACTTCGTCTTCGGTGAACATCATCAGCAAGGAGCCGTGGTCAGGATTGATCGAGACGTGCATCGGAGCCACGCAAAGATTCTGCGTATTGTCCGGCGGCGGCTCAACGACCGGCTTGTTGTCCGGATCGTAGGGAACGCCTTCTTGCGCGCTCGGGAACTCTTTCACCGGGTTCGAGTCGCCCTTGAACGGATTGTTTCCGTTACAAGCGGCGAGCACGGAGCCCGCGAGGATGAGAGCCAAGAGCTGGCCCGTGGTTTTTGTGAGGTTCATGACCTTCTCCTTATCCATGGTTCACTCTCTTCAATACGAAGGGATACTGTACTTTCACGTTGACGCCGCCGACGGGCTTCGGGAACTTCCATGTTCTCAGACGATTCAAGATACAGCCTTCGACTTGGGCGCTGTTCAAAGACGTGGAACCAACTCCGGCCGACGAGACGATACCGCCTCCGTTGATCGTGAACTTCACGCCCACGCGGCCGCTTAACGCGGGCTTCACTTGCAGGCCTTTTTCGTAGCAGTAGATCACTTCGCCGATGTGGCGATTGATAACGGCGGCGATTTGATCTTTATCCAGGCCGCCTTCCACGAGCGCTTCTTCATCGAGCGGTTCGAAGTACGCGGCCGCGGTTCCGCCCATGTTCATCGAGCCGTAGCCGGGGCGACCGCCGCCAGCCTTGCCGCGCGTGCCGTAACCGCCGCCGCCCTGGATTTCGCCGCCGCGGCCCATGGCCGAAGCGACCAGACCCTTACCATGAACGGCGCGTTCCATACCGCCGACGCCACCCGAGCCCGCGCCGTTCCACGATGTGCCTTTCGAGTCGTTGAGCGCGTTCATGTTGAAGCCAGCCGAGTTTTTCGAGCCGCGCTTCATGCCGCCGAGCGCTCCGAGGGCGCCCGCGGTTTCCACTTTAACTTTGGTGCGAAGGGGAGCGTTCTCTTTACGAACCGCTTTCACTTTCGCGGTGAGGTGCTTCGGCTGAGTCTTAAGCTTCGACTCGACTTTTTTGTTCGAGACTTTGATCTTCGGATCGACTTTTTGCTCCGAAGCTTTCACCGTGATGCTTTCTTTCGGCTGTACGAAGTGTTGAGGAATGACGGCGACGATTTCTTCTTCCGGTTGGTCGACGAAGAATGGCTCGATCAAGAGGCCGACGATCAGGATGAAGAGCATCGTGCCCAGTTGAGCCATCGCGGTGTATTTGTAGATCAGCTTTTCTTGTTCTTCGGAATCTTCGGGGATGTTGACGGACTTAACGACGTTGTCGACTTCTTTTACGAAACGGAAGCGAGCTCCGTTGTCGAGGGCGATCGCGCGCTTCGAGGCGGCGGACGCCGAGGTCTTCTTGAGGATGTCGAATTGAACGCCCTCATCCGAGAGAGCCTGAACGTCGCCGGTGACTTCCACGCGGCGCACGTCGTGACGGTAGACGATGTACAGCGTCTCGGCGTCCACACCGAACGTTCTTACAACTTCGCCGTTGTCATTTTCGAGTACAAAGCGTCCAGCCGACATACCCATTACCTCACTCTTGCTCGGCCGCCTCAACGAGGCGATCTTTGAAGTGCTTGCGAACTCCGAGAAGGTCGCCGAGCAGTTTTTCGTTTTCAACTTTCACCAATGCCTCATCCGGCATCTGGTATTCACCACGAACTCCGTGATCGTCGAAATCATGGCTCGTGGACAATTCACCTTGTGTCTTCTTCTTCGATGCAGTCGCTTTTGCGGCCTTTTTCTTCCCCACGGCCGCTTCAACCGGAGTTGAGAGTGCAACTACCAAACCAAACGTTAAGAGCGATAAAATCAGTCTCATAACTGCTTGCCTTTCTTCAGAGATGCGCTCATCGAGGTAAACAACCATCGCCGGACGTCCGCCTTGTGCCTCAAGCTCGCGCAACGCTTGAGCTTTCGAGATATCAAACGGCGCTTCCTGGAGCTCGCGACGAGCGAGCAGGATGTCCTTCTGCGAAGGACGGCGATAGGGAGTATCGAGCAGGTTCTGGAGACGATTTTTGGCGCCACTGGGCGCATTTAGCGCTAAGGGAGAAATTTCATCGCGGTACAGGCGCTGCAGTTCGGGAGTGGCCGTCATGTATGCGGT
>CAYPFC010000040.1:0-16144 GCA_964409815.1 uncultured Pseudobdellovibrionaceae bacterium
TCCGGTATCGACGACCTCGAAGGATTTCCCCCACCACTCCGTGGGCTCGATCTGGATATCGCGGGTGACGCCAGGCTCATTCTTCACCACGGCTTTGCGCGAGCGCGTAAGGCGATTGAAGAGCGTCGACTTACCTACGTTCGGGCGCCCGACGAGCGCCACGCGCTTAAGCTTTTGGTGCGACATAGCCAAGCTCCCTCATTACGCCCGGGTTTTTCTGCCAGTTGCGTTTGCTGGCGACCCTTAATTCCAAATACACTTTGCGCCCCGTGAGCGACTCGATCTCTTTGCGCGCGTCGGACCCGATTTTCTTTAACGCTTGGCCCTCGCGGCCGATCACGATCGGGCGGTGATTTTCTTTCGCCACGACGATCTCCGCTAAAATTCGAATCACGGGTTCGTCCTCTTCAAACTTTACGATTCGCACGGCCAAGCCGAACGGAACTTCCTGGTGCAGGTTCTCGAAGCATTTCTCGCGGATGATCTCGGCCGTCAGCTCTCGAACCGAGCTCAAGGTGTAGAGCTCGACGTCGTACAAAGGTCCGTCGGCGTACGGTAGCATGGGCTTTAAGTGCTCGAAGATCAGCTCTCTCAGCAGCTCGCCTTCATGAAGCGCCGATCCTTGAATCACGGGAACGCCGAAGCGCGCGAGTTTATCGCGCAAGATCTGCGGGCGGTGGAGTTGCGGCAAATCCGTCTTGTGAATCAACGCGATCCACGGTTTTCCCGATTCGCTCGCGAGCTTCACGATCTCGTCGAGCTGGTCGGCGCTCTTCTCGTCGATGTTGAGCACCGCGATCAACGCGTCACTTTGAGCAATCACGTCGTTGGCTTCCTCGTGAAGGAACAAATTCAATCCAGATTTCGCGCGAACGACTCCGGGCGCGTCGACGACGATCGCCTGAAATTCCTTGTCGTTCACGAGTCCAATCACGCGGCGACGCGTGGTCTGGGGCTTCGACGTGACGATCGATACTTTCTCTCCGACGAGCGCGTTCATGAGCGTGCTCTTTCCCGAGTTGGGAAGGCCGATCAGGCCGACGAATCCGGCACGGTAACTCATAGCGGGGCTCCTTCGTTGTTCTCGAGGCGAGTGAGCGCGTCGCGCGCGGCCGCTTGCTCGGCGCTCTTACGCGAGTTGCCCTCGCCCTCTCCACACTGTTTTTCTTGAATCAAAACTTCATAGCGAAACTGCTTCGCGTGTTCGGGCCCGAAGCTCGAGATCAGGCGATACTCGGGCACGGTCTTCAGGCGTTTCTGCGTGAGCTCTTGAAGGCGCGTCTTGAAATCCGTCGCGTATTGGTTGCGGTCGTCGAGGCTGCTCAGGCGGGACTCGAACTCCCGCTCGATCACCATGCGCGCTTTTTCCAGACCCGCATCGAGGTAAATCGCCGCGAGCACGGCTTCGAACGCCGAGCCGAGCAGGCGCGGGCGCACGCTCTCACGCACTTCACTGCGCCCTAAGAAGAGACAGTTTGCGATCCCGAGGTCGCGCGCGATCTCGCCGAGCGTTTGCTCGTTCACAAGGCTCGCGCGCCATTTCGACAGCGAGCCCTCGTCGACTTCGGGAAAGCGATTCATCAAAGTCTCCGAGATGACGAGGTCGAGAACCGCATCGCCTAAGAATTCGAGTCGCTCAAAATGTCCGGGGCTGGTGCGGCGGTTCTCGAAAAAGTAAGATCGGTGGGTGAGAGCCACCTTCAAAAGATCCGCGCGCTGAAACCGATGGTCTAATCGGCTTTCGAGTTCTTCAAACATGTACAGGTCATCCCGGGCTTAAAACGCCCAACTTAAGCGCACTTATAGTATTGACGCGGCGGGGCGTCAAGTCGGTTGTAAGGCTTGGGGTTTACGGCGCCGGTATAGGTCTTCCACAGCGGAAGTACACACGTTTTATTCGATCTGAAAGCGATTTCAAAGACGGGGGCTCGGGATCTTCAAACCTCATACCGACTACGGAATCAAACAAACCTGCCCGGCCCCGCAAAAGACTTCGCAGTCGATCTCGTCGCAAGTCACGCGTACATTTTCCGAGAGAAACTTGTAGCGCACGAGTTCGCGCCCGTTATACGCGTTCGTCACCGTCAAGTAACGCCTGAGGTTCGTGGCGGCCCGACACTCCATCGCGAGGCGGACGCGGTCTTTCTCGCCGGGTTTGAGTTCGCGCGATTGCTCGAGTTTGTACTTCTGGCAATTGTCGTCGCTGACCGATTGGTAAACCTCGGCCTTGAAGATGAGCGGGTCGAGACCGGCATTCTCAAAGTGATAGTCTTGAGATTTGATCGAGTACTTTATGCCGAAGTCGCCGTCGCTACCCGAGGGCTCGATCATGCATCCGGAAAAAAGAAGAGCCGAAATCGCGAGAAGCAGTGTCTTCATACGGGCAAGATAGCACGCGCGAACTCGATGAAGATAAATTAATTTTGTTTGAGATTAAAAAGCGATTAAAGCACGCACTCGCCGCTTAGGGTTTCCCCGTCGATTCCCATCACTTGTACGCGCATTTCCTGGTTGCGAGGCAGCTCGTCATTCGTCGTCCGCACCGTCCAGTAATCGCGCGTGAGCAGGCGTCCGTCCCGGAGCGTAAGCCCCGTCTTGACCGTGCCGACTTGTCGGGCGGCGGCCGCGCTCCAGCGCTCCTCGCTGAGCTCGCGCAGCAGGCGCGCGCGCAGCTTGATCTGCTCGGGGTGCACCTGATCGCTGCGACGGGCGGCAAACGTTCCCGGGCGCTGACTATAAGGAAACACGTGCAAACGCGTCCACGGAAGGCGCTTCAAGCGCTCGAACGAGTCGAGAAAGTCGTCCTCGCTCTCGCCGGGAAACCCGGCGATGACGTCCATGCCGACGAACGCGTCGGGCACGCGGCGGGCGATCTCCTGCAGGCTGAACTCGACCGCTTCGGCGGTGTATTGGCGCTTCATCTCGAGAAGGACCTTCGAATTCGCGCTCTGAATACTCATGTGAAAATGCGGGCACAAGCGATCGTTCGAGTACAATTCGAGCAGGCGCTCGCTGAGCTCACCGGGCTCGAGGCTTGACAGCCGCAAGCGCGGCATCTCGGTGCGCCTCAAAATATTCTCGACGAGGTCTTCGAGCACGAGCTCGCCGTCGCGGTAATCGGCGATGTGCACGCCCGTCAGGACGGCCTCTTTGATCCCCTGCGCGGAAAGCTCGTTCACGCGTCGAACGATCTCGTCGACGGTCAGGCTTCGGCTCTTGCCTCTGGCGAACGGAATCACGCAGAACGTGCAGAACGAGTTGCAACCGTCCTGAATTTTCAGGAACGCGCGCGTGTGCTCGGCCTCTTCGCCCCCGCCCGGCTCGAGATCTTCTTTCTTAAAAATATTCGACTTGTGAACGCGGTCGCGCAGCTGGCCCGAGTAGTACTTGCGAATCAGACCCTCGAGCTGCCCCTTGTGCGAGTTCGCGACGACGAGGTCCACGCCCGGAACGTGCGAGAACTCGTCCGTGTCGACTTGAGCCGCGCAACCCGTAACGACGACGAGCGCATGCGGGTCGCGGGCCTTCAGGCGGCGCGCGTTTTTCACGGCTTCACGGGTGGCCTCTTTGGTGACCGCACAGGTATTCAAAATGTGAATGCGCGGATTCTCCCGCGAGAGCGTGAATCCGTCTTTCTTCAGGCGCGATTGCAGAAGGCCCGAGTCGTACGTGTTGACCTTGCATCCGTAAGTGTGGATTCGAAACGAAAGATCGTTCAAGCTCATACGATCCAACCGCCGCCGACGAGCTCTTTGTCGCGATAGAAAACCGCGGCCTGGCCGGGCGTGATCGATCTTTGCGGCTCGAGGAACTCGAGCTCCATGCGGCCGTCGGCCTGCGAGCGGATGCGCGCCTTCGCGCCCTTATGTTGGAAGCGAATCTTGACCGTGTACTCTTCGTCGGGCGAGGGCGAGCTCAGCCAATTCGAGTTCTTCAGCGTCAAACGGCTCGAATACAAATGCTCCTCCTCGCCGAGCCAAACCGTGTTGTCCTGCGAGTCGATCTTCACGACAAACAACGGCACTCCGGTCGCGACGCCCAGGCCTTTGCGCTGTCCGTACGTGAACGCGTGAATCCCGTCATGAGAACCGAGCACCTCGCCCGTCGGGTAAAGCTTGAGCTTCCCCGGGCGCAGCAGATCCGGCGCCACGTGCTTTTCGATAAACTCCTGATATCCGCCCTTGCCGATAAAGCAAATGCCGGTCGAGTCTTTTTTCTTCGCGACCGATAGGCCGCGCTCCTCGGCCATCTTGCGCAGCTCGGGCTTCTGCAGGTGACCGACCGGGAACAGAATTTTTCCCAGGATTTCCTTTTGCAGCGTGAACAGAAAGTACGTTTGGTCCTTCCACGAGTCGGACGAGGTGATCAAGCGGGGCTCCCCGTCGACATGCTCAATGCGCGCGTAGTGACCGGTAGCGATGTAATCGCACTCGAGCTCGCGCATTTTTTGAATGAGGTGGTCGAATTTCAAATATGTATTGCAGTTCGAGCACGGGATCGGCGTGCGGCCCTCCAAGTACGAGCCGATGAAGTCGTCGATCACGTACGCCTGAAACTTCGCCTCGCAGTTGATCACGTAAAACGGGATGCCCAGTTTGTCGGCCACGGCGCGCGCGTCGTCGACGTCCGTCGACGAGCAGCACGTGCCGTTGCCTTCTTGAATGTCGCACGCGTCGGCCGAGTAATCCCAGACCTGCATGGTCGCCCCAATGACGTCGTAGCCCTGCTCTTTGAGCAACGCCGCGGCGACCGACGAATCCACTCCACCGCTCATCGCGACGAGGACGCGTCCCTTGGAGCCCGAGCCGAATCCGCTATACGCCATAAGCGAACTTCTCCCCGTGCTTGAAACCGCGTAGACGCTCGACGACTTCCTTCAACGCGGGAACGAAACGCGCGATTTCGGCGTCCGTGGTCCCCCAACCGAGGCTTAATCGTAAACTGCTTTGGGCTTCCGTGCGCGTTAAGCCCATCGCGAGCAGCGTCGGCGAAGGCTCGGGATTTCCCGAAGAGCACGCGGCGCCGGTCGAAACCGCGAACCCGCGCACGTCCAAATTCATCAGCAAAGTCTCTCCATCGATGCCCTCGATAACGAGGCTCGAAGTGCCGGGCAGGCGCGCGCGGTCGGCGCCGGTCACGTGGCACCCGGGGATCTCACTCAAGATGCGCGCCTCCATCCGGTCACGCAGCTCGCGGATGCGAAGGCCTTGCGTGACGATCTCCTCGGACTTCAAGCACATGTGGCCGAGGCTCGCGATCGCCAGGATATTCTCGGTTCCGGCGCGACGGCCGCGCTCTTGTCCGCCGCCGTGAATCTGCGAGGGTAAGTTCAAACCTTTGCGCGCATACAGCACGCCCGTCCCTTTCAAAGCGTAAAATTTGTGACCCGAGAACGAGGCGAGGTCGACACCGAGCTCGCGCAGGTTCAGAGGAATTTTTCCCAAAGCTTGAACGGCATCGCAATGAACCAAAGCGCCCACCGCGCGCGCCATCTCGGCGATCCGAGCGATCGGCAGGATATGACCCGTTTCGTTGTTCGCGAGCATCGACGACACGAGCAGCGTTCGCTCGCTCAACAGCGACGCGAGATGCTCCAAGTCCGCTTGGCCGTCGCGTCCTACGCGGAACATGTCGACCTGAAAGCCTTGCGTGCGCAGAAACTCCGCGGTCTTGCGAACACTCGGATGCTCGACGGTGGAGATGATGATCTGGCGGCGATCCGAAGGCGCGCTTAAGGCCAAGCTCTTAAGGGCGAGATTGTTGGCCTCCGAGCCTCCGGCCGTGAAAATAAGTTCAAGCGGCTCCACGCCCAAGAGTGAGGCGATCCGCGCCCGGGCTTCGCGCAACAAGGCCTTGGGGCCCCGGCCGGCCCAATGGATCGAGCTCGGGTTCCCCCAAGCCTCCAACCATTCCGAGAGCTTAGCTCGGATTTCGGCATGCACCGGAGTGGTCGCATTGTGGTCTAAATAAACTGGATCTAACACGGGCGAGACTTATCACATATGCCGCTCCGTCTCAAGACCCGGACCTTAGGATAGTAACGACCCCGATTCCTTAAGCCCGCCCCTTAAGGGACCGAAAAGTGACTTGGATGAGCAGTCAGCAGAATTGGGTCGAAGCCCTTAAAATCAGCCCGGAAAGTTTGAGTGCGTGGAGCGCGCAGGCGCCCAGCGGAACTCCGCTTCTCGTTTACTGTATCGAGCACGGCCACATCGCCATCGATCAATATTTCCAGTGGGCGCAAGCTCACTTTGAAGTTCCCGTCTTGGACTCTCGTTTCTTCCTGGAAGCCTTCGATGAATCCCGCGTCGCCGACGTTCGCGCGCAAGGGGATTGGCACCCGTGGCAGTTCCCCGTTGAGAAGTGGGACGGCGTTGTCATCGTGGCCTGCGTGGAAGTTCCGACCGAAGAAGAGCGCGGAAACTACAAGTACGTGCTCGCCGATCCGCGCGCGATGCGCGACGTTTGGGCGTCCACGAGCGGAAGCTCGACGGCTTCGCGCCCGCCGGCCGCTCCCGCCCTCGAGTCGTCGTACGATGCGCCGATCGGCATCTCGACGACCGCGAAACCTTTCAAATTGAATTTGGACCTGAGCGCCGCGATGGAGGCCACGACCGAGGATTCGGAGTCGCAAGCTTCGATCCGTATCGATCAGGGAACTTCCTCCGGCACGGCTCTTCCCGAGCTTCCCGATCTGCCCGCGACACCCGATCCCGGCACGAACGCTTCTGTCGTCACCGAAATGAAGCCCAAACGCGATCTCACGCGCGAAGAGTTGGTCGCGATCAAGGATCTCTTCACTCAGCTCGGCACGCGCTACCAGCGCAGCTTCATCGCGAAAGTCGTCGACTACGACGCCGTCGTCAGCCACTGGGACGAGCGCATGCCGATCGACGCCGGCCCGATCGTAAGCCTCGCGCAGCCGACCTTCCTGAGGATCGTCGCGAAAACTCTGATGCCTTATCACGGATACCTGATGGACTCCCCCGCGCACCGCGAGCTCTTCCAGGCGCTCTCGTACGAAGCGCTCCCCCCGTGCGTGACCGCCATTCCGCTCAAAACGGACGGCAACCTCTGGGCGATCCTCGTTGCGATCGGAACGGATCAGAATCAAAAGATGGACTCGTTGACGTTCGTGCAAGAAACGACCGACGCGTTCATGGCCAAACTTGGCACCGAGTGGCTTAAGGCGTCCTAATCTCCATCGACATCTCACGCGCCTCGCCCGCTCCCGGTTTGGCGAGCGCGATGCGAATTCTCCGCCACTTCGCCGGCCATACCGACTCGGGTAAACGATCCGCCCATTCGACGAAGACCAGTCCGTCCTCTTGCGCGAACAGATCCCAGAAACCGCTGCCCTCCAGATCGGCGTCGTCTTTCACGCGGTACAGATCGACGTGATCGACGCCGCCCTTCGCGCCCGCGTAGCGGTGATGAATCGCGAACGTGGGAGACGCGGTGTCGTTCACTCCGAGCTCCTCGAGGAACCAACGCACGAACTGCGTCTTCCCCGCGCCGAGCGGCCCGGAGAGCAGCACCACGCACGGGCGCTTGAGCTCATTCACGAAGCTCTTGATCCAGGCCCGAGTTTCGTCTTTGGATTGCAGAACGTGCGTCGACATCAGAATAGCGAGCCGCCAAGGCGAAGCCGGGACACGATTTGCGGAAGGATCGTTTTCAAATCGCTCGCGGTCATCGAAGATTTGTCGTTCCCCGAGCGCACCCACTCGTCCGCGAGTCGCCCGTGCAAGTACGCCGCGGTCGCCGTCGCTTGCGTGGGATCGAGTCCTTGCGCGAGCAGGCTTCCGATCATTCCGGTGAGCACGTCGCCGGTTCCCGCCTTCGCGAGCGCCGAGTTTCCGGCCTGGATGACCATGCAGCGCGAGCCGAAGGCGAGAACGCTGCGGTAACCTTTGAGCAAGACATGACACTTCGTCTTTTCGTAGGCGTCGAAAGCCGACTTGAAACGGTCCTTCTCGATGTCCTGGGTGTGAACCTTTAAAATGCGCGAGAGCTCGCCCGAGTGCGGAGTGATGACCCAATTTTCAGGCAGCGGGAAAAGATCGTGCTCCACGCACGCGGTGATCGCGTCGGCGTCGACGACGACCGGAATGCCCTTAAGGTCCTTGAGCTTTTCGATGATCGCCGCGGTCTCTTTGCCCGATCCCAAGCCCGGGCCGATCGCGACGGCCGAAAGCTTTTGTTGCCAGAGCTTATCGTCGTTAATTTGTCCGGTCAGGACTTCGGGAATTTCTTTGAGCGCCTCGTATGGCGCCTCGAAACTGGCCCACATCACATAGCCCGCGCCCATGCGGAACGCGCTCGTCGAGGCGAGGACTCCCGCGCCCCAGAAACCGGGGCGCCCCGCGATCACCAACAAACGCCCGTGGTCGGATTTGTTGGAGGTCTCTTTGCGCGCGGGCAGGTAGCGCCGCGCGAGGCGCTCGTTGAATAAGAAGTGCGACGTCGCGATTCCGCGCAACGCCTCGTACGGAAAACCGATCGGCAGGATTCTGAGTTTTCCGACGTGCGAGGGGCCCTCGCTCGCGAAGAATCCGGGCTTGGCCAGACCAAACGTCACGGTCATCGCGGCTTTGATCGCCGCGCCCTCGACCCGTCCGGTGTCGCAATTCAATCCCGACGGGCAATCGAGGCTTACCTTGGGCGCCTTCGCGGCATTCATGGTTTCAACGACTTTCAGGTAGGGCTCGTCGATCTTGCGCTTCAGTCCGATACCGAACAGTCCGTCGACGATAAGCTCCGCCGACTTCAACTGCTCGACCCGCTCGGGAATCTCGGTGAGATCGACGATGCGAATGCCTTGTAGCTCCACGCGCTGCCGCTGAAGCTTGAACAGCGGCGACTGCCGGTCTTTCGGTGCCATTAAATAAACTTGAAGATCGCGGTAGCCTGACGAGTGCAGGTGGCGCGCAACGACCAAAGCGTCGCCGCCATTATTCCCGGGCCCCGCGACGACCGCGACCGCTCCGCGCGTCAGCTCGGGCAGGAAAGTGAGGTCGATCTCGCGCGCGGCAAGCGCGCCGGCCGACTCCATCAAGACCTCGCCGGTGAGACCGTAGACTTTTTGCGACATCTCATCGATTTGCAGGGCCTGCTCAACGGTCGCCAGACGCATGGATTAGCTCAATTCCGACTGAAGGAACTTGGCGATCTCTTCCGCCAGCATTCCGATTTGATTTTTATCGGGGCCTTCCACCAGCACGCGAATCACCGGCTCGGTTCCCGAGAAGCGCACGAACAACCGGCCTTCGCCGTTGAGTTTCGCTTCGGCGGCTTTGATGACTTTTTCGTAGCCCGGAATCGTGGCGAGGTCCTTGCGCTTGCTCACGCGCGTGTTGATCAGGACCTGGGGAACGTCGCTCATGGTCGCTTTCAATTGTGAAAGCGGTTTCTTCTCGGTTCTCATTACGGCCAAAACGTTGAGCGCGGCGACGCAGCCGTCCCCGGTCGTCGACTGGGCGAGGTGAATAATATGGCCGCTCTGCTCTCCGCCGAGGCCGTAACCTTGCTTGCGCATGGCCTCGACGACGTTCTTGTCGCCGACGTCCGTGCGCACGACGTAAATTCCGTGCTTCTTCATCGCGATGTCCAGACCGACGTTCGACATTTGCGTCGCGACGATCGTGTTCTGCGGCAGCATCTTGTTCTTCGAAAGATAAAGCGCGCAGATCGCGAGAATGTGATCGCCGTTGACGATCGTGCCTTTTTCGTCGGCCATGATCACGCGATCGGCGTCGCCGTCGAGGCTGATGCCCACGTCGGCGCGATACTGCTTCACCGCCTCGCACAGGCGCTCCGGGTGTAGGGCGCCGCAATCCTCGTTCACATTGTAGCCGTCGGGTTTGTCGCCGATCACGACGACGTCCGCGCCCAGCTCCGAGAAAATCGCCGGCGCCACCTTATATGCGGCGCCGTTGGCGCAATCGAGGACGATGCGCATCCCTTCAAGCGACGAGCTCATCGGGAACGCGTTTTTCGCGTACACGATGTACCTTCCGGCGGCGTCGTCGATGCGGCGGCTGCGCCCGATGGCGTCGCTCTTTGCGAGGTGCTGGGAAATATCCTCTTCGGCGACGATGCGCTCGATTTCGCGCTCCATACTGTCGGGAATTTTGAAACCGTCAGCGCCGAAAATCTTGATTCCGTTATCGTGATAGGGATTGTGCGAAGCCGAGATAATCACGCCCGCATCGACTCGCATATTGCGCGCGAGAAATCCGATCCCCGGCGTGGGTAGCGGCCCCGTCAGCTGCACGCCGATCCCCATCGAGTTCAGGCCCGATGCGAGCGCCTGCTCGACCATGTACCCGGAAAGGCGCGTGTCCTTACCGATCAAAACCATGCGCTTGGTACCCTGACGCTCGGGATTGTTTCGCAAAAGAAGCCCGAGGGCTTGTCCGACCTTCAACACGATGTCGGGAGTCATGGGCGCCTGGTTCGCCGTTCCGCGGATCCCGTCGGTTCCGAATAGTTTACGAATCGACATCTAGTTCTCCCCCTCGGTCTTCACCTTCGCCTCACGGAGGATGACGGTGAACTCACTCGGCTCAATGCTCATCACGCGCGCGCCGATCGGGAGGTTCAATCCGTCCCGGCTCAGCTGCACCACTTGGCGGCCCGGTCTGGCTCCCGTGAGATCCACCGTGAACAGCGGCGCCATTTGGTTGATCTTCTTCAAGGCCACGCGCGGGCCCGCGACTTCCACTTTGACGAGTTGCGGGACACTGTTTTGAATTTCCACCGTCGGCGAAAGCAAAACCTGCAGCTCGAAATCCTTCATGAGTGTCGTATCCTTGCGGCCGAGCATGGACATCCAGAGGATGAGCGCCACCCCGAGGGCGACGAACTTGTAGCTGAGATTGTCCGTAACCCTGGCCTTCACGCGTGCGCCCTTTCAAAGCTCTTCGACAATCCGAACAGGTCGTACAGAGTCTGACGGAGCTGATGCAGGTTCACGTCGGTCTCCAGCACTCCCGAGTGCGCCATGCCGACCGATTTGTTCTCTTCGCTGATCACGAAAACCCATGCGTCGGTTTCCTCCGTCAGTCCGAGCGCGGCGCGGTGGCGCGTGCCTAGGTTCTTATCCAAGGCCGAGTTCTTGCTCAGGGGCAGAAAACAGCCGGCCGAGACGATGCGCCCGTTGCGGATCAAGACCGCGCCGTCGTGAAGCGGGCTCGTAGAGAGAAAAATGCTCTGAATGAGCTCGCTCGACACCTCGGCGTCGATCGGACGTCCTTCCTCGATGAAGTAATCCAGCGAGATCTCGCGCTCCAAAACGATCAGCGCGCCGTAGCCGCGCTCGGCGCACGCCATGATGCCCTTGGCGAGCTCCTCGATGATGTGGGTCTCTTCCACGCGCGAATGCCCCGAAAGAAACGGATTCGATCCGATCTGCGCGAGCGCACGCCGAATCTCGCCCTGGAACAGGATCACGACAATCACGAACAGGTTGGAGAAGAACTTTTCAAGAATGTAATTGAACGTGATCAGCTCGAGCCAGATCGAGAGCATATAGGCGATGGCCATGATCCCCAGACCCGAGAGAATCTGCACGGCGCCGGATTTTTTGATGAGAAGAAGAACGCGGTAAACCACCAGCCACACCAGGAACAGGTCGACGAAGTCCTGCACGCGCAACTGCGTGAACAAAGTCGACCAATTGTTCCAGATGGCGGCGAACATGGTTGCACTACCCTAGTTGTCGAGCGCGGGCCTTAACGTCTTAAGCCGGAGCGGGAACGGGATCTCCGCCGGTCGCCTTCTTCTTGTCGGCGGCCGCTTGGGCTTTATCAGCCTTCTCTCCCGCATCGCGAACCTGTTTACGGTCGCGCTCGATCTGCTCTTTTTTCGTTTCTCTTAATTTTTTAAATTCTTCCAAAGATCCGCCCTGTACGAGCAGATTCACTTCGTCCGAGTCGATCGTCTCGTACTCGAGAAGCGCGCCGGCCATGTTGTGCAGGGCCTGCATGTTCTTCTTCAATATGTCGATCGCGGCGTCATGACCGCGCTTCACGAGGCCGAAGACCTCCGCGTCGATCTCCTGTGCCTTCGCATCGGAGTAGTCGCGCGAGCCGGCTTGCTGCATTCCCAGGAATACGGGGCCTTCGCGCTTCTCGTATGCCAAAGGACCGAGCTTATCGCTCATGCCCCACTCGCACACCATGCGGCGGGCGAGCTCGGTCGCGCGCTCGATGTCGTTACCGGCGCCGGTCGTGTAATCTTCGAATACGATTTCCTCGGCGGCACGGCCCCCGAACAGGAACGCGATCATGTTCGTCGCCTTCGACTTCGAAAGATTCAGCTGATCTTCCTCGGGCAAAGTTTGGGTCACGCCGAGCGCCATTCCGCGCGGGATAATCGTCACCTTGTGGATGGGATCGAGACCCGGCAGGCTACGGCCGACGATCGCGTGGCCCGCCTCGTGATAAGCCGTGAGGCGCTTGTCTTTCTCGCTGATGACCATCGACTTGCGCTCGGCGCCCATCAGCACTTTGTCCTTCGCTTTTTCGAAATCTTCCATCTCGAGGCGCGCCTTGTTGTCGCGCGCCGCTTGCAGGGCCGCCTCGTTCACGAGGTTCTCGAGATCGGCGCCCGAGAATCCCGGAGTCCCGCGCGCGCACTTTTCGAGGTCGACATCGGAAGCCAAGGGAGTTTTACGGGTATGCACTTTCAGAATTTCTTCGCGGCCTTTCAGGTCGGGCTTGTTGACGACCACGCGGCGGTCGAAGCGACCCGGACGCAAGAGCGCGGGGTCAAGAACGTCGGGACGGTTCGTGGCGGCGATGAGGATCACCCCGTCGTTCGACTCGAAGCCGTCCATTTCGACGAGGAGTTGGTTCAGCGTCTGCTCGCGCTCGTCGTGACCGCCGCCCATTCCGGCGCCGCGATGGCGTCCGACGGCGTCGATCTCGTCGATAAAGATCAAGCACGGAGCGTTTTTCTTACCTTGCTCGAAAAGGTCGCGAACGCGCGAGGCGCCCACGCCCACGAACATCTCAACGAAGTCCGAGCCCGAGATCGTGAAAAACGGAACGTTCGCTTCCCCGGCAACCGCGCGGGCGAGCAACGTTTTACCGGTGCCGGGATGACCGACGAGCAGGACGCCCTTCGGAATGCGGCCGCCGAGCTTCGTAAATTTCTTGGGGTCTTTCAGGAAGTCGACGATCTCGCGCAGATCTTGTTTCGCTTCCTCAACGCCGGCGACGTCCTTGAACGTCACGCGGTTTTTGTTCTCGGTGAGCAATCGGGCGCGCGATTTGCCGAAGGCCATCGCCTTTCCGCCGCCGACTTGAATCTGGCGCATGAAGAACATGAAGAGCGCGATGATGATAATCAGCGGCAGCCAATTGATCAGCACGCTGGCCATCAATGAGTTGTCACCGCTCGCGTAGTTCGGGGTGATCCCTTTCTCGCGCAGAAGCTCGAAACCTTTGTCGTCGGTGTTGCCGCTGATCTTGAACGCCTTACCGCCATAGAGCTTAATCCCGGCGTCGTTCAATTGGCCTTCGATCTCGCCCGTCGCTTTATGAAACACGACGGAGTCTTTCACAACCTGTTCGTTATTGGCGGCCTGAAGCAACTTGCTGTAATTGAAATCGCGCACGATCTGATTCGCTTGCTTTTCGTACATCTGGAAGAAAAGCACTGCGAGAACGATCAGCAGAGCCCAGAGGGTCATGGTTTTTGAAGGCGAGCGCATCGGACGTCCTTTCCATCAGAGTACGCTCCTCATGAGCCCCCTGACCTAACATCTATAGAGTAACATGGGGGTCGAATGATCTCAAACTCGACTCGCCCGAAGAAAGTCGGGTGTAACTTCAAAGACCACTCCCAACATTTCAAAGGTGAGATTTTTCCGGCGGGTGTCAATGCGCTTAAGAATTTCGTGCACGTGCGATTGCGCGTAATCCTTGAAGCCCTGCGCGCGCAGATACTGCGCGACGAGGATCTCCCTCTCGGAAAATGAAGCCGATTTAATCAAATCGCGCCGCAGTCCGACATTCGCTGTGCTCATATCACGAGCGTGGCCGCGCGCGATTAAACTCAATGAGCGCGAAAGCGACCGGCGCGCGCCCTTTTGACGTTCCTCGAGGCGCGGAAGCCATTCGGTCCGAATCCAGTTGCGGAGCGCGTGCGTCTGAGAATTGGTAGGATCTTCACGCCATTCGAGCGCGCGCGCCCGTGCGTAGGTCTCGATTTCCCCACGTGAGACCGAGAGCAACGGTCTCAGCTTCCGCCCGTTCCACAGACGCATGCCGACCAGCCCTTCCGGTCCGGTACCGCGAATGAGGCGGAGAAGACGAGTTTCCAAGAGGTCATCCGCATGGTGCGCGAAAACCAGAGCGTCGAACGCGCCTTCCGCGACCCATTTCTCGAGCCAAGCCTCGCGGTAGGCGCGGAGCTCAGCCTCCGAACGGGCGGCCGTCTTTTCTGGCACGTTCGTAAAGCATGGAATCCCGTGTCCGGCGCACCAGTCGCGGACGAGCGCCTGCGCCTGACGGCGAAAGCGCCTTTGCGTCGCCGGAACATCGAGCCCATGGTGAACGTGCGCCACCGCGAAGGAAGCCCCGAAATACCGGCTCCAGCGCCGCGCGAACTCCGCGAGCGCCATGGAATCCACGCCTCCGGAAACGGCCAAGAGCCAACGGCGCGGAAGCGATTTTCGCGCGCGCAGGGGCTTCAAAACCCGATGTTCGAATGCGAGATCTCGTCGAGCCATGCCTTGGATCTAGTCGCTTCTCGATTTTCACGCAATTCGGCTTTGCGTCAAAATCTGTCCATTCAGCCTACGCTTTCACCCGAGTTAAAGACCGTGGGCTAGATCTAAATATTTGTAAAAACTAGACTATTTTGAACGCGGTCTTGGCCCTGGAATTGCTATTATTAGGGGTAGGAGTCGGAATGGCCCTTAAAGCCCGCTTAATCATTCTTATCTGCGCTATATGCCTTCCCCAAATTCTTTGGGCGAAGGACGGCGCCGCTCACCAGGTGAAGGCCGACACCCTCCGCTACCTGCAGGATTTGCGCACGCAAAACGTCAAGCGTCTGCGCGAGATCGACGAAACGCTCTCGAACAAAGTGGAAATCGCCACTCCCAACAATGTCGAAAACGACGTGCGCGCGCTGAAGACCGCGAAGCACGAACACCTGCTCCGCCAGGAATTCCTCGATCGTCTGATTTTTCAAATCGACACGAAATTCGCGGGTGGTGACTTACGCGCGTTCCTCGAGCGCGCGCTGACCGAAATGGCCAAAGTCGATGCCGTCAGCTCGGCTGTCGACAACGGACTCTGGAAATTCATGAAGTTCGCCGCGGACGCCGTTCGCAGCCTCCCCGAGCGCAAGGAAAACATCGTTTCGTTCCTTGAGGGCTACATGAAACGCTCGGTCTCGAACCCCGTTCGGCCGGACGATTACCTGAACTCGCGCAACTATACGAACGGCGCAGTCAGCGAAGCCGGACAGCCTCTGCCACGCGAGGACGTCGGCGCGATCGTCGAAAACCGCATCCGTGACATCAGCAAAGACGTGGAAGTGAAGACGGCGATCACCGCGGAATCGGCGATGGAGCCCGCGGTTGCCGCACCGACGGCCGCGCCCGCGCCGGATGCCGCTATTCCCGCGCCGACCCCGGCGCCCGCCCCCGCGTACGAAGACGCTCCGACCGATCGCGCGCCCGACTCGCTCCGCGCGATTTAATCCTTAATTTTAACGTTGGTTTTGAGATTGAGCCCTTGCTCGCCGGGCTCTTTCTTAACGACTTCGATCTCCGCGGCGATCCGGAATTTATGCTCCTCCACGAATCGCGAAGCTTCCTTCACGAAATCGATCTTCGAGATGAGCTTGATGGTCTCGTTTCCGATCTTGTTTAGGAAATCCTCTTTCGAGCGGTTAGCCCCTTGAAGGATCGACGCGAGCACCTCTTTGGGGAGGTTGATGCCCCCGAGCGCGCTACGCACGGATTCCTCGGTCATGAACGCGGCGCCGAGGCCCACGCTCACCACGCGCTTGAGCATCTCGCCCCATTTGGGGATGTCGCCGTCGTCCGGGCCGTTCTCGCCCGTACTTTTTGAGCCCTTGTCGTTCTTATCCATACTTCTTCTTCACGCGATCCTGGTAGGCC
>CAYPFC010000041.1:0-1249 GCA_964409815.1 uncultured Pseudobdellovibrionaceae bacterium
CGAGCGTGATCTCCGAGAACGAAGCGAAGTCCGCGGACTCCTTCGAATCGACGACTTTCGCGCACGAAAGCGCGTTGATATTCTCGGTAGTCGAAACGCCGCCGCAACCGATGTTCGAATTCACCAGGACCTCCGAAGTCCACTGAACGAGGCGCGCGCCTTGCGCCAGGCCGTAGCAACCCACGAACGGTGCGCGCTCCAGAAAGAAATCTTGGTCATCTTGAATGTTCTGAACGACGATGTAACCGCGATCCACGGCGTCCACGGTCGCGAATGCCGATACCGAAACGGATGCGATCAGGCTTAACAGAATGGCTTTCATTTTTTGTTCCCCCACTTGGTTGAGTAGTCCGGACGTTTCGTCATAGGCCGCGGGGCCATTGAGCGCACGACGCAACTCTCGAGGGAAAATTCTTCTAAGCGCGATGGGGCTTTCTTAGCACTTGAAAATAGAGCGTAAGAAAAAACAACAGGGCCGAGATGATCGTCGGAAACAGAAACCCGCGGAACCCCCACTTATGGAAGACCTGGTAGCCAAGCGCCCCGCCCCAAGTGAAACTCAAAAGGATTCCGGCGCGCATCCAATTGGCCTCGCCCTCGCCTTCGATCTTACCCTTCAAAAGCCCGCGATTGAGAATGCGAACGATGCCGATGCCTAAATCGGTCAGTACGCCCGTCAGGTGCGTCGTGCGCACGACCGACTTCGAAACCAGCGACACAGTCCCATTTTGAATCCCGCAGATCAGGCAGAGCGCCGCGAGCAGCCAGTAGTCGTGCGTCTGCTCAAGCGGCTCGCCGAAGGTTCCGAACGCCTTATTGAACCCGCCGATCTCGACCAGCAGAATGAGCGCGAACAACACGCCGAAAACGATATAGTACTTGGGCTTCTTTCCCATCTTCAGGCGCAAATCGACGAGCACGCCGCTGATCATCGCCCCGAGCAGAAAGCAGGCCGGCACCAGCAAGAGCGCCAGGGCGGGGGCGTAGTTGACAGGCCATGAATCCGCCGATATTCAGAAGCCCCGCTTGAAAAGCCAGGACCATCCAGATCGTCATACTGGTGCGCGTATAGGTGGAGATGTTCTCGTTGCCGAAGATCACGGTGCCTTAAGCGTACTCCCTAAGGCCTACGGAAGTAAATCTTCACGAAGAATACGTTGCCACTCCGGGGCGGGTCGCTTAAGGTCGAAGGTCTGCATGAACATTAGAAATATCTGTATTATCGCCCACCTCTATTGGTTCGGCTGAA
>CAYPFC010000041.1:1259-11584 GCA_964409815.1 uncultured Pseudobdellovibrionaceae bacterium
CCCACGTTGACCATGGGAAAACGACCCTGGTTGACCATCTCTTAAGACAAAGCGGAACGTTCTCGGAACGGGCTCAGCTTGAAGACCGGGTCATGGACTCCATGGACCTCGAGCGCGAGCGCGGGATTACGATCCAGGCGAAAAACGCCGCCTTCCAGTACAAAGATATCCGCGTAAACATCGTCGATACGCCCGGGCACTCGGATTTTGGTGGAGAGGTGGAGCGCATTCTGGGGATGGTCGACGGCGCCGTTTTGCTCGTCGACGCCGCCGAGGGGCCGCTGCCGCAGACTCGTTTCGTGCTGCAGAAAGCTCTGGAGCGCGGACATAAGATCATCCTTTGCGTGAATAAAGTCGATCGCCCCGAGTGTCGCGACGGCATTCGCACCGCGGAAGTCGTGAATCAAGCCTTCGATCTGTTCATCGATCTCGGCGCGAGCGAAGAGCAAGCCGAGTTCCCGATCGTCTATGCGTGCGCCCGCGAAGGTTGGTGCACGACCGACACCAACGAGATTCCCGCATTGATCGCGAAAGAAAAGAAAGGCTCGTTACAGCCGCTTTTCGATTTGATCGTGAAGCATATCGACGTTCCGAAGCTCGGCTCCGAGCCCGCGTTCCAAATGGCGATCGCAAACTTGGGTTGGTCGGATTTCGTAGGCCGTCTCGCTATCGGCCGCATTCTTTCGGGCTCGATCGCGGTTGGCCAGCGCGCCTACCGAATGGGCGTCGACGACAATGGCAAAGAAGTCACTCAAGGATTCACCGTCACAAAGCTATTCCGCTTCTCGGGTATGGCCCAAGTGGAAGTCAGTAAGCTCGAGGCGGGAGACGTCGGCGTCGTCGCCGGCGCCGAAAACTTCCAAATCGGCGACACTGTCGGGGGAGAAGAAACCACGAAGCGTCTGCCTCGGATCGAAGTGAATAAGCCGACGCTGGCGATGGTGTTTTCGGTGAACACGGCTCCGTTCTCGGGGCGCGACGGCGAAGCCGTTCAGTCGCGTAAACTCCGCGAGCGCCTGTTGCGCGAAGTGCGCCACAACGTCGCCGTCCGCTTTGAGGAAACCGCTCTCCCCGATCAATTCCGTATCCTTGGCCGCGGCGAGCTTCAGTTCGCGATTCTGATCGAGCAAATGCGCCGCGAGGGCATGGAGTTCATGGTTGGCCGTCCCGAAGTACTGATCAAAACCGAAAACGGTAAAAAGATGGAGCCGCTCGAGCGCGCCACGCTCGATCTGCCCGAAGAGTTCGCGAGCGACGTTACGCGCATGTTCCAAGAGCGAAAAGGGATCTTGCAATCGTACGAAGCCGTGGGTGTCCACTCAGGGCCGACGGGTACCCAGAATCGCGTGCGACTCGAGTTCGACATTCCGACACGCGGCCTACTCGGCATGCGGACGAAGTACCTTACCGCCACCAAGGGTGAAGGCTTGTTTAGCTCGCAGATGGTCGGCTACACCGACTGGAAGGGAGAAATGCTCCACCGCGCCAACGGTGCGTTGATCGCCGATCGCAACGGTTTCGCCACGGAATACGCGCTTCTTAACTTAGACGACCGCGGTCTAATGTTTATTAAACCGGGCGTGGAAGTCTATGAGGGTATGATCATTGGGGAATTCAACAAAGAGAATGACCTCAACGTAAATCCGACGCGCGAGAAAAAATTAACAAACGTTCGTGCCGCAGGTAGCGATCACTACGAAGCGCTCAAAGGAATTCGCGAGATGAATTTGGAGCGCTGTATTGAATGGATCGAGCAGGACGAATGGATTGAAGTTACGCCTAAAAACGTGCGTATGCGTAAGAAGATTCTCCAGGAGAATCAGCGCAGTATCGTCCGTCGGAAGGATGACGAGTAAAATCCACCAAAGCCCCTAGGCATGGGGTTTTCGCTTGAAAATTTTGCGCTCCCTACGGTACTCTGGCACCAGTGTTTTTGGATCCGGTTCCGCCACAGAATTCGAAGCGCATGGTGCCTTTCAGATTTTCTCAGTGGCCTGGTAACTTCGGCCAGCACAGTTAAGAAAGAGGAGATACCATGGGCAAGAAACTCTACGTCGGCAATTTGCCGTACTCGGTAGACGATGCAGCTCTCGAGAGCCAGTTCTCGGCAGCGGGCAAAGTTGAATCGGCGCGCGTGATCACCGATCGCGACACCGGCCGCAGCAAGGGCTTCGGCTTCGTCGAAATGTCGTCGGATGACGAAGCGATGAAAGCCATCGAACAATTCAACGGTCAGCCCCTCGGCGGCCGCAACATGACGGTTTCGGAAGCTCGTCCGCAAGCTCCCCGCGAAGGCGGCGGCGGCGGTCGCGGCGGTCGCGGTGGCGGCGGCGGCGGTCCTCGCGGCTTCGGTGGCCGTGGCGGCGGCGGCGGCGGCAATCGCTACTAAGATCGAAATTTGAAATTCAAGACGGCCTGGAGAAATCCGGGCCATCTGAAACTGAAAACCCGGCTCGCGCCGGGTTTTTGTTTTTGATCTTGAGGCCGCGACGCGATTCCGCGCTCACTTTTTCCGCGGATGAAGCTTCTTGTACTTCTTAAGAACGTCCTCGCCGTCGATCATCGGCAGGGGTTTCTTCAGAATGTAAACCGTGCCGATCATCTGGCTCGAGCTCTTGATGAAATCCTCGAGCGAACCGTCATACTCGATCGCCGCCCTCAGGTCTTTGGCCGACGCGAAGTTCGGCCCCTGATCGCGCGCGGACGTCATCGTGACCAAGAAAATCTGGAGCTCTTTATGATAATCGTCGACGACGATCTCCGCTCCGGCTTTGATCGGCGGATTCGCGGGATCCTCTTTCTTCTTCGCAAAGGCGTCCGCGCCCACGAGGAGCGTCAGGACCAGGAGCCACACTCTCATCGGTCACCTCGAGATTAGTTTACCAGAGCCTTCTCGCTTTCCAACTCGACCTTCTTCCGGTGCCGTTCAGTCCCATGTATAGGACGCCGATAATCTCACGGACAGGTGCGAAAAGCTTAGACGGCGGTGACGCCGAAAACGCGCGCGCACCGGCTTTGATGTTGCAGCTTTGAGTGTTTGTGCGAGGCAAATACGTGAAACCGAGAGTGTCTCATTTTAAGACGGTCCTTCTAACGGCGGCCCTGCTCGGCTCTCCCGGCGCCCTTGCGGCCACCGCGCAACCGGTTGAGCCGTGGCCTCACGACAACCCGGGCGGCACCGTGGATCCGAACGCGACGACCGCGAACTCCCCGATCGTCGGCCAAGCGCAACCGGCCCAAGAGACCGACGAACAAGCCGCAGCCGAAGACGAAGCGGCCTACCAGCAACAATTCCAACCCAACCAGATTCAGCAGTGGATCGACCAGATGATGGGTGGAGAAAAGGGCGCCGCGGGCAACGCGGACCTCACGAATGTCGGCGGAAACATGTTTCCGAACCTCAACGCTCCGGGGATGGCGCAAGTCATCGGCTCGGGGAAGATGGAAGCGTGCGGAAACGTCGCCGAGCACGTGAAGAACGCGTTCGAGGAGTCGATCGCCTTCCGAAACGGCTGCGCCCTCGCCCAACGTGGAGACAACCAGAAGATCGCGATCAACGATTACAGCGCGAAGAGCGTTCCGCCCATGATGTTTATCTTTGACCTTCAAGGAAATTGTCTCGGCAAGACGGCCGTCTCGTACGGAAACGGCGCCGGCCGGGGCGCGCCCCAAGCGTGTCACCGAAACGGCTCTCACTTAACGCCCGCTGGATTTCACCTGACCTCATTTCACGACGGCGGAGACAAATACGGACCGCACAATTCGTTCGGAATGGTCGGCCTTGAGGGCCAAGGCAGCGTCGCCCGCGGAGTGATCACACACGTCGCTCGCAGTCCCGGTACCGCAAGCTCCTGGGGATGCACCGGCGTCGGTGGCGAGGCGTTCAACGCCGTGAAGAGCACGCTCGGCCACGGCTCGATCATGTACAACTACTTCGAGAACAGTCTTGCTTGCCCGAGAACCCCGGGCCTGGCGAAGCAACACAACCCGAGCGCGTGTCGCCTCGATCCGGGCGGCAATCCGATTCCGCGCACGAGCACCGCGGGCGGTGCTCCGGCTCTCGTCAATCCGCCGAACACAACCGACTCGGGCACGACCCGTTAGCGCTCACGCTCAGCGATTCATCGTAAACGTTTTTTCGATCGTCGTGCCGTCGCCGTTGATCACGCGCACCAGGTGCTCACCTTCGGCGAGCTGGCCAAGGTCGACTTCCTTCGTGAACGGTACCATCACCATGATACACATGCCCTGCGCGACTTTCGAAAGCCCGCGGACTTCGTGCGTGAACTTGTCGAGGTGAGTGACTTCCGCCTTCAGCCATTTGTGACAGCCGTTCGGAAACATCCCGTTGAGGAGGAGCTCCTTCGGCTCTACGATGCCGCGACTTTTTTGAACATAGACATCGCTGAAGTTTAGGTAGGTTTCTTTCTCAATCCGTTGCTCGGTCGCGAAGAGTGTCGAAGCGAAGAACAAAAGCGCGCCGAAAATAATATGGAACGTATTCATGCATCCCTCCCGTGGACGACTTCCTGCAACGGGGAAGGAGCACGCTTTATGCCACCACCGGATCCAATATCTTAAAGTTGAGAACGACGCGCGTGGAAATTAATCCCGTCGGGTGGAGGGGCCATCGTCCGATTTTTCCGCTAGGTCAGCAGCGTATTAAAGTTTGAAATCGGTGATGAGCGTGACGTTGGGATGCTCGAGGATCCAGCTGATCGGAAGATCGCGCTCCTGGATCGCTTGCTGGAGAACTTTGCGCTTTCGCTCCCCGCGCGCAAGCACGAGGATTTTTTTCGAGCGCAAGAACGTGTCGACTCCGTAGGTGAGACCCCAAGTTTTCTCTTTCAGCTCGAGATAATTCTGAATCTCGGGACTCAGGACGACACAGCCACTGCGAAACCCGCGGGGAAGGAACGGCTCGTGGAAAGCGACATGGCCGTTGATTCCCACGCCGAGGATCGAAATGTCGGCCGTGCGGTCGCCGTTCTCGATCCATTGAATCTGACTCTTGAAGGGCGCGAGCTCTTCTTCCAGAAATTTACGGAAGCAACCCTTCAACGGGCCCGTGATGATCTCATCGAGCTGAAGCATTTTTAATGAGCGCAATAACTCGGAGGGTTCCCGCGAGCAGCGGCGATACAGCGCTTGGGGCGTGCCACCGGCGGGCATAAACACGCTTTGGCCCGGCTGGATCTCGGTGTGCAACCACTGCCACGCCAAGTCCACCCATTCAGTCTCTTCTTTGCCAATTCGCAATTGCATATCTAGAATCTTAGATGAGTGCGGAGGATTCGAATCTGAAAAAATATAATCTTCTCGTAGTAGCACATCCCGATGATGAAACGATCTTCTTCGGCGGACTAGTCCAGGTTTACAGACGTAAACCGTGGAAAGTGATTTGCGTTACCGATGGCAACGCGGATGGAGACGGAGAGCGCCGCAAGCGCGATTTCTTCTCGGCCTGCGATCAGCTGAAGGCAAAAACGTTTGAGATGTGGGACTTCGCCGACAAGTACAACGCGCGGCTCGACATCGACGCGCTGGTCGCTAGACTTAAGTCTGAAACCCCAAGCGAAGTGTTCACGCACGGCGCCCTCGGCGAATATGGACATCCTCACCACCAAGACGTTTGTCTGGCGACGTACCGGGCGTTCTCGTCTCGCGCGGCCGTCTGGAGCACGGCTTATAACTGCTTCGCGGAAAAAGTTTTTAGGGTTCCGCGCAAAGCCTTTGAACGCAAGTGCCAAGTGCTCTCGCGCACCTACTTCAGCGAAACGAAGCGCTTCGCGCGCTGGCTTCCCGCCAAGAACCATGAAGGGTTCGCCAAGCTCGAGCTCGGCGAAGTCGAGGCCGTCTACAACTACCTCGCCGAGAACGGAAAGCTGAGCCCGTCGAAGCTTCGCGCGTACGCCTGGTTCGAGCCGTATTTTGAGGAATTTCGTCGCCAGATTACCGAGCGACCGTTCTAAACCATAGACAACGCCGCCACGACTTCGTATGAGGGAGGGGCATGTCAATCATCTCGCCCCAGGAAGCCATCGCCCGTTTAGAGGCCGGTAACGTCGTCGCCATTCCGACGGAAACCGTGTACGGTCTCGCCGCGCGCATCGACGACGCAGCAGCACTGCGCCGTATTTTCGAAGTGAAGCAGCGCCCGTTTTTCGACCCGCTGATCGTGCACGTCGCGGACGTCGCGCAGGCGAAGCGCCTGACACGCACCTGGCACGAAGTATACGACGTATTGGTCGAAACGTTTTGGCCGGGCCCGCTCACGCTCGTCGCCGAGAAGACGGAAGCGGTCTCTCCGCTGATTACGTCGGGACTTGATACGGTCGCCCTACGTTGTCCGCGCCATCCCGTCGCCCTTCAAATTTTGCGTGAGATCCACATGCCGTTCGCGGCGCCGAGCGCGAACCGCTTCGGTCGCGTCAGCCCGACGAAAGCGGAGCACGTGATCGCGGAGTTCGGTGACGAGGTTCCCGTCGTGGATGGAGGCGCGAGCGAAGTCGGGGTCGAGAGCACGGTCCTTCGTGTCGTCGATAACCGAATCGAAATCTTGCGCCCCGGCGGCGTCTCGCGCGCCGAGATTCGTCAAGCGCTTGGAGCGCGCGGACTTAGTTACGAGGTCACGCGCGCGGAATCACTCGCTTCGCCCGGGAATTTAAAAACGCATTACCAGCCCGCGTGCCCCGTAATCATCGTCGACGGCGAAGCGTGGTCGGATTCCCTGAAGTCGCGGACGGAAGAAAAGCTGGGCGCGAAATTTACCTACGTGCATGAGCTCGCGCTCGGAAACTCACCGCAAATCGCCGCGCGCCGACTGTACGAAAATTTCCGCGAGCTTTCCGTCGCGGCGGGCAGTTTGATTTGGGTTCGTCGCACGCCGGAGAACTCCACGCTTGAGTGGGAAGCCATCTGGGATCGCATCGAACGAGCTTCCTCCCTTACATTGCCTTAATCGATATACGCCAGATTCTAGCTGAGTTTTCCGTCGCGCAGCGCAATGGCCGCCCTACGTTAGCGCACCCACACTCCTGTTCAAGCCACCGTATTGCTTCAGTTTTTTAAAAATTAAAAATTCATTCATTTCGAACCTATTGAAATCTCATATATTTTGCCGTAGAACATCGTTCAAGGAACCTTAAACAAGGGGCTCAAAATGATGGAAATGGATCAATTCCTAAAAGAGTTCGGAAAGGCGCTCAAGACGACGCGCAAGCAAATGGGCCTGTCGCAAGTCACGGCTGCGCAAAACATGCGCATCGACTATCGACACTATCAGAATATTGAGGGTGGCAAAATTAACCTGCGACTCGATACCCTGATCAAGCTGGTCAAGTTCTACAACTTGGACAAGGTCAGCCGCCCGTTTAACCTTGACGCGTGTATTGATTTACTCTCCGGATATAAGGACTCAAACGCTCACGACAACTGGCAGTCGCTCTTCCACCACTTCGTGGAAGGCGGACACGCGGGCTTCGTGACGGTGAATGTTCGCACGAAAGTGATCGAGGAGATTAACGAGAAACTCTTCAAGACGCTGGGCTATCGCGCGGCTCAAGATCTGATCGGAAAACCCGTTCAGAATTTGATGGTGCAAGAGAGCGCCTCGCAGTTCGATGACATGATTCAACACCATGTCGCCGAGCAAGTCTCGAAGCCGTTCATCGTTACATTCCGCACGCAACCGCCGGCCTACCCGATTCCGATGATGGCGGTCGTGAAGGCGAAGAAAGACCCGAGCGGCATGGACGAGAAACTGCACTGCATTTTCTTCGACCGAAAAACGCTCGAGGAAGAAGGACATCGCCTGAAAGAGATCCTGAATGGCTACCAGCAGTTCATGGAGCTCTACCCCCAGCTGAAGGCGGTCTGAATTCCCGGCCGTGAGGCGGATACTCTATGAAAAAAACCCACGCGATCGTCGCGTGGGTTTTTATTTTTCAAACGAGGACGCTCGAACTATTCGGTGTCGACGCCTTCGTCTCCCCAGTACTTTTTGCCGCCCTTCAACGTGCAACCATTGCTGAAGTGCGCGTGGTCGTGGTGACCGGTGGTCACGCCCTTGCCGTTGCGATAGAGCACGATCATGTGCTTCTTCATGCAGCCAACGAAGGTTTCGTATTTACCGCGATTGATCGCTTTGTACGTGCGTCCCGCGCAAGTGATCGCGCCCACGTCGGCGGCGCGGCCGGTGTCGTGACACGACGGTTTCGCGCGCCTTCCGTAGGTGGAATAGTTCGCGGGCACGCAACCCGGTGCGCATTTGCGGAAATTGGCGATGAACGACGCCCAAATCGGCGCTTTCGTGCTGGCGTCGAACATCTCGAGCGCCTCGTCGCTTAAGCCGCCGTCTTCTTCCGCGTGAAAGTGCGGCTGCGCTTGGAACGAGGCTTCGGACGTCGACGCGTCAGGACCGAGCGCGGCCTCGAGCTCCTCGGGCGAGAAATAGCAGCGTAAATCGTCGCCGCATCTCCGTTGTGCTTCTTGCGCAGCGAATTCTTCACTGCTCAACATCTCGGCCGCATGGGTGTTGAGGCCAAAGGCAAAGAAACACGCCAGCATCAGTGCTGTCTTCATAGGTATCCCCCATTTATGTGTTTAGACGTAAATTACATCTTGCGTACTGCGATCGTGTCAACCCACGTAATTTTAGATACAGTCGTCGTGATGAAAGACACGGTGCAGACGTGGGACGAAGAGACACTTTTTACGAGCGGAGACGAATATTTCTCTGGTCTTTTGCGCGCGATTGATGGGTCAAAACACATCGTAGAATTTGAAACATACATTTACGAGAAAGGCGTGATGGGAGATCGGCTCGCCGAGCATCTCATCGCGGCCGCGAGGCGCGGAGTCCGCGTGCGCATCATCGTCGACGGCTGGGGCTCTCCGAATTTTCACGACGAATATTGGCCCAAATTTCGCGCCGAGGGCGTTCGCGTAAGGTTTTTCCGAGTGCCGCCTTGGGTAATGAAACGCGTGCCCGGCGACCCGAAGAGTCTGCGTCACCGCATCGTCTATCGCTGGAGCCGGGCGAATCGCGGCAATCATCGCAAATTCTGCCTGATCGATCACCATGAGCTCTGGGCGGGTAGCTTCAACGTCTCGGACGTTCACTTGCGCTCCGTCGTCGGCAACGACGCGTGGAAGGACGTCGCCGTCCGTGTGACCGGCAAAGACGTCAAGTACGCGCAGCGCGCGTTTCAACGCGCTTTTCGCGGGTGGACGGCCCTGAACTGGCCCGCGCGCAGCCCGCGGCTCTTGTTGTTGAACGACTCCTTTTTCCACAAGCGGCGCACGCGCTTGAATTTCATGCGCCGACTTCGGAAAGCCAAGAGCCGGATCTGGATCGCGACGCCCTACTTCGTTCCGGTCGGCCGCGTGTTTCGCGCGCTCGCGCGGCAGGCGAAAAAGGGCGTCGACGTGCGCCTGATCATTCCGGAAAAGAACGACGTCTGGATAATGGAGTGGGTCTCGGTTCCCCTCATGCGGCAGCTCGCGAAGAAGGGCGTGAAGTTCTATATTTATAAACCGCGCTTCGCGCACCAGAAGCTTCTGATCGCGGACGATTGGATCTGCGTCGGCTCGACGAACCTCAATCACCGCAGCTTTCTGCACGATCTCGAGCTGGATGTCGTCGTCACGCACGAGCACAATAAACAGCGGATGATCGAGGGATATTTACGCGATCAGTCCCTCTCCGATCCTTTTGACAGCAGCTTGTTCGCGAAATTACCCTTGTGGAAGCGAATCCTGAGCTCCGTTTTTACGTGGACCAAGTACTGGAGTTGACATGCGCTTGCTCGCACTGATGACCGTCGCCCTCGTAATCAACGCCTGCGCTTCGACGAGCAACAAGCTAGGTGCGAAGCCTCGCGGCTGCGGCTCAACGCCGGTAACTTCGAAAGAGCTCGAGGGAATAGGCTTTACCCCGGTAAAGGGAAAGATCGCGGTCATGCGCGTTTTTGCGACTTGGTGTCCGTATTGCAAAGAGGACCTGACCGAAATCGGCAAGCGCTTCAAGAACGGCACCTGGACTCCCGAAAACGTGCACGTACTTCTCATGACCTACGCGAATCGCGGTGAAGGCAAAGACACGTACGACAAATTCTTGCGCGACACCTTTCCCAAGACCGGAATTCCCGCGACGGCCGCGCAAGTCATATATGTGAGCAAGGACTACAAAGAACTCTCGGCGATCAAAGCCGCGGACGGCAAGCCTTTGTTCCAAGAATGGAAGGGCGTGCCCTACGCTCTCGTATTCGGCAAGGACGGGAGACTCGCGTATCGCGGGCATTTCACGCAGTCCCCCCCGATTA
>CAYPFC010000041.1:11599-16122 GCA_964409815.1 uncultured Pseudobdellovibrionaceae bacterium
GAAGCAATCCCCAAGCCAAAGTCTTGGCATACCCGGCCCAAGGTCGAAGGTGCGCGCCCTGGACGCTTAAATTTCTCGGGACCTTTGTCCCCTAGCCTTCATATATCCATTCGATACGCCGAAGTAGAGATGGATAAAGGAGACCTCTTTATGAAGAGTCTTTTTCAACTCTTGGCGGTGATGGTTTTCGCGGCGCTTGTTGCGTCGTGCTCGGACGTCGCTTTTCACTCTCAGAAAAACTCCGACGAGTTGCGAGCCGAACTGCCCTCCCGGAACGACCTATGCCTGGCATGAAAGCGGATTCGGAATGTGCTCCAAGGCCTGCGGCGGCGGAACGCAAACTCAAGTCGTCAGCTGCCGTCGCACGATCGACGACGTGGTCGTCGCGGACAACCTCTGCAGCGGACCGAAGCCCGCCTCCACGAAAGATTGCAACGTACAAGCCTGCCCGAACGCCTACAACTGGAACGTCGGCGCGTACGGCGCGTGCTCGAAAACTTGCGGAGGCGGAGTGAAAACCCGCATCGTCGTTTGCCAAGACCAAAACGGCACGACGGTCGCGGACTCGAATTGCTCGACCCCGAAGCCCGCAACTCAAGATACCTGTAACACGGATCCTTGCCCGGTCGTCTCGTACGACTGGCATACGACTCACGGCGTGTGCTCGAAACAATGCGGCGGCGGAACCGAAGCCGACACCGTAGTTTGTAAGAAGAACGACGGCACCGTCGTCGCGGACTCGTTCTGCGATGCCGGAACGAAGCCGCCGACTTCGCACACGTGCAACACGCAATCTTGCCCGATCGTCTATACATATGCGTGGGAGCCCGGCGCATGGTCGACATGCTCGGCTTCGTGCGGTCCCGGACTACAAACGCGCTCGATCGCGTGTAAGAGAAACGACGGCGCGTACGTTCCCGAGAATTACTGCGACGCCGGCACCAAGCCTTCGAGCCAGCAAGCATGTCAAATCACGACCTGCCCGACCGGCCGCAAAGTCACGCAAATCGAATACGTGACTCCGGCATTGAACTCGGTTGACGTGATCCTCATTCTCGACGACTCGTCGTCGATGAAAGAAGATCAAACGAAGCTCGCCCAGCGCCTGTCGGGATTGATGTCTGACCTCGACGCTCTGAACATCGACTACCAAGTGTGCTTAACGACCACCGACATCAGCTACTATAAAGGCGGCCCGATCAAGTGGAAGACGATCAACCAATACGTCATGACAAAGTCGACTCCTAATAAAGGATCGATCTTCACGACGACGATCGACGCCCTCGGCGCCGAGTGGAGCTCCGACGAACAGGGTATCAAAGCCCAGTACTTGATGATCAAAGACTTCAAGTCATCGGGCTGCTTGCGCGACAAGGCGACCCTCACGACGATCCTCGTCTCGGATGAGAACGAGCGCAGCGTGGGCGGCAATCAGTCGTGGTCGTCGGCGCAGTACAAGCCTCTGACTCCGGAAAACTATCCCGACACGCTGATCAACTACGTGAAGTCGACGTACAACAGTGGAACGTTTAAGAAAGCGTTCATCTGGAACTCGATTATCGTGAAGCCGAACGATACCGTTTGCGAAGCGAAACAAGACGCCCAGTCGAGCCCGAGCTTCTTCGGTACGCTCTACGCCGAGCTCTCGAACAAGACCGGCGGTCACATCGGCAGCATCTGCGACACCGACTACTCGAACAGCTTGAAGATCATCAAGGATCGCACGGTCAACAGCATGCCCGGCATTAAGATGGAATGTGACCCGACGGACAACCCCGTCGTCACGTTCGACAAGCCGGTCACGACGACGATCTCGGTCACGGGCGACACCATTAAGTTCAGCCCCGCGCTCCCCGAGGGCGTTAAGGTCACGGTTGTATACACTTGCCCCAACTAACGGGATAGGGAATGACGATGAGAACGGCACGAATGACAACTTGGGTTTTGGGACTGCTGATCGCAGCGCTGCCCCTCACGGCCGGCGCGGCATCGGTTATGGTACCGTACTCGGAGTTCAAAACTTGGCCAAAAGAAAAGCAGGTTAAGTACTTCCAAGACCTGCGCAAGATCGCCGCCGATTTCGAAATGGCCGTAAACGTCGACACGGAATTCGCGGCTCTGGAGCCGCGCTTCGAGCTCCCCGCGTTTCTCCCCGAGGCTTTCGCCGATAGCGGACGCTATTGTTTGATCGGCGGCGTTCGCCGCGTGATGAAGCCGAACGCCGAAGGCCGCATGGTGTGCCCCACTCAAGGCCGCGGCTGCGGAAACGGAGATTCGTTCAAGTGCGGATCCATTTATAACGACGCGTGCGTCGCGCGCACGCCGCTCGACGAAATCACTCGCCGCTGCTCGGCCGCGGCCGGCAACGCGATTCCCGACCAAGCTTTCTATAACGAGCGTCGCGCGAACATGGAGCGCATCGCCCAGAGCTGCCGCAACGGTGAAATCGCGGCGCGCTTCTCGAGCCAGTGCAACCGCTTCACGCAGCGTCTGAACACAATCGCGGCCGCTTACGGTGGCTCGGCTGTTCCCTCAGGCACTCCCGCTTGGCAGGACGCTGAAAAAGGCGAAGGCGGCGTACCCCCGATCGAAAACTTCGGCGGCACTCCCGACGCTCCTCCTCCGCCCGCGGAGGACGAAAAGGGCGAGAAAGGCTCGGGCATCGATGTCGCTCCCGCGCCCCCGGTTGAGCCTCCTCCGGAAGTTGTAACCCCGCCCCCGACGTATCAGCCTCCGCCCTCCACGAGCTGTATCGAGCGCAATCGCACGAAGCTCGGTGAGCTGGCGTGTATCGCTTGCGGACTGGAAGAATGGAACCCTGCCGACGTCCTCACCAACGGCGGCGGCGCCACGAAGTGGGTCGCTCTCCTTGGAATCATGGCGCAGACTTACCACGGTCCGTATAATCCCGGCGATCGCGCGAGCCGCGATCAGTATCTGGGACGCGTTGCCGAGATGGTCGCGACCTACGGATACTGCACGGATAACGAGTACCCGATGTCCATGCCCAACGACGCCCGTGACTGGATCGGCGGCCGATCGTCCTTACGTCAAGCCGGCCAGGACCAATCGGAGTTCGCCAACGGCTTCGGTCTGATGTCGGACAAGCGCGGCGGACTTTTCACGAGCCGAGTCGAGTACTCGAGCCGCCCGATGACTCTCGCGAAGCAGATCTTCGACGTCGGCCGCTCGTGGTCGCGCAACAGCCCGCACGAGAATCAGTGGCGCTTCCGCTCCATGATCCGCGCGCACTACAACAGCTATCCCAGCACGGCGTTCTCGAACTGCGCTCGCGCGGCCGAGAATCGCATGCGCAATCTGCAAAGCCTGAAGATGTGCACGATCCGCGAAGGCCAATGGCCGAACGGAGCCATGCGTATCATTCGCCCCGATCAGATGGCGCCCGAAGAATTCGGCAATAACGAGCGCTTTTATGCCAAGCTGATCCGCACGTGTAACGTGAACGCTCCCCGCGTGGTGCCCAGACATTGCGATCACTCCTGCTATCGCAGCGAGGCCCATCGCCATGCCACCTCGGTTCTCCCCTACTGCGAGAATGTCGGCGGCGGCAATAACAACAATGACAACGGCGGCAGCGACGGACGCAATGACGGCCCCGGCAGCCACAACAACGACGGCGGCAAGAACGGCGAACCCGAATCGGGACGCGGTGACGGTAACGACGGCGGCGGAAACAATGGCAACGGCAATAACGGCGGCAACGATGGCGGAAACGACGGTGGTAAGGGCGGCGAAGGGGAATCGGCCCGCTAGACACTCCGCTCCCCTCGGCATTCGCTTGATCTTTTCGGGGACGCTAACGTAGTGTCCCCTTCATGAAACTACTCATGAAATATTACACGGGCTCGCTCGTCGTCACGGCGATCGGTCTCGCGATCGGCTTTTGGGTCGGTTATATCTATTCCGGGACGATGGCCGGCGCGCTTTCGGCCATGTTTCTGACCTTCGTGCTTTCGGTGCTCGAAATTTCGCTCTCGTTCGACAACGCGGTGGTGAACGCCTCCGTACTTCGCGATATGACGCCCCTCTGGCGTCATCGTTTTATCACTTGGGGTATCGCGATCGCGGTTTTCGGCATGCGTATCGTGTTCCCGCTCGCGATCGTGTCGATCATCGGCAAGATCGATCCTTGGAGCGCCATCGTTCTGGCCGCGACGAAGCCGCAAGAGTACGCCGAGATCATGCTTTCGTCGCACGTGGCGCTCGCCGGATTTGGGGGAAGCTTCCTGCTGATGGTCGCCCTTCGCTACTTCTTCAATAAGGAAAAAGAGCTGCACTGGCTGGACTGGATCGAGCGCCCGCTCGTGACCATGGGAAAGATCGAAGCTATCGAGCTGGCGCTATGTTTGATCCTCTTCTACGTCCTCGGCACCTTCTTGGATAATCCCGCGGATAAAGCGACCCTTCTGGCCGGAGGAATTTTCGGAACCGCCACATATGTGCTCGTTGACGGCGTTTCGAACTTTCTGAAACTGCCCGAGTCCGGAAAACGCGATGTGGAG
>CAYPFC010000042.1:0-4737 GCA_964409815.1 uncultured Pseudobdellovibrionaceae bacterium
GCCGCCGACCTCTCTTCTATCTTGAAGCACTTTGAACAAGTTTCCAAAGTGAACACTCAGGGCGTCGAGCCCCTGGTCACTCCCACGGACATGAAGATGTTCTGGCGAGAAGACGTAGCGAAATCCTGGGAGAACGCCGAGCAGGCCATGGCGAACGCACCTGAAGCGGTCGGCAACTTATTCAAAGTTCCGCCGGTGGTGGGTTAACCATGAATCTCCATACTCTCTCCGTAAAGGAATTGAGCGAAGGCTTACGCAAGAAATCCTTCAGTGCGCGCGACATCGCCAAGAGCTCGCTCCACCAGATCGAAAAATTTAACTCGAAACTCGGCGCATTCATCACGGTCAATCACAAGGCGCTCGATCGCGCTTCCGAAATCGACGCGCGCCTCGCGAAGGGCGAGGACATCGGTCCTCTCGGCGGCATCCCGGTCGCGATCAAGGACATGCTGTGCACGAAGGGCATGCTCACCACGGCCGGCTCGAAAATTTTGAATAATTTCAAGCCACCCTACTCGGCAACGGTCGTCGAGCGACTCGAAGCCAACGGCGCGGTCAACATCGGAAAGGCGAACCAAGACGAGTTCGCGATGGGCTCGAGCACCGAGACCTCGGCATTCGGGATCAGCCGCAACCCGTGGAATCTCGATTACGTTCCCGGCGGATCCAGCGGCGGTTCGGCCGCGGCGGTCGCGGGACTGATGGCTCCAGTCGCGATCGGTACGGACACCGGCGGATCGATTCGCCAGCCCGCGAATTTTTGCGGCATCGTGGGGATCAAGCCGACTTACGGGCGCGTGAGCCGCTACGGGATCGTGGCGTTCGCGTCGTCTCTTGATCAGGCGGGCCCGATGACCCGCACGGTGGAGGACGCGGCGATCGTACTTGAGGCGATCTCGGGCCACGACGAGCGCGACTCGACGTCGGCGCAAGAGCCCGTTCCGCAGTGGTCGAAAAACATTAATAAAAACCTGAAGGGCCTTAAAGTCGGGCTGCCGAAAGAATATTTCTCAGACAAGCTTCAGGCCGAAACCCGCAAGGCGGTCGATCAGGCGATCGAAGTCGTCAAGAAAGCCGGAGCTGAAACGGTTGAGGTGAGCCTCCCGCTCACCGAAATGGCCGTTCCGATCTATTACCTTGTCGCGACGAGCGAGGCGTCTTCGAATCTCGCGCGCTACGACGGGGTTCGCTTCGGTCATCGCGCCGATTTCTCGAAGAAGGGCGCCGAGGATATCGCCGAATTCTACTGCCGCACGCGCGGCGAGGGCTTCGGCTCGGAAGTGAAGCGCCGGATTATCTTGGGAACCTACGCGCTCTCGAGCGGCTACTACGACGCCTACTACAAGAAGGCGTGCCAGGTGCGCAGGCTTCTGCGCCAGGATTTCCTCGAGGCGTTTAAGAAGTGCGACGTGATGCTGAGCCCGGTGACGATGTCGCCGGCCTTCAAGATCGGCGATCGCATCTCGGATCCGCTCGCGATGTACCTCAACGACATTTACACGACATCGGCCAACCTCGTCGGCATTCCCGGCATCAGCGTTCCGGTGGGGCTGACCAGCTCGAAGCTCCCGATCGGCGTGCAGTTGCTGGCGTCGCATTTCCAAGAGCAACATCTGTTCAATGCGGGCGCCGCGATCGAAGAAGCGCTTTCCATCAAGGAGACTCCGTATGGCTTACAGTGATTGGGAAGCGGTCATTGGGCTCGAGATTCACGCGCAGCTCTTGACCGAGAGCAAAATGTTCTCGTCCGATTCGACCAAGTTCGGAGGTGCGGACAACGAGCATACGAATCCGGTCAGCCTCGGAATGCCGGGGGCCCTCCCCGTGTTGAATAAGCGGGCGGTCGAGTTCTCGGCGCGCACGGGCTTGGCGTTGAATTGCACGATTCGCAAGAAGTCGGTTTTCGCGCGTAAGAATTATTTCTATCCGGACTTGCCGAAGGGCTACCAAACTTCGCAGTATGACGAGCCTCTTTGCGAAAAGGGCTATGTGGACTACTACCTCGACGGCAAGATTCAACGCGTGAGCATCGAGCGCGCTCACATGGAAGAAGACGCCGGAAAATCGCAGCACCAAGGCGATTACTCTTTGATTAACCTGAACCGCGCCGGCGTCCCGCTGCTCGAGATCGTTTCGGGGCCCGATATGCGCTCGCCGGCGGAAGCCGCCGAGTACGCGCGCACGGTTCGCAAGATCCTTCGTTACTTGAATGTTTGCGACGGAAACCTCGAAGAGGGCTCCATGCGCTGCGACTGCAACGTCAGCGTTCGTAAAAAGGGCGATCCGAAGCTCGGCACCAAAGTCGAACTGAAAAACATCAACTCGTTCCGCTTTATCGAAAAGGCGATCGAGTACGAGATTCAGCGCCAAATCGACTGTCACGAGACCGGCGAAAAAATCGTTCAGGAAACCCGCCTCTACGATTCGGCGAAGAACCGAACGTTCTCGATGCGCTCGAAGGAAGAAGCACACGACTATCGCTACTTCCCGTGCCCCGACCTTCTTCCGGTCGTCGTCGACGACGCCTGGTTGAACAAAGTGAAGGCGGATCTGCCCGAACTTCCGCTCGTTCGCGCACAACGGTTTCAATCGGAGTATCAAGTTCCCGAGTACGACGCGTTCGTGCTGACGACGGAGAAGGCGCTCGCCGATTACTACGAAGACGTCGCTAAGAAATCGAAGAATCCGAAGGCCGCTTCGAACTGGATCATGACGGAGCTTCTGCGCGAATTGAATCAGGCCGCGCTCGATGTCGAGAAGAGCCCCATTTCGGCCACGCACCTCGCGGAGTTGATCGCGATGATCGACGCTAAGACGATTTCGGGAAAGATGGCGAAGGACGTCTTCATCGACATGTGGAAGACCTCTAAGGCGCCGGCCGAGATCGTCAAGTCCAAGGGAATGAGTCAGATCACCGACTCGGGCGCGATCGAAAAGATCGTCGACGAAGTGATGGCCGCGAACGCGCAAGCGGTCACTGACTACCGCGGCGGAAAGACGAAGCTCTTCGGATTCTTCGTCGGTGCCGTGATGAAGGCCTCCAAAGGACAGGCGAACCCGGAAATGGTGAACCAAGTCCTTCAAACCAAGCTGAAGGGGTAAACGCGTGAAGGTCGCCGCTCTCGATTTGGGATCCAACACCTCGTTGTTGCTGATCGTCGACGTTGAGGGCGGAGTCGTCACGAAAGTTCATCACGACGAGACCCGCATCACGAAGCTCGGCCAAGGCGTTCACGCCAATCGAAAATTTCACCCTGAAGCCCTGAAGCGTATGGAAGACTGCCTGGCCGATTACGGCCGCACGATCCAAGAGCACAAGTGCCAGAAGGTCGTGGCCGTCGCGACGAGCGCCGCCCGCGACGTATCGAACGGCGAGCTTCTTATGGAGATCGGTCGTAGAAACGGTATTCCGATTCACATCATCAGTGGCGCGCGCGAGGCCGCGCTGACGTTTACCGGGGCGCTCTGCGACCGTAAAGATGTCGAGGGCCTCGCCGTAATCGACGTGGGCGGCGGCTCGACCGAAGTGATCGCGCGCAACGGCGGCGAGCCGAAAGGCACGAGCGTCGACGTCGGCAGCGTGAGACTCACCGAGCTCTTTATTTCCGAGCATCCCGTCAAGAATGAGGAAATCGAAAAGCTCACCGCGTACGCGCGTGAGGCGTTTGCGAAAGCGCCGCTCCCGAGAATGAGCTTCAAGGAGGTCATCGCGGTCGCCGGCACGCCGACGACGCTCGCTGCGGTCGATCAGGCGCGCGAGTTCGACGAGAAGCTCGTGCATGGATACAAGCTTCCTCTGACTGCGATCGAAGAGTGGACAAGAAAAATGGCGAAGATGACCGTGGAAGAGCGCGAAGACCTCAAAGGTATGCAGCCGAAGCGCGCCGACGTCATTGTCGCGGGCTCGATCATCTTGAGCGAGGCGATCCGCGCGCTGGGAAAAACCGAAGTCACCGTCTCGACCCGCGGTGTACGTTATGGAGTGGCGCTCGCATGGCAAGAGTTTTAACGATGATCGCGATGCTCTCGACCGTTTCGGCTTTCGCGTGGGCGCAGACGCGCGATCTTGACAAGCTTTACGAGAAGGCGAAGTTCAAAATTGGCAAGAAGGCCTTCACTGCGCACGTCGCCGACGACGACAATCGGCGCGCTCAGGGACTCATGTACATCGATAAGATGCCCCCAGATCAAGGGATGCTCTTTGTTTTTGAGCGCGAAGAGATCCAGGGATTTTGGATGAAGAACACCCTTATCCCGCTGGCGATAGGTTTTTTTAACAAAGACGGCGTGCTCGTCGACGTTCAGGAAATGACGCCCTCTTCGCTCATGGATCCGCGTCCCCCGACGTACCAGAGCCGAAGTCCAGCGCTCTACGCTCTGGAAATGAACGCCGGCTGGTTTGAAAAAAACGGAATAAAAAACGGATCACGCCTCGAGCTCGCCGGTCCCGCGAAGTCTCCCCTCTTGAAAGGCAAGCTGGGAAAGCCTTCCAGGTCTCGACAATAGTCCAGTCAACCGCGTTCGCCACCTTCGTCCGGCTAGACCAATTTATCTTTCTCCATATTTAAACCGTGTGTTGTAATTGTCGGTAGGTTCGCACAAAACAACCGAGGTATACGTCATGTTCAGGAAGTATGTGATCATCACCCTCGCCGCGTTATTCTTCGTCGGCACAACGGGGTGCACCTCCAAGAAGGCTCAGGATGAAAGTGCCGACGTGGAGGCCAGCGCGGATGA
>CAYPFC010000042.1:4747-8059 GCA_964409815.1 uncultured Pseudobdellovibrionaceae bacterium
TTAGAGTCCGCCGAAGCCACAGAAAATAACGAAGATTTAGAGACCGCGAGCACCGAGGAAGGTGGAGAATCCACAGGTGGAGACGAGCTTGCGGCCGACGAACAACTTTCTGACGAAGGCGGAAGCACCGAAATAGCAGAGAATGCGGAAGTCGCTCCCACGGACTTGGCGGAAACCCCCGCCGAAGCTCCTCCGGCAGACGCGACGGAAGCCCCTCCCGAAGATACGCTCGCGGGCGGCGAAGCTCCTCCTCCGGACGCGCCTCCGCCCACCGAAATGGCCGCGACCGAAGAGCCTCCGCCTGCCGACATGGGATCCTCGGAGCCGACTCCGGAACCCGCGATGGAAGAACCCGCTCCGAAGCCGCTTGCGTCGCTTCAAAAAATTAAGGCGCAGCCCTATAAGCACGGAAAGATTCTTGTCAACGCGGTCTACATCGCTCGTGAAGGCGATACCGTCGGTGCAATCTCGCAAAAAGTTTTCGGCACGGCAGATCGCGAAAAAGAAATTTGCCGCGTAAACGAGTACAACTGCTCGCGCCCGATCAAGGTCGGCGACAAGTTCTACTATAATTCTCCGCAACGCCCGAACGACGATACGGTCGTGAAGACGTTCTACGAAGATGCCGGCATCACTCCGCAAACGTACACCGCCAAGCAAGGCGACAATATCCGTAAAGTGGGTAAAGAGCTCCTCGGACACGAGCGCAGCTGGATGGAAATTTGGGCGACAAACGACGTTGAATCGAAGGGCGACCTCGATGAAGGCGTAACGCTGAAGTACTGGCCCGCGAGCGACGTTGCCGTTCCGACGATGGCTGCGACCGACGCTCCTCCGACCGAGCCCGCGGCACCCGCGGAGCCTCCGCCTCCGGCCCCCGATGCGGGTATGGGCGATCAGGCCGGAATGGGCGAGCCGCCCCCGATGGACTCGGGCGCATTGCCTCCGCCGGATGCCGGAATGCCTCCGCCGTCCGACATGGCCGCGAATCAATTACCTCCCCCGGATCAAGCGATGAACGAATTGCCTCCGGCTCCGGATGCGAACGCGGCCGGCTCGGTTGAGCCTCCGCCGCCGCCTCCTCCGCCCCCGCCGCCTCCTCCCGCGGATAACCAAGGTGGTGGAGACATGGCGATGTCGGCCGAAGACCCGAATCAGCAGACGTTCATGCTCGGCGTGGGCGCGGTGTTGATCCTTGCCGCGGCGGCGTTGTTCATTTCGATTCGTAAGAAGAGACAGCGTCGTCAAATCGACTTCAACACGACGACGCAAACGCAAATCGAGTAGGGTGCCAGGCACTATATCCGGGTCACAGTGCATAAAATAAGAAATGCCGAGTTTGCAGCTCGGCATTTTTGTTTTTGGGTATGAGAGACGAGCGCGCTAAAGCTCGTGGATCAAGCGGCTTGTTTGAAAATGTCGTCGAGCAAGCTACGACGGAAATCGCGGCTGTTCTGAACGTAATACATCAGATCGTCGACGATCTGGGTGTCGCGCTTGTTGAAAGGCTGAAAGCGCAAGCCGCAACCTTTGCCGTTTTTCCAAATGATGGTGGCAGCCATTTTACGGCGGCGATCGCTAACGACGAATTCAATCACGACTTTGTCCGAAGCGGCGAGTTCGATGGTCTCGGTTTCCAGGAAAGCGCCAGTCAGGCTGATGTTCTTTAAGACGCCTTTGGTGTTTTGACGGCCATAGCTCTTGCGGTATTCGATCTGCATTTGCAGAGGAATACGGGGAGCCGGAACCTTGTCTTGTTTTGCATCCATTGCTGGTCCTCCGAAGTCTCTGTATAAAAGATCGGCCAGTTTGTGGAAAAGTTGAGGGAAATTGTGAATTTAGAAGTATCCCTGACGACACTTTAGACGCTTTTTCGAAGATTCCGTCTCATTGTAGGAAAGACCTTGAGCGCGTCGCGTTATGAGTCGGTTGCTGGAGGTGCGGTTGACAAAAGTGCGGTCCTCTTCATAAATAGAAGAAGTTCGATATACAAAGACCCACTTAAATCCCCAACAAGCAACCTACCTAATCTCAAAGGTTTCTTTTTTCTAACAAACCCATTCAAAAAGAGTTTTCTTGGATAAGCCCAAAAACCCAAAAACCGACGACAAAATTGAAGGAAAATCTATGGACGAGAAACCCTCGAATCCACCTGCTGAAGGCGCCTCTGAATCTGAAGGCGTAAGAGACGAATCCGCGGATCGCGGCGGAAGAGAGCGCGGCGGCGGAAGAAGTGGCGGACGCGACTTCAAGCCGCGCGGCGACCGTGGCGGCGGACGCGATCATCGCGGCGGCGGCGGGAAAAAGCCGTACGGGAAATTCCAGCACCGCGATCGCGGAGATCGCCATGACCGCGGAGACCGCAACGGCGGTTACCAGAACCAGAACAATGGACAAGACTTCCGTCCCGAAGTTCATCACGATGAACCTCACCACGATGAGAATGCGGCGCCCGTAGATCTCTCAGAAATCAATCTGACCGAGGAAGAGCGCAAAGAGCTCAACTCAAAGAACCTGAAATCCAAAGACATCCGCGAGCTCACGCAATTGGCGCTGAAGTTGAAAATCGAAAACGCCGCCGGCCTTCGCCGTCAGGACATGGTTTTCGAGATTCTGAAGCGCGCCGCGCAGTTGGGCGACATTTATGGAAACGGAGTTTTGGAAATTCTGCCGGATGGCTACGGATTTTTGCGCTCTCCCGACTACAACTACTTGCCGGGTCCGGACGATATTTACGTCTCGCCCTCGCAGATTCGTCGTTTCGGACTGCGCACCGGCGACACGGTCAGCGGTACCGTGCGCCCGCCCAAAGATGGCGAGCGCTATTTCGCGCTGCTGAAGGTCGATACGCTCAACCACGAGCCGCTCGAAAAAGCGCGCGACAAGATCCTCTTCGATAACTTAACGCCGCTCTATCCGGACGAACGTCTGAAACTCGAGTGGGATCCGAAGGATTTCACGACCCGCGTGGTGGACCTCATGTCGCCGCTCGGAAAGGGGCAGCGCGGTCTGATCGTGGCGCCTCCGCGCACCGGTAAAACGGTGCTCATGCAGAACATCGCGAACGCCATCGCCAAAAATCATCCGGAAGTTTTCCTCATCGTTCTTCTGATCGACGAACGCCCCGAGGAAGTGACGGACATGATGAGAACCGTTAAGGGCGAAGTCATCAGCTCCACGTTCGACGAACCACCCACGCGTCACGTACAAGTTGCCGAGATGGTGATCGAGAAAGCCAAGCGCCTCGTCGAGCATAAGCACGACGTCGTGATTCTGCTCGATTCGATCACGCGCCTCGCGCGCGCGTACAAC
>CAYPFC010000042.1:8069-15936 GCA_964409815.1 uncultured Pseudobdellovibrionaceae bacterium
GGAAAGATCTTGTCCGGCGGTGTCGACTCGAACGCGCTGCACAAGCCGAAGCGCTTCTTCGGCGCCGCCCGTAACATCGAGGAAGGCGGCTCGCTGACCATCATCGCGACCGCGTTGATCGATACGGGCTCGCGTATGGACGAAGTGATTTTCGAGGAGTTCAAAGGAACGGGTAACTCCGAAATTCACCTTGATCGCAAGCTTATGGAAAAGCGCATCTTCCCCTGCATGGACATCAACAAGTCGGGTACGCGCAAAGAGGACCTGCTCATCGACAAAGGCGAGTTGAATCGCCTCTGGATTTTGCGCAAGGTCCTTGCGCCAATGAACGTGGTCGACAGCATGGAATTCCTGCTCGACAAACTTCAGAGCACGAAATCGAACTCGGACTTCTTGGGGTCGATGGGCAGCTAAGTGTTCGCCAAACTCGAAGAAGTCGAAAAGCGTTTTGAACAGATCCAGGCTTCGCTCATGGAGCCTGGAGTCGCCAACAATCAAGAGCGTTTCCGCAACATGATGAAGGAAGTCAGCGATCTGGAAAAGATCGTGGAGCCTTTTCGCGAGTACAAGAAGCTCAAGAAGGATCTTGAAGGCAATAAGCAGATCCTGGCGAGCGAGAACGACCCCGACCTTCGCGAAATGGCTAAGGACGAAATCGGCGGGCTCGAGAAGCAGATCGCCGATCTCGAAGAAAACCTAAAGATCCTTCTGCTCCCGAAAGATCCCAACGACGACAAGAATATCATTCTTGAAATTCGCGCGGGGGCCGGCGGAGATGAAGCCGGATTGTTCGCGGCCGAGCTCTATCGCGCCTACACGCACTACGCGACGTCGCGCGGTTGGCGCGTGGAAGGCCTTTCGCTCTCTGAAGGCAACGTCGGCGGCTACAAAGAAGTCATCGCGACCATTACGGGCGATAAAGTGTATTCGCTGTTAAAGTACGAAAGCGGTGTTCATCGCGTTCAGCGCGTGCCGAAGACTGAGGCGTCGGGCCGCATCCACACGTCGACGGTCACTGTTGCGATCATTCCCGAGGCGGAAGTGAACGACGTGAAGATTAATCTGAACGACGTACGCATCGACGTCATGCGCTCGGGCGGCGCGGGCGGGCAGTCCGTAAACAAAACCGAGTCCGCGGTTCGCCTGACGCACATTCCGACCGGCATCGTGGTCATGTGCCAGGAGGGAAAGTCCCAGCACTCGAACAAAGACAAAGCGTTTCAGGTCTTGTACGCGCGCCTTAAACAGCTCGAGGACGATAAGGTTCAAAAGGAAGCTTCGGACGCGCGGCTCGCGCAGATCGGAACGGGAGATCGCTCCGAGCGCATTCGGACATACAATTTCCCGCAAACGCGCGTGACCGATCACCGCATCGGCCTCACGATCCATTCTCTGAACGAGGTTATGAACGGCGCTTTCGACCCGCTGATCGAGCCGCTCGTCACGCATCACCAAGCGGAAGCCCTGAAGCGGCAGACGCAGCAGTGATCCTCAAGGACTTGTTCCTGGAAATGAAATTGAGAATGCAAAAGGGCGCCGTTCCCCAAGCCGCCTTCGAGGTGCGCCAAATTTTTCAGCAGGCGCTCTTCATCGACTCCGCGCAAATGTTGATCCACGAAGACCGCGAGTTGACCCAAGAGGAAGAAGACCGCATTCGCCACTGGGTGAGCGCGCGACTGAACGGTGAGCCGCTCGCGTATCTCTCGGGCCGGAAGGGATTTTATAAGTACGAGTTCCTCGTGGAGCCCGGCGTTTTGGTTCCGCGGCCCGAAACCGAGCTCGTCGTCGAGCAAGCGCTCAAACTTTGCAAGCCCTCGCACATCGCCGACTTCGGCTGCGGCAGCGGATGCATCGGCTTGAGCTTGGTGAGCGAGTATCCAGGCGCGGAGCTCTGGTCGATCGATAGCTCGCCGAAAGCGATCGAGGTCACATTGAAGAACGCCGAAAAACTCGCGGTCGCCGAGCGCGCGCAAGTGGTCCTCTCGGATGTGGAATCGTGGACGGCTCCCGAACCGATGGATCTCATTGTCGCAAATCCACCGTATATCGCCGAGGGCGATCCCCAAGTGGAAGCGCACGTTCACGCGCATGAGCCGCATGAGGCCCTCTACTCAGGACCAGACGGTCTAGCCGCGCTTCGGTCTTGGACCGCCCACGCTCGGCGAAATCTGCAATCGAACGGAATATTCGTGAGCGAATTCGGGGCTGGTCAAAGCGCACAAGTTCGCGAGATAATGTTCAAGGCCGGGTTTCAAGACATTCAGATCGTGCGCGATATCGCCGGACATGACCGGGTCATCTCCGGGCGCAAACTGTGAGAGGTGAGCGATGGATAAAATGGCGGTCAAGGGCGGATACCAACTCAACGGAGTGACGGCCGCGAGCGGAGCCAAGAACTCGGTTCTCCCGCTGCTTTTCGCGACCATTCTCGCCGATGGCGAGCACGTTTTCCATAACGTTCCCGATCTCGTCGACGTGCGCTTCGCTGCTCAACTTTTGGAAAGCCTCGGTTACGAAACCACATACAAAGACCACACGTTGCGCGTATTCGCGAAACCCGTGCGCACCGTCGAAGCGTCTTACGACATCGTTCGAAAAATGCGCGCGTCGATCCTGGTTTTGGGGCCGCTGCTTGCGCGATTCAAGGAAGCGAAAGTGAGCTTGCCCGGCGGCTGCGCGATCGGTACGCGCCCGATCGATTTGCACCTGGAAGGCATGAAGGCGCTCGGGGCGGAGATCAACGTCGACGCCGGATACGTACTTGGAAAAACGTCGCGGCTTCAAGGCGCAAAGATTTTGTTCGAATCGCCCACGGTTGGCGGAACCGAAAATATCATGATGGCGGCGACGCTCGCCGAAGGCGAGACGCTGATTGAAAACGCGGCGAAGGAGCCCGAGATCGTCGACCTCGCGAACTACTTAAATAAAATGGGCGCGAAGATCGAGGGCGCGGGCACCGGCGTGATGAGAATCCGCGGCGTCGAGAAATTGAAAGCGGCCGAGCACAATGTGATTCCGGATCGCATCGAGGCGGGCACCCTGCTCATTGCCGGCGCGATTACGGGCGGTGAAGTCACCGTTACGAAGTGCGCGCCCGCGGACCTGGAGGCCTTGCTGCAGAAGATGCGCGAGAGCGGCTTCCGCATCACCACGAGCGGCGACTCGGTCACGGTTCATCGCTGCAAAGGCTGGCAGGGCGTCGATGTGACGACCGCTCCGCATCCGGCATTTCCGACGGACCTCCAAGCGCAGTTCATGGCGCTCATGACCCAAGCCGACGGTACAAGCCTCATCACCGAAACCGTTTTCGAAAACCGTTTCATGCACGTGCAAGAGCTCGTGCGCCTGGGCTGCGATATTACGCCGAAGACACGCGTCGCGGTCGTTCGTGGCACTCCGAAGAAACTTACCGCCGCGCCCGTGATGGCCACCGACCTGCGCGCGAGCGCGTGCCTTGTGCTCGCAGGACTAGTTGCCGAGGGAACGACGGTCGTGAACCGCATCTATCACTTGGATCGCGGATACGAAAATATGGAAGCGAAGCTCATGTCACTCGGCGCGCAAGTCGAGCGCGTGAAATAAAAAAGCCCGGGATCGGAGGGGGCCGAGTGCCGGGCTTAGGAACCTTGGGTCGGGGTGGGACGGGAACTATTTCTTAGAAGCCAATAAATCCGGGAACTTTCAGAAGCTCGGCGCCAAGCACCTGAACCTCATACTTATATCCTTCGATCTGAACCACGTACTCGGCATTCGGCTCGATGACGAGTCGGGCGTTCTGCACGAGTACGGGTAAGTTCACCACCATCGAATAATCCTGAATGCGCGAGGGGCAGGTAACTGTGGGGATGGGCGATGTGAGACGAAGTCTCAGCACACCAGGATTTTGATGATCTTGAACAACGCTGGCAAAGGGTTGGGCGTAGCACGGGTTCGGCAGCTTGCCGTCGATCGCGAGATCGAGGTTGGCTTCATCGAGCGCGACGTCCGTAACTTTCACCGACGATTGCTTCGGGAGAACTTTGCTGAAAGGCATCGACATTTCGGCGCGGGCGAACGCGGAGAAGGTGAGAACCGCAACAACGTAAACTGTGTAGATGAGAACTTTCATTTTCCCCCCGGAAAATTTCGGTGAACGAGACTCGTACATAGCAACGTCGGTGCCAGCGCGTGTGCGCGCTGAATGAGATCTGAAGGTGGGAGGTCAGTTCCACAATGAGTTTCAAGATGAGACGAAAATCGAGGTGGCCTAAAAACCTCATGAACTTTCAACAATTTACAAACACGTCACCAAACTGAGACCAGATCCCCACATTGGAACCTTCTCCGCCTCCTATATATGTGTGTAGAATTGGCTAAGGGGCAAATGGGGCAAGGCACAAGAAAATGGATCATCCGTGATGCGGCGGGCCACATCGATGGACCCTTCACTACGGAAAAAGTCCTCTACAAGATAGGTCGCGGGGAATTCTCTGGAGAAGAGCACATCGCTCATTATCCGGGCGGAAAATGGATTCCCATTTCTCAAGACCCGCAGTTCTACGACAAGCTACTCGAAGTTCTCTCGAGCAATGAAAACATGGAGCCTTCGCAAGAGACGCGAGTGCTCGAGTTCACCCGCCCGCAAGAAACTCAAGCGCAGCCTGGCGAAGAGCCCACAGTCGCGCGCTCTCATCCCGAGTTCGCGCCGCCGGAGGAAGGAAGTCCGGCGGCCGCCGCTCACCACCCTGAGCGCCGGAAGAAGAAGCGCCGCAAGCCAGAGGACATCGAACTCGTTGACGTGAGACCACAATACATTCGCGAAGTCGTCAGCCGCGCGAAATGGCCGCTCATCGTGATCGTCGCGGGGGTCGCGCTCGGGTTCATGCTTTGGGTATCGTCGCCGTCGGGAGAAGAGCGCATCCACCTCATCGCGCCCCAAAAGAATCAGGCGCAGCACGAGTTGAAGAGCCTCGCGAGCCGAATCCGGCAGGGAGCGACGGATTTCGCGAGCGACACGCTCGACGGCTACGTTCGCGCGCAGAACGCGTTCGTCTACGTGGTCGAACACAACTCGAAGAACGCCGAGCTCATGGCCGCGCTTTGCATGACGTATTTGCAGCTCTGGCCATTCGCGTACCAAGACTCTCAGGATAGCAAGACGATCGCCACGATGGTTCAGTGGTCCTCGCAGGTCGACCCGGCGGGGATGCACTCGGCCACTTGCCGCGCGATGGATCTGATCGTTCGCTCGCGCTTCCAAGAAGCCAAGAGCCTCGTGGAGGCCGTCCTCGAGGCGCGCGCGAACGAAACCAAGCCACCGATCAATTTTTATTTCCTGAAAGGCTACCTGTTGGAAGAGACCGGCGATCATGCGAGCGCCATCGGCTACTTTAAATCCGCGCAGCAGCTGTCGCCGCAATGGATCTTGCCGTACGTACTCGAGGCGCAAGCGTACGCGAAGCTCGAGAAATTCAGCGACGCCGGAAATCTCTATCGCCGCGTGCTTCAGGCGAACCCCAATCACACGGTGGCGCGCATCGAGCTCGGGCTCCTGGAGTACAAGAACTTCGATCATTACGATCAGGCCGAGCGCCTCCTCAAGCAGGGGCTCGATCGCCAGGATGCCCCCAAAGCGACGCTCTCGCGCGGCTACTTCGGACTCGCCGAGATCGCGCTCAAGCGATCCGATCAGTCCAAAGCTTTGAAGTACGCGCAGCAGGCGTTCTCACTCAATTCGTCCAATGCCGCAGCGAAGAACCTGATCGTTCAAATCGGCGGTATCGAGAAACTCAAGCGCACCAAAGTCAAAGGACAGCAGCTCCTGTTCGAGGGAGACCAGTTCTTCCGCGAGGGGGATTGCCACGCGGCCCAAGCGCATTACAAAGCCGCGTTCGAGGAGGATCAGCGGAACGCGCTCGCGGCGATGAAGGCCGCGCAGTGCTTGTGGAAGCTCAGCTTCTCGACCGAGGCGATCGAGTGGCTCAACCGCGCGATCAAAGCGGACCCCAAACTCATCGAAGCCTACGTCACGCTCGCGGATTACCAGTCGGAGCGCTTTGACTTCCTGGCGGCGTCGCGAATCCTCGAGCAGGCGCGCAAGGTGAATCCGAAGAGCCACGAAGTTTGGCGCGGCTTCGCGATGGTGGAGCTCAAGCGGAACAACGCGAAGGGCGCGATCACCTACGGCAAGCAGGCGCTGAAGCTCTACGAAACCGATGTCGACACGCACATCATTCTTGCCCAGGCTTCGCTCGCCATGCGCGATCCGAAGATGGCGTACAACTACGCGGCGAAGGCGGTCGACTTGGATGTGAATAATCGGCAGGCGCAAATCGTTTACGCCGAGTCGCTCGCGGGAATTCAAGGCGTCGATGTCGGCGTGGACCACTTTCTGAAACTCGTGAATAACTATCCGCTCGTCTCGGAATATCGTCTTGCGCTCGGCAAAATGCTGCTCGCCGACGAGCGCTACCAACAAGCCGAAGAGATCTTCCGCCAGATCACGCGGCTCGAAGAGAAACCCAAAGACGCCTACATCGAGCTATCGAAGGTTTTGAAAGCCGAGGGCAATATGGGCGAGTCGCTGGATCTTCTGCTTAAAGCCGCGGTACTTGACCCCGCCGATGCCGAGCCCTTGTACATGGCGGGTATTATCTACCTCGAGCTCAAAAAGCCGCAGGACGCATCCGTGCAGTTCAACCGCGTGCTGACGATCAACCGGCTTTATCCCCTCGTGCACTATCAGCTCGGGCGCGCGGCGCTCTTGATGAATGATCCCAAGAGCGCGCTGACTTTCACCGAGCAAGAGAAACGCGCGAACCCGAACCTTGCCGACGCTTACTTGCTCGCCGCCGAGTCTCATACGCTCATGGGACAGTACTCGAATTGCGCGACGGAGTACCAAAAGGCGATCAAGCTTCGTCCACAACAGGCGTTTATTTACGTGAAGCTCGCTCAGTGCTACCGCAAAGCCGGAAACCTGGATGCGGCGATTGCCATGCTGAACGTGGCTTCCACGAAGGAATCCGGCCTCGCCGACATTTATAAAGAGCAAGGAGCGATCTACGAACTGAAGGGCGATGCGACCCATGCGATCGAAGCGTACAACCAGTACTTCGTCCTGGACCCCGATGCTCCTGACCGAACCCAGATTGAAGAGCGAATTTCCACTTTACAGCGTGGCGGTCCAAGGCTTTAGAATAGATACATGGGCAGCCTGATCGACAACGTGCAAGACCGCTTTAAGACCTCAACGAACGCCTTGGCCCTCTTGGCTTTCAAGGCCGTCGTCGGACTCTTTTTGGGTCTAACCCTCGCGCTCATCGGAATGGAAATCATCAACTACGGATGGTTTTCCCTCGTCCTCGTCATGCTCGTAGTCGCCGGCTCCATGCTGCGGATTTCGCGATCGTGGGAGTGGCGGCATGTACTGATCTTTACCTTGATTTGCGTCTTGATCGGCATGCTCCTCCGAATGTACATTCTCCTGGCTCCGGGCTAGGACGACCTGCCCCCAAGAAATTCTAAGGAAGTTTTATGATTGATGTGCGCGCGCTCGAAAGATCGGATGCCGGCCCCGAGGGCGGTTTGACCTATGCCGAGGAGTATCGCCGCTCGTTGAAAGCCCGCGGCGGGGACCCGAAGGACGTCGACGCGCTCATCGCGCTGAACGCCAAACGCAAAGAGATCATCACCAAGCAAGAAGCGCTTCGCGCCGAGCAGAACAAGGCCGGCGAAGAGATCGCGAAAAAGAAGCGCGCGAAAGAAGATGCCTCCGCCGAGCTTGCGCGCATGCAGGGTATCGCCCAGCAGGTGAAGGACCTCGAGCATCAAGTCGTTGAAGCTGAGGCCAAAGTGACCGAGCTCGCGATGATGCTTCCGAACAAGC
>CAYPFC010000043.1:0-254 GCA_964409815.1 uncultured Pseudobdellovibrionaceae bacterium
CGCCCTTGTCGCCGCGCGAATATCAAAGCCTCTATGATCATTTGCTGTCGCTCGGTCAGTATTGGGAGCTTGCGTTCAAGTTTCAGGCGGATGAAATTGCCAGGGCTCTCTTGCCATTCGAGCACGATTGGAAAGTCTATAACCCGGGAAAGTCGGGCTACAACCGCTTCGGCTTGTCGCTCACTTCGCTCGACGGAGGCTTGACGGGAATTCCCGATCTGACCTCGCTCGTCGAGTACAATAAGAAATTCGGA
>CAYPFC010000043.1:264-15569 GCA_964409815.1 uncultured Pseudobdellovibrionaceae bacterium
CTCCTTTCGCGCGCTCACGCCGGTGTACGAGGCCGTGCCTTCGTTGCACGCCATGATCGAGCCGCTTCGGCCAAGCCTCGGCCGCAGTCATTTCTTGCGATTTGAGAGGGGCGGCTTCTTTCCCTACCATCGCGATAGCTTCGAGTACGGCGATAAATACTTCCGGATCTTCGTGCCCCTGTACCAGGGCTCCGCGCGCGATTTTATTTTTCTCTTGGGCAAAGAACGAATCGAGCTCGAGCGCGGCCGCGCGTATTTTATCAACACGCGCGCGGAGCATGCGACGATGTCGTTCGTCGCGAATTGCCTGAGCTTGGTTCTGAACGTGGAATTGAGCGCGCACTCGATCGCGTTCATGGAAAAGCACATTTTCTCGAACTAACTAATCCGCTTTTCTAAGATGCATCAGCGCGAGCGCGCCGATAAGAGCGACCGCCGAAATCATCGAATAAAACCACTGCGCCGACTGTTGGCTGAATCCCAGCGCCAGGAACGCGGCTGACGTCACGAAGAGCGCGATGCAGATATTCCAGTTCTTATTGTTGTCGGGCTTAACGTAAACCGGAGCCGGTTTGGGATCGTGAAGATTGTGTTTCCGTTTACGTACCACGCTCATCTTAAGAATCCTTCCAGAGCCGTCATCACTTCACGCGCCGAGATCTTCTCCATGCACTCGTGCGTTCCGATCGGGCATTTCGAGTGCCCATGCTTTCCGCACGGCCGGCACTTGAGCTCTCTTTGCACGACCACGGCTTTATTTTGCCACGGTCGAAATCCAAGTCCAAGTACCGTGGGCCCGAACACGGCTACGGTCGGGAGATCCGCCGCCGCCGCCGCGTGCATTGCTCCGCTATCGTTTGAAACGATCGCCATCCCTTGGCTTAATCGTTTCACGAGATCGCTCATCGTCGTCTGACCGGCGCGGTTGCGCACGCCAGGGACGCGCGCCGCGATCTCTTCGCAGAGCGCGCGCTCGGCTGGACTTCCCACCAGTTCGACCTCATAACCACGTTCGATCAAAAGCTTCGCGAGGTCCGTGTAGCCGCCCGCCGTCCAGCGCTTCGTATTCCACACGCTTCCCGGCGCGAGGAAGACCAACTTTTCCGACGACCTCGCGGGAATCACCCGCATCGACGCCCATTCGGGAATGAAAGGCTCGGTAAACGAAACGAAATTCTGATCGTCGAGATTGCGCAAGGCCTGAACGTCCTCCCCGCCGAACATTTCGGCGAAGCGGGAATCGACTGCGGTCAACAAGCTCAGCTGCCTTAAAGCGTCCGGAAAATCCATCGGCTTCACGACGCGCTTATCGAACGCGAAGAAGTTCCACCACGTTTTGAATCCGACTTTGGTTTTCGCTCGCAGGCGCCAGATCCATAACGCCGTCCGCACCGACATGTGCGGCACGAAGACGGTGTCCCACTCGTGCCGCGCGAGCTCTTTCAGCGCGCGATCGCCGTCTTTGCGTTTGTCGACCGCGATGACCTCGTCGGCAAGTCCATACTCCAAAAAAAACTCGCCGAGGCCCGGGCGGCACACTAGCACCAGCGGAGTTTTCGAATCCCACTCTTTGATTCGCTTCAATAGGGGGATGGAGAGAAAGAGGTCCCCGGGGAATGCGGTTTGGAAGACGAGGTGTGCCACTCAATTCCTTCGTACAGGGCGTTCAACACGTGCGTGAAATCGACTTGATCGTAGCACATCACCGGCTCGCCACAAACCCTCTTCCAGCACGGGGAACAGCGGGCGGCGGTCATAATTTTCACCCCGCGCCCGTAGAGGTCAATTTCCTGCGCGCAGGTGGGGCCGAACCACGCGACAACCCATTTCTTGAGGCCGATGCCCATGTGCATGCCCAAAGAGTCGCCGCTAAAAATCACATCGCACGCCTCGACGCTGGCAAGACCGTCGCGCAACCCCTTATGCGTCGGAGAAGAAATCACCGGAAGGTTCTTCGCGATCTGTTCATTGCGTTCGGTGTCCTCGGGCCCGCCGAGCAGAACGATCGACGATCCGGCGAAGCGCGTGTCGTGTAAAATGCGCGTGATGAGCTCGCGCGTTCCCTGCACGCTTAGCTTCTTGGCTTGGATCGTGCCGCTGCAGCCGGTATTGACGCCGATTACGGGGTGCCCCTCGGGCGACCACTGACGACGGCGCGAGTCCGCGAGCAGACGCTCGCTCTCTCCGAGCTCGACGACGTACTCCTCGCGCGCGTATTCGCCGAGGTCAAGCGCTTCGTGCACGAGCTGCTGCTCCGACTTCTGATTCTCGAAGAATTTCTTCTTGTTGCTGAGACCGATCTCCCAAAGCTCGCGGGCTTCGGGATTGGCGGGAATGATCGCGCCGCTGTATGGGTGCGCGGTGAACCCCCGCACCTCGCGCGCCTTCGTCATCGCCAAGATCCCCGCGGCCTCGAGCGATTTGTCCACGACGTAAGCAACGTCGAACTGCAGGGCGCGAAGCTCCAAGAACGGAGCGATCACTTTGCGATCCACGCCGGCGATCAGGTGTTGTGCGGGAGCCATCGTGGCCCACGTAATGTGCGCGCGCGGATGCTTGCGACGAATCGCCGCGATCAGCGACGTCGAGCGCAGGACGGCGCCCAGGGCGCCCAGGTGGACGATCAACACGCGCTGGCCGACGGAGGAGTACGAAGCGCACGCGCTTCGCTCGCACGTCTCGTTTTTCCCGCAAGGTTTATAACCGTTGAAATATCGGCAATGGATTTCGGCCATGAGCCTATTATACCGCCGCTCTCTCGCGCGCGGGGGTGGCTCGACCTACTCGCGACCTTTTTCTATGGACTTTAGTTTAGCGACGATCGTCCCGATCTTGATCTTGGATTCCAGACGCACGATAAACTTGCGATCGTCGTCCGTGAGCCAGATCAGGATATCGCCGATGGGCTTGAACGCGCCGTCCGCGGTCACCTGCGGCTTCACGACGACGGTATTGAGCTCGCCTAGCGGAGTCTGGAGTTTCTCTTTGCGTAAGACTTCGGCGGTAAACACGATGTTCTTGCCCTCATCGGCGACGCGGAACGCGAGCTTCTTACCCGGCTTCAACTGAAAGTTCCGCAGATAGAAAGCCGCGCTGATCACGTTCTGCGCGTAGGGCTGGATCTCCCAGTCGATCTGCTTCGAGCGCTCGCCCTTGTCCTTCACGATTTTCTTCTGCCAGTAGCTCGCCTTCCTGGTTTTCCAGTCGAAGAACGTGCGCGTCTCGCCCAATTGTTTGGATTCTTTGATCGAGATCTGGAGCGAGAGCGGCAGCAGATCGTCGTAGCGGACGTAGGTCACCGCCTTATCTTGAACTTCATAGACGTTCGAGAAGAAATCCGTCGTCTTACCGTTGAGCTCGAAGTGGTAAGCTTTCTGCCCGTTGACTGTCACGAACGGCTTGACTTCCACGTTCAGCACGCCGGCCGTCACGTTGAAGTACGAAACGTCGAACGTGGTTTTCTCGCCGACATGAAACGGATCGACAAGGGGACGACGGCCGTTGAATCCTTCGCTGTCTTCGATCTCGGGCTGGCGCGGCCCCTTCGCGGGCGGAGGCTCGGGCTTCTTCTTGGCGGCCGTGCTCGGCGCCGTCTTCGCTTTGGATTTTTTCTTCGAGGGTTTCTCGACGACTTCTTTGACGACCGGCTCGGGAGGAGGCTCGATCACGTCGGCTTCTTTGACTTCGATTTTGTCGTCGAACTCGCCGACTTTCAGTTTCTCGTCGGCCCTCTCGATCTGCAGGATTTTCCCCGCGCAACCGGACAAGACAAGGAAACTAAGAAGTAAGACAAGGAGCCTTATCATGCCCCGATAATAACCCTAGAAAGGTCAGTTCACCACAAACTTTTTCCAGCGCTTGTGGAGCCACATGTACTGCTCCGGATAAAGCCTCACGAAGCGCTCCAACTCGTCGTTGAAGGTCTGAGTCACGGCCTCGGGATCGCCTTCCGTAGGCATGAAGTTCTCAAACTGAATGACGTGACGACCGTCCGCTTGGCGATACGGGTAACAGGACAAGACTTTAACCCCCGAGCGCTGGGCCATGATCGCGAGCCCGGCGGCGGTGCCCGTCTCTTTACCGAAAAATGTCGTGCGCACGCCGATCGGCGGACCGGTAAACTGGTCGAGTGGAATGACGACCATGCGATTCGCCTTCAGCGATTTGAGCAGCGTGAAGGAGGAATTCCGCGGCGGGATGAATGTCATCCCGTATTTGCCCCGCATGCCGAACCAAAGGTCGTTGAGCCACTTCCATTTGAACTCCTTCGACACCATTGCAATCGGAAGACCGTGCACGCTGAGGCCCGCGAGCGCCATATCGCCGAACCCAAGATGCAGTGTGAGGATGAGGAGACCCTTCCCCTCTTCGAGCGCCTTGTAGGCCTTGTCGATGCCGTTGAAGACGAAGTAGCGATCCAGATTTTCCTTATTGAGGTAAGGCATGATCGTAAAGTCGACCATGTTCCAACCCATGTGCTGCAAGCTCCGGCGCGAGACCCGCACGCGCTGGGCGTGCGTCCACTCGGGAAACGCGATCTCCAAGCCGTTGATCATGACCTTGCGGCGGATGCGTAAGACGTCGAACCAAAGAAACGCCAGAACTGCGCCAAGGAACCGACGCACGAACTGCGGCTGAATGTAGAGCAGGTAACTAATTGCCCGCCCGAGCCAACCCATCAATAGCTTCATGAAGCGCTTGTACCTCACCTTTGAACTGCACGCCAAGCTCGATCACCCATAGCCGGTCGCGCAGACGTGCGAACGCTCCCAGCTTCATGGCGTCCTTGCCGGTGGTGAGAATCCAGCGCGCGCCCGTGCTCGAAGCCTCGTCGATGAGCGTCTCGACTTCGAGATCGGTGTAGCGGTGGTGATCGTCGAATTTGCGGTGGTTAATGATCTTCACGCGGTCTCTCAGCGTCTCTTCGACCGCTGTGGGCTTCGCGACGCCGCTCACAAGCAAGGCTGGGTCTTTCAGCGAGTCGCGTTTCTCCCCGCTCATGCTTCTTAGGCCCTGGTACACGTACTCGGCGAGCACGATGGGCTTATCACAACGGGCCTTGAGCCACTCGATGCGCTCCTGCACTTGATGCTCGGTCGCGAGATTCGCCTTCGTGAGAATCAGAATGTCCGCGCGCCTGAGCGCGGGCTTGATCGACTCGCGCGCCATTCCCACGGGCAGCACGCGGTAATTGCCGACCGCTTCGGTCGCGTCGAACAATAAAATATTCAAGTCACGATGGAGCGCGCGATGTTGAAAGGCATCGTCGCAGATCAGAAAATCAACCGGGCGGGAATCGAGGACCGACTTCGCCGCCAGCGCGCGCTTTTCCGCGACGACGACGGGAATATCGGGGTGCGTATGCTTGATCAAAGCGGGCTCATCGCCGAACGAAAGCGCCGCGTGCTGAGAGGTATCGACCTCGAGGACGCCCTTTTGGTCGCGCTTGTAACCGCGGCTGATGACGGCGCAGGTATTGCCGCGCTTTTTAAGCAACTCGACGACCGCGAGCGCGACCGGAGTTTTTCCGGTACCGCCGACGGTGAGGTTGCCGATCGAGATGACTTTGCTCTCGACTTTCGCGGCTTTGAAGAAGCGATGGTCGTACATCCAATTGCGCATTCCGGTGACGCCGCGATAGAGGATTCCGGCCGGGAACAACAGCGATCTCACGTCTTGAGTCTCCAATAGGCTTCCAGTGCCTCGGCCACCCGTGCGGTGGCGCCCTTTGATCCCAGCCGATCCTTGGCTGGCCTTAAGCGCGCGCTCATCTGCGCGCGCGCGGCGGAGTTGCGAATCAAGGGCTCGAGTTCCTTCACGAGGTGAGGAGCGTCCGCGGCTTCCTGAAAAACTTCATTCGCCACTTTCTCGTCGAGTACCAGGTTGATGAGACCGAAGTACTTCGTGCTCTTCACGAACGTTCGGGCTACCCACGCCGTCAGTCGGCTCATCTTGTACATGATCAGCATGGGTTTCTCGAGCAGACCCACCATCAGGGTGGCGGTGCCCGAAGCGCATAGCACCACATCTGCTAAATCAATCATCGCGAACGGCTCGTCTTTGATCAACATCAGAGGAAAGTCTAGGCCAGGTAGGCGATCTTGAAGGTGCTCCTTCGAAAAGTTCGGCGCGACGAACAGAGCGACTTTTAAGCGCGGGAATTTCTTGTGGAGCTCGCGAGCGGCCGCTATCTGCGTGTCGAGGTGGTGCTTGAGCTCGGAGTTTCTGGAACCGGGCATCAGCGCGAGCAGGACTTCATCGGGCCCGATTCCGTAGCGGGAACGGTGGAGCTCGCGCGCTTTCGGGTCGGAGTGCTTCGGGTCCATCTCGTCCAATAAGGGGTGGCCGACGAAGTCGACCTCCATGCCGTGCTTCTTGTAAAAGTCGACCTCGAAGGGAAAGACGACGAGCATCTTGTCGATGGTCTCTTTGATCGTCTTCACTCTCCCCTGCTTCCACGCCCAAACTTGGGGGGAGATGTAATAGACGACCGGAATTCCAAGCGCCTTCATCTTTTTCGCGAATCGTAGGTTGAAGCCGGGGTAATCCAGCAGCAGGACGACTTGCGGGCGGCGCTCTTTAGCGGCGGCTTCGAGATCGTGGAAGGCTTTTTTGATCTCGCTCCAATGCGAAATCACTTCGCTGATGCCGACGACCGCGAGCTCTTCGGCGCGCGCGAGGCACTCGAAGCCCTCCGCGGCCATGGCCGCGTCGCCGACGCCGAATGCCTCGACGGAAATATTATGTTTCTTCCAGTGCTGAAGCAGGCGCTGGGCATAGAGGCACGACGAAGCTTCCGCCGCGACGATCAGAATTTTACGAGAGTCGCTTAAGGGCATTTTCGACGATCCTCTCGGCAAGCTTCAGCGCCATCATGCCGTCGCGGCCCGAGACCGGAACCGGCTTGTTGTTCTTGATGGCGTCGAAGAAGGCTTGAGTCTCGGCCAGGAGCGCGTCGCCTTTTTCGAGGCTGAAGTTTTCGTGCTCGAGGGGAACATTGCCGGAGGCGAGATTGGCTTCGCTGATCTCACCCGTTTTGGTGAGGAGGTTCACTTCGCCCGCTTGAAAGTCGATCGACAAGTATTGATCTGCCTGGAACACGCGGAACTTGCGCTGGGTGTTCTGAGACACGCGCGAGGCCGTAAGGTTCGCGACAGCGCCGCTTGCGAACTCGATGCGGGCGTTGGCGATGTCGATCACCTTCGTCAGCACCGGCGTGCCGACGGCGCTCACTCCGGTCGGCTCGCTCTGCACGAGCGAGAGCACGACATCGATGTCATGGATCATGAGGTCCATGACGACGTCGACGTCCATCGAGCGCACTTTAAAGGGCGCAAGCCGGTGGCACTCGATGAAGAGCGGTTTCTTGAGTTTGGCTTTCGCCCCCTGGAATGCGGGATTGAAGCGCTCGACGTGGCCGACTTGGAATTTGAGCTTCTTCTCCTCGGCGATCTCGCAAAGCTCTTCGGCTTGCTTCGACGTCGAGGCGACGGGCTTTTCAACGAGGACGTGAACGCCGCCTTTAAGGAAGAGCTTAACGAGGTCGTAGTGCGCGGGCGTGGAGGCCGCGATCGTGACCGCGTCGACTTTGCCGAGGAGCTCTTCGGGGTTCGTGTAGGCCGCGACGCCAAGTTCGCCCGCGACTTTGCCGGCCTGTTCGGCAAACGTGTCGCAGACGCCGACGAGCTCAACTCCGTCGATCATTTTATGTTTTTGCGCGTGCCAACGGCCGAGGTGTCCCACGCCGACGACGGCGGTACGGATTTTCATCGTGCGATTCCCCGCTCCGATTTTTTGATGAAGTTGACGAGGTACTGGATATTTTCGCTGGGCTCACATTCGGCGGCGATGTCCTTGATCGCCTCTTCAATGGTGCGGCCGCCTTTGAGGACGATGCGAATCGCGCGGTAAATGTTGTCGATCTCTTCTTTGGTGAATCCGGCGCGCTGCAAGCCGACTTCGTTGGCCGCGCGCGAGACCGCGTACTTTCCTTGAGCGATGGTGAACGGCATGACGTCTTTGTTCACGGCGGCATCTCCGGCGATGAACGAGTACTTACCGATCGTGATGAACTGGTTGAAGCTGCACACGCCGCCGATACGAACGTGATCTTCGACCGTGACGTGACCGGCGAAGTTCGTGGTGTTGGCGATCGCGATGTTCGAGCCGAGATGGCAGTCGTGCGCGACGTGGACGTAGGCCATAAGTAGGTTCTTGTTGCCGATACGGGTGACGCCGCCCCCGGTGGCGGTTCCGACGTTGACCGTGACGAACTCGCGGATGATGTTGCCGTCGCCGATTTCGAGCTTCGTTTCTTCGTTTTTAAATTTCAGATCCTGCGGGGGCCCGCCGACCATCGCGCCGCTGAGGATGTGGTTGTTCTCGCCGATCTTGGTGACGCCGTGATCGGAGCCGATGACGACGTGGCTTTCGATACGGGTGCCTTTGCCGACAAAGACTTTGCCTTTGAGGACCGAATAGGGTCCGACGTAGACGCCGTTGTCGAGCTCGACGGTTTTATCCAGGATCGCGGTCGGATGAACTTCAATCGGCTTCATCGATCGGCTCGATTCGATTTCAAAGTGACTTTGGCCATGATGTTGGCTTCTACGACAGTCTGCCCGCCGACGATGCCCTTTACGGCGATGATTTGCATTTGTCCGCGGTCGCGCTCGATGTGCGCGTGCAACTCGAGGACGTCGCCGGGAACGACGGGTTTGCGAAATTTCGCGTCGTTAACCGACGCGATGAAGAAATCCATGGGAGGATCTCCGCGGCGGTAGTACGCGAGGCACGCGGCTTGCGCGAGCGCTTCGATCTGCAGGACTCCGGGCATGATCGGAAGCTCGGGAAAGTGGCCGGGGAAGAAAGGCTCGTTGAACGTGACGTTTTTAATCGCGACGATTTTTTGACCGGTGCGATTGTCTTCGTTCGGCCCTTTCTCCCAAGAGACGACTTTGTCGACCAAAAGGAACGGGAAGCGATGCGGAAGAATGTTCAGAATTTCACGGCACGTGTAAACCGCTTCCACGTTTCAACTCTTATTTCTTCGAATCGTAGGCTTTGATGACTCGCTCGGTGAGATCGATGTCTTTCTTGGCCCACATGACGCTGTTCTCGGATTTCTCGAGAATGACAGTGAACTCTTCTTTTTTCGCGATGTCGTCGATGATCGAGCGAAGCTTCGTGACGATGGGTTGAGTGAGATCGCGCTCGCGCTTTTGGATTTCCATTTGCGCTTTGCCGGCGGTCTCTTGGTACTTGCCCATTTCCATGCGGATTTCTTGCTGCTTCTTCATGCGCGCGTCTTCGTTCATCGCCATCGAGCGTTTCTCGAAGTCTTCGTGCATTTTCTTGATGTCGGCTTCTTTCTTCTCGAGATCTTTTTTCTTTTTGTTGAACTCGTCCTCGAGCTCTTTCTTGGCTTTCTTGCCGGCGGCGGTTTCTTGAATCGCCTTCTGCATGTCGATGTAACCGATTTTTACTTCAGCCGCGAAAGCCGAGACCGACACGAACGAAGCCAGCATGAGACCCAAAATAGTGTTGTGCGTCATAGAATCAATTCTCCTTGAGATATTAGATATAGGAGCGTTGCGAGTCTTTGTCCAGGCTCTCGTTCCGAATGCGCGTTGTCCATTTCCAGAACGGAGTTCCTTCGAACTTCGCGCGGAGTCTCTCGCCCGCCTCTTGCGCATCCGTTCCGGCGCCTTGTAGCCAAACGTCTTCAAAAAGCGTCTGGGTCGCGCCAATCCCGAGAGAGGGAAAGCTGGAGTCTTCAAACTCACCGTAGCCTACAAGCAACAGTCGGTTCCAGAGCGGTTTGAGGACGCGGTTATACGTCGGTTCGTTGAGGCGGCCCTCGAGCGCGAGCGCGGCTTTGAGGTGTTTAGTGGACTGTGGAGAGTCGGCGGCGAGGATCTCCATCACTTCACGTTGCTGGGGAGTTAATGGAAATTCATGCGAGCGCAGGTAAGCGAGGAGGTCCGCGAAAGTGTCTTTGGAGAAAAACGTCGCGCGCCCCTGATACCATTTCGAGTAAATGACTTCGTTCGTGAGCGAGAGCTGAGTCCGCACGTGCCAGAGCTGAGCGACTTCATGGCCGCCATCCTCGTTCCAATCCCAAACCATTTCGGTTCGAGGGTGAAGGTGGCGCCACAGGGAATCCGGTAGCGGTTTATTGTTTACAGGGTAAACAAGTAGAGCGCCCTCCTTATTGATAGCTTGGATACATTTGGTTTTCGCCTTGGCGTCGGACATTCTGGCCATTCGGGATGTTTAGCATAATTCGTCAGAGCGTCCTAGTCCCCGTTCCCGCCTCAGTTGTCTGATCTCCGTCTTTGTCGCTGTTTTCCGTGGACGTCACAGTGTCCGTATCTTTGTCTCTGTCTGTCTCTATGTCCGTTGCTAGAGGCCCGTGATCCTTTTATAGGTCGGGCCCCGGATTTTGGATCAAGCGATATAGTGAAGCCCCGAGATGGTCAGAGTTCACTTCGTGCCCCGCGATTTCCAGAATGGCTTGCGCTTCGCGGAGAGAAGCTAGGGAGATCTGATAAAAGCGGGCGCGCTCCTTGCGGGAATGCTTAGCACTTCCTTCTGCAAGATTGAGAGCGATACTGGTGGTAGCTCGGAACATTTGGTCGTCCAGCGGACCGCGCAACCGGAGTCCGGAGCATTCGCGGTGGAATTTGAGTGCGAGTTGGTAGGTGTTGAATTTGGCGAGCATATGTTTACCTCCTGAATTGGTTTTTGTGGCCCCGCAGGGACACGCCACAAAAACCAATTCAGGAGGTAAACATATGCATTCAAAGTGCCGGACAAAACGAATCCGACGACCGACTGTCACCGAGACAGAGACGGACACAGACAACAGCGACAAAGACGGAGATCAGACAACCGAGGCGGGGACAAAGACAGCGACGGACACAGAACAGACTAAAAGGGCGCCCCGATCGCAAACTCAAAGTTCACGCTATCCTCCCCGAGTTTCTCGCGACGCTCGAGCGGGAATCCCCATTCGAAGCGCAGCGGTCCGATCGGCGAGAACCAACGGAATCCAAAACCGACGTCCTGACGAAGCTCATCGATGATCAGCGCATTTTCCGCTTCCCCGATGTCATAGAAGATCACACCCTTGATTCCGGCTTCACTGATCAGCGGGAACTGGAACTCCAAGTTGTAATACAACTGCTGCGTGCCCCCGAACGGACGCAAAGCTTCGTAGTACGCGTCCTCATCGCTCAGGCCGGCGTTCTTGGCTTGGTCGAACGCCTTCTGCGAGTACTTGCGACGACCGATCGAGAACCAATCGTAACCGCGCAATGAGTTCGCGCCCCCGAGTAAGAACAATTCGTTGAACGGCGGATCCTTCGACGAGTCGTTCGACGAGATAAATCCGTACGTCAGGTTGTTACGCCACACGAATTCCCAGAACAGAGTCTTGTAGTAGCGGAACGTACCGAATCCCTTCGTGTAGTTCTTCGTTCCGCCCACGCCCGCGTACTCGAGGCTCACCGAGCTGAAAATACCCTTCGTCGGCGCGAAGCGGTCGTCGCGCTTGTCGTACTCCAGAGTGAACGTCACCGACGACGTCGTCCCGTTCGCCGAATCGACCGGGAACATGTCGGGATCGCCGTCTTCGGGGTCAAGCTCGAGCTCGGTCTCATCCAACTTGTACCGAATAAATCCGTCGAGGTACGGCGCCAGCGGGTGACCCACGCGAACCGCGCCCCCGGTCTTCGTCTCTTCGTATTCGGTTAACGTACGGTTCGAGCGGTACGCATCGAATCCGAGCGACCATTCGGTGTCGTTGAAGTATGGCTCGGTGAAGCTGAATTTATATAGCGAGTTACGCTTCGAGAGATCGATGCTCACGCCGAGCTTCTGACCCTTACCGAGGAAGTTGATCTGGTTCACTTGACCGTTGAATACGAAGCCATTGAAGTTCGAGTAACCCGCTCCGACTTGAATCGTTCCGGTGTTACGCTCCTTCACGACGATGTCGATATCCATCAGGTCGTTGCGGCCCTTCGGCGTCTTGGTGTTGAAATTCACCTCTTCGAAGTAACCGAGGCGCTTCACGTTATCGATCGACTCGCGCTTGCGGGTTTCGTTGTAGAGCTCGCCCTCTTTGATGCGAAGCTCGCGGCGAATGACCTTGTCGCGCGTCTTCGAGTTTCCGACCGCGACGATTTTTCCTAGGTAAACCTTGTGACCCTTATCGATCTCGAACGTGATGTCCACTTCGCGATCGGCCTCACGAATGCGCGTGCGCGGGATCGGGTTCGCGTACGCGTATCCCAAGTCCCCGTACTTCGCCTGAAGGGCCTTCAAGTCTTCCTGCAGGATTTGATAACGGAAAAGATCCTGCTCTTCGATCTTCGTGGTTTCGAAAAGCTCTTGGCGCGAGAACAACAAGTCGCCGGTGAAATCCACCGATCCGACTTTGAACTGCTCGCCCTCTTCGATTCGGATCGAGATGTAAATCGCCTTCTTATCCGGCGTCACGTACACCTGCGGGCGATCGATCTTCACCTGCACGTAACCTTCGTTGAAGTACAGGATGTTCAAGACCTGAACGTCGCGATCGAAGGCTTCCTGCTTGTACGCGCCCGAGCCCGACAGGAACGAGAAGTACCCGCCCTCCTGCGTGAGCATCGCCGACTTGAGCTTGTTCGAGCCCATCTTCTTGTTACCGATGAAGCTTATGCGCTTCACCTTCACTTTGTCGTTCTCGCGGATGTCGAACGTGAGCTTCACGTTGTCGTCTTCCTTGAGCGGCGTGATCTTCGCGGTCACGCGCGCCAGGAAGAAACCTTTGTCTTCGTAGAGCTTCTCGATTTTCTCGGTGGCTTCGCGGATCTTCGCTTGATTCAGGATTTCGTAAGCCTTGAGGCCGGTCGTCTCGCGTAACTCATCGTCTTCAACTTCGTCGTTGTTCTCGAACTCGATCTCGGCGATCGAGGGCTTCTCCTGAACCGTATACGTGACGGTAATCGGGCCACTCTCGCTGCGGTCAACCGTGACGTTATAGAAAAATCCGGTCGCGAAGAGATCCTGAATGTCTTGGCGGATCAGCGTGTCGCTGTACGAGCCACCTTCGCGCGTCGAAAGCTTCGCGCGAATCGCGTCCGCCTCGATCTTGCGATTGCCCTTGATCACGATTTTCTCGACGGTTCCGCCCCTCAGCGGGGCCACAGCCGGCGCGGCGGCGCGCGCCGCGGGCTTCGCGACGGGCCTTGCGGCGGGCTTGGCCGCCGGCTTCGCCGGAGCTTTGGGACGAACCTGTTGGTTGCGACGGGCGGCCGGCGGGCCCGGAGGCGCGGCCGTTGGAGCGGTTTGCGAAAATGCACCCGCGGATGCGAACACGGAGACGCACAAAATGATCTGGCTAAGTACTCGCATCTAGGCCGGGATTTCCTAATTCGTTGAAAACAAAAAAGTAGCCCGGATTGGCGAGCAATGTCAAAGCTACTCTTCGGAAATCACGGCATTAAAACGCCTTCATTCGAGGCGACCGACGCGGCGTGACCCGGATATAGTGCCTGGCACCTAAAAGACCCAGTGGCCGTCGGCCATTTTTACGGAGCGCGGGAAGCGGGCCGCGAAACGCTGGTCGTGGGTCACCGCCACGAGCGTGAGGCCCATCTCCTCCTTGAGCTGGAAGAAAAGGTCTTGGATTTTTTGCGAATTTTCACTGTCGAGATTTCCCGTCGGCTCGTCGGCAAGCAGCAGCACGGGCCGGTGGAACAACGCGCGCGCGATGGCGACACGCTGCTGCTCTCCGCCCGAAAGCTCCGACGGATAGTGATTCAAGCGATGGCTCATGCCCAGATAATCGAGCAGCGTCATCGCGCGCGATTTGCACTCGTGAATATTTTTGCCGGCGATGCGGCCTGGCATCATCGCGTTCTCGAGCGCGCTGAACTCGCTTAGCAAATGGTGGAACTGAAACACAAAGCCGAGCTTCTGCGAGCGGAAGAGCGAAAGATCGTTGTCGCTTTTCGCGAACAGATCTTCTCCGTGAAACGTGACGGTACCCTTGGTGGGGCGATCGAGCGTGCCGAGAATGTGAAGAAAAGTACTCTTTCCGGCACCCGAGGCGCCCAGAATGCAAACCGCTTCGCCTTGCGCGACCTCGAAATCGAGGCCCTTAAGGATCTGCAGCTGCCCGTAGCTTTTCTCGATACGCGAGGCGCGGATCATTCGTACCTCAAACCTTCCACCGGCGAGATCTTCGCTCCCCGCTTCGAGGGCACCAGCGTCGCCAGATAGCAAATCACTAAACTCACGCCAAGAATAGCGAACAAATCGATCGTCTGCACATCCAAAACGATGTGATCGAGCTTATAAACTTCGGCCGGCACCAATTTCCATCTCACCTGCGCCCACTCCACCACCCGGCAAAGCGCGAGCCCCAGCGCGATTCCCGCGATGGCGCCCACCGCGCCGACGATTAACCCTTGCGCCGTGAAAATCCGGCGGATCATGCGGTCCGGAGCGCCGAGCGTCTTCAACACGCTGATATCCCGGTAGCGCTGCACGACGCTGACGAACAACGTGTTGGCGATGTTGAACGAGGCCGCCACGACCAAGATCATGAGCACGCAGAACAAAACGGCTTTTTCGAGGCGCGCGGCCTCGAACAGGTTGCGGTTCACGTCTTGCCAGTCGCGCGACCAATACGCGGGACCGAAGCGGTTGCCGATCTCATTGGAGATCGCCCGCGCGTCCCTCGGATCCTTGATCTTCAGGCGGTAACCGGTGATGCGGCCGCCGATCTCGACGAATTGTTGCACCTGCGAGATCGGCATAACCACGTAACGCGAATCGAAGTCGTGGCGCCCGAAGTTGACGATGCCGGTGACCTTGAACTTGCCGAGCTTCGGGCGAAAGCTCGTCGCCTGAAACTCGTTCGAGAGCGGCACGACGATGCGAAACGTATCGCCGATTTTCAAATCGAATTTCCGCGCGATCGCCTTACCGATAAGAACCTTGGGCTCGCCGTCTTTTTCGGGCTCCAGATCGAACGCGCCCGCGATCACGCGATCCTTCAGATTCAAAACCTTATGGACGCTGTCGAGATCGACGCCCTCGATGAGAATCCCGTTGATCTGCCCTTTGTGAGCGAGAATCGCCTCGGCGTAAACGAAAGGCGTCTCGGCCTCGAGGCCCTTTACGAGCGGGGCGATGTCTTTGAGCATCTCGCGTTGATCGGCCGAGCCGCGCTTCAAGACTAAAATGTGGCCGACGGCATCCTGCACGGTTTTCTCGAGAGTCGAAACGTAGCCGCTGAACACGGCCATGCT
>CAYPFC010000044.1:0-6592 GCA_964409815.1 uncultured Pseudobdellovibrionaceae bacterium
CGATTCGAAGCTCCCGATTCTTCTCACGCTAAGGGCGAATCAAGGCGGCATGCGCCTACCGAAAGCCTTTGGACACGTGGACCGAGCGCTCAACCGCACGGCCGAAAAGTACGGCGTAAAGATCTATGAATACGCCAACGTCGGCAATCACCTGCACCTGGTGATCAAGATTCCGAGAAGGCAGGCTTGGGGAGGCTTCATCCGAGAACTCACCGGAGAGATCGCGGCCACGCTCAAAGCGCTACTCAAGATCGAAGGCAAGTTCTGGAAGTACCGACCGCACACCCGAGTCGTTCAAGGCTGGAAGAAAGCCTACGAAACAGCAAAAGCCTACGTCAGGCTGAATATCTATGAGGCCGAAGGATTTATTAAGCGTAGCGAGACTAAGACTCTGAAGGACCTAAGGGCGATCTTCGCGGACCCCTAAGTGCCCGCGAAGCCAATTCCACGAAGATTACTGCTCGGACGAGAGGTCGGCGTCGTAGCCCGTGCCGCCTTCTTTACGATCTTGGCCGAAGCTTTTCAAAACGTAGTTGTTGCCGGTGGACTCATAACCGAACTGGTTGTTCCACGGATCGGGATTGAGCTTCTTGAGGTACGGATCCGGTCCCCAGTTCGTGCAGCTCGACGGAGCTTGCATCAAAGCCTGAAGGCCTTCGTCGGTGGAAGGATACTGGTTGCAATCGGTGTAGTACATGTCGAGAGCTTTGCCATATTCGCTGATTTGAATTTTGGCTTGCTTCACTTTGGCTTTTTTCAAGTTGTCGCGAACGGTACCCGCGAGCACCGCGATGAGGCCCCCGAGAATGACCATCACGATCATGATTTCAAGAAGCGTCATACCTTTTTGGTTCCGGATCATGGCGAGTTTCTCCTTAATTCTAGAGCTATTTTTTAAACTAACTGCCGAGGTTCGACAATTGAAACATGGGCATCATGATCGCAAATACGATGACACCGATAACGCAACCCATCACGACAATCATAATGGGTCCAAGCAGAGAGGTAATTCCATCGATCGAAGTTTTAACTTGGAAATCATAGCTGTCGGAAACCTGTAACAGCATGTTCTCGAGCTCGCCGGTTTTTTCGCCGATGTTGATCATGTGAATGACGATCGGGGGGAACTGACCGGATTTTTTAAGTGGACCGGCGATCGATTCTCCCTCGGAAATATTCTCGCGGCCGAGGTCGATCGCCTTCGCGATGACCTCGTTGTCGACCACGTTGCGCACGATCGCCATCGCGGTCAGCATGGGCACTCCACCGTTCAGAAGCGTCGACAAAGTACGCGTGAAGCGGCTCACCGCGATCACGCGACCGAGTTTACCGACGAGAGGCAGCTTCAGGAAAATCGCGTCCCATTGCGCGCGCCCGGTCGGGGTGTTCTTCCAGTTTCTAAACAGAAAATATCCGACCGCCACCGAGCCGAAGAAAATGTGCCAGTAGTTCACGAGGAAGCCGCTGAAGTTGATCACGGCGATCGTGTACCACTCGAGCTTCAGCTCCGGCGCGGACTCAAAGACCTCGACGATCTGCGGAATCACGTAAATGAACATGCCGGCCAGGATCAGCATGGTGACCACGAGCATGAGAATCGGGTACATCATCGCCGATTTCACCTTGGCGTTGAGCTCGGTCTGAGCTTCCTTAAATTCGGCGAGGCGAATGAGAATCACGTCGAGCGTGCCCGACATCTCTCCGGCTTCGCACAAGGACACGTAAATCTTATCGAAAACCTTCGGGTACTTACCGAGAGCCTTGTGGAAGGCGCCCCCTTCGTTCACCGAATTGCGAAGATCCATGACGACTTCGCTTAAAAACTGATTTTCCACTTGTTCCGCGACCGCGCCCAGCGAATCCACTAGCGGGATATTCGCCTTCAGCAACGTCGCGAGCTGACGGGTCATCATGGAAAGGTCGTGAACATTGACGGTCTTTTGCGAGGCCGTCTTATTCGAGGCTTTCGATTTCTTGATGTTCTTCGACTTGTCTTTGAGATCGGTGACGAAGATGCCGTCTTTTTTTAGCTTTGCCTTTGCGGTACGCGAATTGTCGGAGTCCACCGTGCCACGCACCGTGCTCCCGTTCTTATTTAAGCCGCGATACTCGAAAACTGGCATAGAAGATTACGCATCCATCTGCGTGCTGGTCAGAACTTCCTCGACCGTCGTGATTCCGCTCAATACCTTTTGAATTCCGTGCTCACGGAACGTGATCATGCCGTGGCGAATGGCTTCTTTCTTAATCGTCGCCCCGTCCACCCTCTGCATGATCATCGAGCGGATGTCGTCGTTGAGGAGCATCAACTCCTGAATGACGGAACGACCGATATAGCCTTTTTGGTTGCAGTGATTGCAGCCGACGGCGCGGAAAACCGTGGCGCCGCGAGCCTGCTCGCGCGTGATTTCGAGCGAGGACAATTCAACGTCCGTCGGCTCGTGCGGCTCTTTGCAGTGCGGGCACAAGACGCGAACCAGGCGTTGCGCGCCAACGCCCATCAAGGACGTCGCGATCAGGAACGGTTCGCAGCCCATATCGATCAAGCGCGGGAAGGCGCCGGCGGAGTCGTTCGTGTGAATCGTCGAAAGCACCAAGTGACCGGTGAGCGAGGCGTTGATCGCGATCTCGGCGGTTTCCAAGTCACGAATCTCACCGATCATCACGACGTCCGGGTCCTGACGAAGAATCGAGCGAAGCCCCGAAGCGAAGGTCAGACCGATCTTCGAGTTCACCTGGATCTGACCGATCCCGTGAATCCTTTGTTCCACCGGATCTTCGACGGTGATGATGTTAATGTCGGGCTTGTTGATCTTTTGTAAGCAGGCGTAGAGCGTGGTCGATTTACCGGAGCCGGTAGGGCCGGTGATCAGCATAATTCCATAAGTTTTGGCGAGCAGGCCGTCGATCTTCACCAAAGAATCGGGCGAGAACCCGAGTTGCTCGAGCTCCAGAATAACGTTGGATCGGTCTTGCAGACGCATCACGAGGCGCTCGCCGAACGCGGTCGGAATCGAGCTCAAGCGAACGTCGATGTCCTTGCCGGCGAGCTTCAGCGGAATGCGTCCGTCTTGCGGCAAGCGCTTTTCGGCGATGTTCAAGTTGCCCATGACTTTGATACGCGAGGTGATGGCATTCTGAAGTTTCTTAGGCGGCTTAAAGATGTCGAACAAAACACCGTCGATACGGAAGCGCACGACCATGTCGCGCTCGTACGGCTCGACGTGAATATCGGAAGCCTTTTCCTTCACCGCGCGGAACAGCAAGGTATTCACGAGCTTGATCACCGGCGCGTCGTCGTCGCCCGACTCAAGAAGGTCAATGACGGGATCATCCAGATCCACTTCCTCGCCCTCGATATCTTCCATTCCCTCGAGCGCCGCGGTCGATTTCTCGTACACGCGATTGATGGCGTCCTGGATGCGGGAGGAAGTCGTCGCGAGGGGATGAATGCGTTTTCCGAACTTTACGCGTAGGTCTTCGAGCGCTTTGTGATTCAGCGGATTCGTGGTCAAAACCAATACGCGCTCTTGCTCTTCCTTGAAGGGGAGCACTTCTTGGGTCTTCGCGTAGTTGATCGGGATTCCGCGAACCATGTCGACGGCGATATCGTTGATCGGAATTTCTTTTATGTAGTCGACTCCGAGATGCTTGCAGAGCTCGGCCATGGCTTCTTCGGGAGTATTGAAATTCAATTTCGAAAACACGTCGGCGAGCGCCTGTCCTTTGGCGTCCGGCGTGCGCATCAGCGTTTGCAGCTGTTCTTCACTGACGCTGGTGCCCTTCTTGATGAGCATCTCGAATGATGGTGCGGCCATGCTTAATTTCACTCTACAGGAACGCGGCAGAGCGAACAACAAAGCTTTCGAGCCGGACCAAGGGCTAGGCTACCGTGATGTGTGAAATTTCATTCACTTTTTCTTGTTCTTTTTGGAGAGCAGGCAGTCCTCGAAGCTTCCCGGGTAGGTGAGCTTGCGGCAGCGATCGCCCGGGCAGAATTGCTGATCGTAGTAATATTCGAGCCACTGGCGGTTGCAGGCGTTTTTGACCTTTGCGATTTCGCTCTCGACGACAGTGCCGAGCGAATGGCTCTTCGCGATCAGCGCGAGATTGACGGCGCCCTCGCTTTCGACGTCATAGGGGGCGGACGCGGCGACCAGTCTCACGAACGCGCGAAGCTCGGCCTCAAGCGCGGCGTCCTTGGTCTTTTTCTCAAGCAGGCGATTTCCGTGCTCAGAAACCAGGGGGACATCCTTGCGCGCGGCCTGGCGTTTCAGGGGAATCATGTAGTCCGTCGCATTGAACTTGGCGGCGAGCCGGTCCATTTGGGCGCATGAGGCGCAGGCGTCCGCGGCGTGGGCGGGAGGTAGCGAAACGATCATGATGAGAGCGGCGAAAAGAGCTCTCATCCTCCCGGCTCCCCGGGCGTGTTCGAAAGCGCGCTGCATTTGTTTTTCACCTCGGGAGGGCATTCGTTACAGGTCGACATCACCCACGCCCCTTCAAGAGTGCGGTTGTCGACCGCGGCTTCGGCCGTGCGGCCGTCGGTGTAGAAGTAGCCGTCGTCGCCCCGGATCGTGACGTGGCCGACCAGGCTTCCGTTGACGTTGTTGCCGAAGGACGCGGGACTCCGCAGGAAGGTCGACGTTCTCGGGCCCGAGAATACGAGGACCGATCCGACCGGAGCGCTCACGGGATCCGTGACCGCGACTTTGCGAAAGCCGAGGCGCTGGAGATGGCCGTCGGACTGGAATTGAATGGCGTGACCGAGCCCGCCGCCTTTTTTCATTTGCGCGCTGTCGAGGCACTCGCGAACTCCGAGCGCGCATTTGCCGCCGCTGGCTTCGCGATTGGAGTAATTGGTTTGAACGATCTTTTTCGCGGCGGCCATGAGGTGCCTCGAATAGCATCTCTCTCGAGGACTCAAGCGGCTGTCCGAGGAAAGCGGCATGAACCCTTTGATCGTCGCGGTGTTGAGGGTCGGCAGGTTGTCGTATGCGCCGTAGTTAAAGGTGTTGCACTCGACGCAGCCGAGGTCGCCGTAATTGGCTTCTGTTCCGTTCGAGTAAAAGCTGCCGGGATTCGAGTTCGTGCCGTAGAAATTGCCGAGCATTTGATTTAAAATTTGGAACCCCGGGTCCGAGCCGGCAGGCGGAATCAGGCCGCTCGCGCCCGCGGTTTCCGAGCGCTCGGGCGTCACCGCGGTGGTCCCTGTTCCCACGACCGCACCCGCGCCCGCGTTCACGTTGAACGTCGCTCCGGCCGCAGGATCGTAAATCGACATACCGCCTGAGCCCGTCGACTGCGCCTCGATGGCGGCCTCGGACTCCAACTCGCCTTCGAGCGCTTGCTCGTCGAGCTCCTCTTGCGTCAGAACGGACGAGGGCTCGCTGGACTTTTTCGTTTTAAAGCTTTGCGAGGCACTGGGTGAGGCGACGAGCGGATCGTCGGCGGCGGGAGATTGGGGCGACCATGTTCCCGCGAGCAGGGTGAACGCTCCTGCCAGCACGAGGACTTTGACCGTCTTAGTCAAATCTTTGCGCATCTCCATAGACTACTTGAGTTGCTCTCTTCCTAAGAGTGATTTTCCATAACCAGCCGCCAGTGTCTCAATATGAGACACCGCGGGTGGCGAAAAAGTTTAAAACGTTTCGACTGCCGGCTCTTCCGCGTCCGACGCGGGTTTCGCGGTCGTACGACGGGGAAGCTCGTCCACGAACTTACCGTGCGGGTCGCGGCCCGACATATTTTTCTGAATGAAGTCGATGCGCTCGTTGATCTTGTTGTCAACGAGGCCGGCGTTGTCCGCGGGGTTGCGAACGATCTTGGGCGTGATGAACACGACCAGGTTGAGCTTCTCCTTGCTGCTTTGCTTCGACTTAAAGAGCCAGCCGATGAGCGGGATATCGCCGAGGACGGGGACCTTCGCGACGGTGTCGGAATCCGAGTCCTTCATCAGGCCGCCGAGAACCGCGGTGTCGCCGCTATTCACGACGATCTGCGTTTTGATCTTACGCGTGGTCGTCGCGATCGCGTTCTTCGCGAGCTCCTCCGCCTGAATCGTCACGTTGGCGAGCTCGGCCACTTCCTGGTCGATCTTCATCTGGACCGTGTCGGTATCGGGCGAGATATAGGGCGTGATCACGAGCTTCGTGGTCACGTTCTGGCGTTCGATCTGCGAGGTCACGACGCCGCCCGTGGTGGGGTTCGTGTTGAGCGAGACGGGGACTTTCGCTCCGACTTCGATCATCGACTCCTCGTTGTCGAGGGCCATGATCTGCGGCGTGGAGAGAATGTTTCCTTGCGCGTGAGTCTTTACGAGGCGAATGAGGCCGGTGAGGCTCTTCACCGTGAAGGTCTCGGCCCCGATTTTGATGTCGACGTTCGAGCCCGCGCCGAATCCCAGGATCGCGCCCTGGTCGGTCGCCGGATTCAAGAGGCCCGAAATATCTTTCGATCCGCGGAACCCGAAGCGGCCGACGCCCTTCGAGTCGCCGTCGAACTTATACGCGTCGACGCTCCACGTGTTGGCCATCGAGGCGCTCATCTCCATGATCACGGCCTTGATGAAGACTTGATCGCGGGGAATATC
>CAYPFC010000044.1:6602-8740 GCA_964409815.1 uncultured Pseudobdellovibrionaceae bacterium
ATCGTCTCGTAATCCTGGCGCGAGGCCACGATGATGAGCGAGTTGGTGTTCTTATCGCCCGAGATCTTCACTTCGCCGCCGAAGATGGCGGTGGCCGCGGGGCCGACCTGTTGCGCGCCGGTGCCACCGACCGCGGGAGGACGATTCGTGCCCTGAGCCGCTTGATCCTGGGCTTTCTTCGATTCCGAAGCGATTCCGTTCAAAACGTTCGCGATCGGCTCGGCTTCCGCGTGGCGGAGGTAATACACGAAGAATCCGCCTTGCTCGTCGGGGCGCATCGGGTAATCGAGGCGGGCGACGAGTTTGCGGATCTTTTCGATGCCGGCTTTGTTACCGACGACGATGATCGAGTTCGTGCGCTCATCGGGAACGACGAGAGAGTACACTTCGGCGCCCGAGCCGCCGGTATCGGACGGGGTGCCGGCCGGACGGAAACGGGGAACGCCCGAGCCGAATTGGCCCTTCTTTTCGCCCTTGTTGATGATTTGATCGACGAGGTCGGCGATGTCCTTCGCGCGCGCGTAGCGGACGCGGATCACTTCCATCTGCTCTTCGAAACCTTGAACGTCGAGTTGCTCAAGGATCTTCATGATGCGATCCATGTTCGCGCCGTAGTCGGACACGATCAGCGAGTTCGTGGGCGTGTAGGGGACGAGCTCGCCATCTTTGGAGGTCAAGATACGCAGCTGTTTGTTCACTTCGTCCGCGCTGATGTACTTGAGCTTGATAATCCGCGTGATCATCTGGTCGGACGTGGGATAGTACGCGCCCGAGAACGTGTCGATATTGTCGCGCTGGGCGGCGCGCGCTTGCTTGATCTTGTAGAATCCGTCGCCGGGAACGATCGCGAGGCCGTTGATCGCGAGTGCCGAGAGAAACGCCTTGTAAGCTTCCGCGACGGTGATACGCGAAGGAGCGATGATGGTGATCTTTCCGCGAACTTGCGGATCGACGACGAAGTTCTTGCCCGTGAGCTCTGAGATTGCCTTCACCAAGTCGGCGACGTCGGCGTTCGGGTAGTCGAACGACTCGATCATGTCGGGGAAGTTCTCGTTGGTAATGTCTTCGATTTGGGAATCGGCGAGGGATTTACCGGTTTTTTTGGAAACGAAGCCTTCGGGCTGCTTCGCGCCCGCCGCGCCCTGTGGGCGAACTTGCGCTGCCGACGAGCCGCTCGAAGGCGGAGGAGCGAAGCCCGCGGCCGGGGGCTCGATCGGTGGAGCCGGGGGCGGCGGCAGATCGTCGAACTCGTCGGTCGCTTGGGCGAGGATCCTTTTGTTTTTCGATGGAGAGGCGGCTCCGGCAACGGAGACCGTAAACATCAGGATGCCGATCAGGATGCACTTCATCTTACCCCTCCTGGGTAAATTAAAAAACTTCAGTCAGAAATGTTGTAATTGAACTGCTCTTCGCGGCCATTTCGCTCGACCGTGAGGCGGATCTTACCTTCCGACTTCAAGGCGTTATAAAGCTCCATGGCTTTGGTGGGAGAGTTCACCGGTTCGTTATTCACGGACTTGATCACGTCCATCGGTTTGAAGCCGAGTTTTTCGTAGATGCTGCCGGGCTGGATCGCGACGAAGCGAAAGCCGTCGACGCGGCCCCCGGAGCCGGGGACGATGTTTGGAACCATGCGCGCCTGCTGGAGGATGGAGCCGAGGTCGGCCGTGTACTTCGTGATATCGCTGCGGCTCATCGTAAAGTCGAACTCGCCTTCGCGTTTGACTTCCTCGCCCGCGACCTTGGGATCTTTCACGCCGAAGGTGATGGCGTTGTCTTTCGGGATATCGATGTATTCGAGCCGCTGGTTGTTGAGATTGCGGAAGATCACTTTGCGGCGCTCGATCGCGGTCACGCGGGCCATGCCCTCGATCTCATAGTCCACCATAAACGTCTGAACTTCGTTCTTGTTCTTCAGCGCGATCGAGGCCACGGACTTTTTGGGGTTCGCGTGAACGAGCGTGCCTTCGAGCTTCAGGGGAAGCTGCGAGGCCACCGGCGGAGCATCGATGAAGTCGCCCTGTCCGCCCCCCTCGGCGGTGATCGGATCGGGGATCTTCCCGTCGGCGTTGAAGATGTTGCGCTCCGGGATTTTCGAATACTGCTGCTCGCTCGTGAACGTCACGCGCGGCCCGCGG
>CAYPFC010000044.1:8750-12779 GCA_964409815.1 uncultured Pseudobdellovibrionaceae bacterium
GCCGGGCTTCGTCGGCGGAGCTTGAGTCGGAAGCATCGCCGGTCGCACGTACATGACGCCGAGATCGGCAAGCAGGTAGCCACAAAGAAGTGCCAAGATATAGATATAAAACGCTTCGAACGGAGGCCGGCCTTTCGAGCCACTTCTCAAGGAGGAGAGCATCTTGCTGCGATCGAATAGACCCATGACCAGAGTTTAGCAAATCGCCGTCTCAAGTCGTCAATTTCAAATGGGGGTAACTATTTCATAGACAATAGTCGGGTCGGTGGTTCGCCCTCGAACTGAATGAACTTTCATGCATTTTCCCTCGGGGCACACCAATTGCTTTAGTGTCATTTTGGGTAGAGGGGGAGTCTTCAAACTCTCCAGTCAAAACTGAATACGAACGCGCAATATGGGGGGGGATTCCATGCGTGATGCACTCATTTTTAACGGCGCCAGCAATCTAGATTTCCAGGAGATTCGGGCGAACGTGATTCGCATTCCCGAAGTCGTCCAGAGAATTCGCGAAGCTCAGAAAATCTGGGATAGCGGGTCTCAGACACCGCTGGATTTAGCGAACTTCATCGGCTCGGAAGATGAAGTTTTCTTGAGCCACATTAAACTGAAATCATTCGCTACCGCGGTGGTTCAAGTCGGTCTACTTGATCGCTACTTGAAATCGCACGACATGCCGGAATTCGTTGTGGGAGCCATTAACGGCGATTCACCGATGAAGGTGGCGATCGGACAACTCACGTTTCAAGAGTTGATCGGCCAAAGCTCGGCGCTCACGAGCACGCGCCCGCGCACGCCGACCACGGTCGCTCCGAACGCGCTCGATCTTCCGATTCTCGCCGGCGTGCAGCTGGTCGAATACGCCGTGTACAAACGCGGCGCCGATGGGATTTTCGAGCGTCAGGCGAACGACACGCGTGAAGTGGAACGCATGGTGGTCGACCTCGTCGACAATCAAGACGTGAACAAATTGGTCATGGTCGGACCGGGCAGCTCGGTTTCCGGTAAGAAGATTCTGGACCTCACGGCCCGCGACATCCAGGTGCTGGAAAGCATCGACCTGGACCCGATGCTCTCGTGGTTCTGGTCGAACTTGAAAGAGAACCGGCTCGCGATCGCCAACTAAACGAAGGTCGAGTGCCTAGGGAGACGCTTCCTTTGTTTGGTTACGGACACTTCTCGCCGAGGTCGTTGAGGATCTGATCCACTTCGGCTTTCAGGTAGGGATCGATCGGATAGAGCCGGTAGGCCCGGCAGTAAGCCGCTTTCGCGTCGTCACGATGCATGAGCGTCCAGTGCGCGCGCGCGGTCATCCGGTACATCAGTGCGAGGCCTTCTTTCTCGGTCGTGTTGGATGCGAGAAACTCGTTGTCCTCGAGCAGCGGCTCGATTTCTTTAAAGATCGAATTCAAATCTTTCTTCAGCCAGTACGCGTACGCCAGATTCGAAATCGCCACCGACAAGCGCGGACGAAGCTCGATCGCTTGCTTCAGAAGCTCGATCGCGCGATCCAAATTGCCCTCGTTGAGCTCCACGTTGGCAAGGTTCGTGAGGCCGCCGTAGCTCTGCGGATTCGTCCGCACCATGTCTTCCGAAAGCGCGCGGTCGCTCGCCCACGCTCCGGCGCGAAACACGCTCAGCGTGCACCACGCGACCAGAACGAGCCCGAAGACGGGGATTCGCCCGCGCGGGATCGTGGCGAGCGCGACGGCCGGGCCGATCATCGCGAAATAAAGGTAGCGGTCGTAAACGGTGGACTGCTCCTGCCCTGAAAACGGAACGAGCCCGAGCACGGGCAGGAGAACGATCGCGGAAAAAAGCAGGCCCCGCTCAAACAGCGGCCAGCGCGCGCGGAAGCGATAGATCAGCGCGCCCGCCAAGCCGAGCGCGAGCAGCGACGGCCACCAAAGATTTCCCGAGAACAGCCGGTCGGGCCTTCTCCCGTAATCGGCCGAGAGCGGCCAGGGCCACACGAGCTTCCGCAAGTAAAACCCGAGCGTATCGAGCGCCACGAGCGGACGCTTCCAGGCGTCGACCGAGCCGAGCTCGGCGCGCGCGATCTCGTTTTGCACGAGCACGGCGAGCAATGCGAACGCGAGACTCAAGCCCAGCCAAGCGAGCAAGGGCTTACGCCGATCGGGCAAGACCAGCCAAAGCGCGAGCGGAAGCGTGAGAAGCTGAGGCTTCGATAAGAGGCTCAGCGCGAACAGCGCTGCCGACAAAAACCAGAGCGCGCGCGACCGCGAGAACACCAGCGCCGCGCACGCGAGCAGCGCGAAGTGCGCGCTCAAAACATCGCGCCCCCCGGAGATCCACGCGACCGGCTCGACTTGCACGGGATGAACCGCGAAGATCGTCGCGGCGACGAGGGCTTCTCCGCGCCCGATGCCTTTAAAAACCTTCGGCGCGATTTTGAATACGAGGAACGCGTTCAAGACGTGCAAGGTCAGATTCAAGAGGTGATATGCGAACGGCTCCTTCCAGAGCGTCCACATCCACGTCCACAGCGTGTAGGTCACGGGAATATAGAATCCGTAATAGGCGCGCTTCCAGAAGTGAAGCCAGTCGCCGTTCGTCAGCCAGGGATTGAGTTGGAGGTGATGGGTGTCGTCCCAGCTTAGGAATTGACCGCCGAGCGCTCCGGAAAAAATGAGCGCGCAGACGAGCGCGAGCCCAAAGAGCGCGTCGAGATCGAAGCGCTTGAGCCGGTCGGGCGTCAGCCTTTGCTCCAAGCCACGTCCTTCACTCCTTTGAGGGCGTTGAACTTCCGCGCGAGCAGAAAGAACCAGTCGCTTAGGCGATTCATGAAAATCAAATGGTCGGATGCGAGGGTCGCGCCGGCGTCACGCATGCGGATCATCTCGCGCTCGGCGCGGCGGCAAACGGTGCGCGCCATGTGGCTGTAGGCGGCCAACTCGCTGCCGCCCGGAAGTATGAATTCCTTAAGCGGCGGGAGCTCCGCCTCCCAGCGATCCATATCGCTCTCGAGCAGGCTTAGGCCGTCGGCGCTCAGGCCCGGAAGCTTCGCCTGCATCTTGTCATCCGCGCAAGCGAGATGACTCCCGATGTTGAAGAGATTGTTTTGAATCATCTGCAGGTGCTTATCGATGGTGATCTCATGATCGCTGCTCCCAATTCGGCACCGGATCAGGCCGACGACGCTGTTGAGCTCGTCGAGAGTTCCGTAGGACTCGAGCCTCCGGTCGCCCTTTGACACACGCGAGCCATCCACCAAAGCGGTTTCGCCCTTGTCTCCGGTCTTCGTGTAGATTCGCGCCTTCAAGATCACCCCTGGCCATCGTGTTGAGGCTTGTCATCGGCCTTCGCTTCGCACATGATATCGACCAATCACGAGAGAAGTCCAACAATGAAAGCATTTTTCATTTCCATTCCCCATTCCGGGGAACGTGTGCCCAAAGAAGCGACTTGGTTGCAAAGTCTTCCCGAACCCATTCTGATGTGCGATGTCGATCGTTACGTGGATCGCCTCTACGCGCCGGTCGTAAACGAGCTTAAGCTCGCGTGCGTGAAGACGCAGTGGCATCGCTACGTCGTCGATCTCAACCGCCTGGCCGACGACGTCGACGCCGAATCGGTCATCGGTCACGCGAATCCGGCCGGAAAATTCACGACCGGCTTGCACTGGGTGAAAACCACGCGCGGCACGCGTCTCATGCCGGAGCCGATCGCCCCGAGCCTCCACAAGCAACTCGTCGACCGATACTTCGAGCCCTTTCACTCCGACGTGCGCGACACCTACGCCTTCTTTCGCGAGCGCGGCGCCAAGAAGATTTATCACCTCGACGCGCATTCGATGCCTTCCAAAGGCACGAGCGCCCATCGCGACCCGGGCGAGACCCGCGCCGATATCGTGGTGAGCGATTGGGAAGGAAAGAGCTGCGAGCCCTCGTTTAAGGAGCTCGTCGGCGAAGCCTATTCGAAGTCGGGACTGACCGTGAAATTCAACTGGCCTTACCTCGGCGGAAGAGTCACGCAAACGTACGGGCAGCCCGACAAAGGCCAACACGCGAT
>CAYPFC010000044.1:12796-15449 GCA_964409815.1 uncultured Pseudobdellovibrionaceae bacterium
GCCTCTACATGAACGAGGAAACAAAGGCGCTCATTCCCGAAAAAGCCCAGGCCTTGACCGAGAAAATCACGCAGGCCGTGCGCTACATTCACGACAACTTGGCGGAGATATGAAGGTCTTAAAGTTCCTCGCCTCGATCCGACTCGCGGTGCCGATCATCATCGCTATCGCGATCATCTCGGCGGTTGGAACGATCTATGAAGCGCGCTACGACGCGGAGGTCGCGCAGAAGCTCGTGTATCACAGCGCCTGGATGTACATCATCATGGGCGCGCTGATCGTGAACCTCATCGCGGTGATGGTCGATCGCTGGCCGTGGAAGCAGCACCATGCGGGATTCGTTCTCGCGCACATCGGAATTATTATTTTGCTTTTCGGGTCGTGGATCACGCAGAAGTTCGGAATCGACGGCACAATGGTGTTCAACATCGGGCAAGAGCGCAAGCAGGTCATGGTGCGCGAGCGCGACCTCATCATCCAGGCTTCGCGGGACGGTCAAACCGTCGTCACGATGTACAACGGCGAGCCCGATTTCCTGCGAAATCCGCCGACCGAGAAAGAACCCTTCATCGTAAATCTGGGCGGCGATGAGTTGCGTTTCGTCGAATACCATCACTTCGCGTTTCGCGAATCCGAGATTCTTCCCACGGAACGTCGAAATGATCCGCCCGCGATCCGGTTTCAACTCGAAAATCCGAACGTAAACGTGACCGAGTGGCTGAAGCGCGACTTGAGTAAACCGCAAAGCGAGCTGGATCTCGGGCCCGCGAAGGTCGTGCTCGCCGGCGCGAGGCCGCCGCCTTCGGGGCGCAACGAGGTGATCCTTGTCCCGCGCGAAGGCCGGAAAATCCTCGACTACTTCATCTACAATAAGGACAAGTCGCTCAAGAAATCCGGAGCTATCGAGCAGGCCGGCACGATCGAGACCGGTTGGATGGGGATGAAGTTTCGACTCCTTCGTTACCTTCCGCACGCGCGCGAAAGCGTAAAATACGTGCCTGCGGGCCCGAGCCCACTCGCCTCATCCGCCGCGCGCTTCACCTTCCGCGGCCAGGAATATTGGATCGGCTTGAACGCGACCCTTAGGTTGTATTTTGAGGACGTCGTCTATTATATGACTTACGGAAATCGCATGCTCGAGCTCGCGTTTCCGCTTAAGCTTAAAGAGTTCCGCATGGGCACTTACGAGGGCACCGAGCGCGCTTCGAGCTACGAAAGCGAGGTCTCCGTGCCCGAGATCGGCGACGTCGTGATCTCGATGAACGAGCCGCTGCATCACCACGGCTTTACGTTTTATCAATCATCCTTCGAAAAGGACGAGCAGGGCAAGCCCACGATCTCCGTTTTGTCGGTCAACCGTGACCCGGGCCGCTGGATCAAATATATAGGCTCCATGTTGATGGTGCTCGGCTCGGTCCTGCTGTTTTATTTCAAACGCGTACAGTGGATCAAAAAAAGGAAATCCGCATGAGGATTCTAATCGTCATTTCGATGTGGCTCGTTTCGTTTCCCGCGTTCGCGCAGATCGGGCAACCGCTCGAGAGTCTGCCGGTGCAGGACGCGGGCCGAGTGAAGCCGTTCGAAACCTTCGCGCGCGAGACGCTCCAGCTCGTGCACGGGAAAAGCACGTTCGAAAAGCGCGCGGCCTCCGAAGTCGTCTTCACCTGGCTTCTTATTCCCGATCACTGGCTCACCACGCCGCTGATCGAAGTGCGCCACGCGGGCCTCAAAGAGGCGCTGAAGATCACGTCAACGGACCGGCATTTCACGCCGCAGTCGCTATTTACCAATGAGCGCGTGCCGCTCGTTTTTCAGGAGCTGCAGACACGCCGCTCGCGTCAGGAGAAACTCAATCCCTTCTATCAGGCGGTCCAACGGCTCGAGAATCAGCTTGGGCTTTTTCAAGCCATCCGCACGGGCGCCGCGCTTCACCTCGTGCCCGATCCCAATTCGGACAAGTGGTTTTCGGTCAATCAGCTTCAAGGCGACCTCCAGCAGAGCTTCATGAAGATGTCGAAAGGCTTCGTCGATTCGATCGCCGGCGCGCCGGCGGGCGCCAAGGTCACGCCGTCCGCGGAGTTCCTCGCGGCGGTCGAGGAGTTCAAGACCAAGGCGCGCGCGTCGGCGCCAGAAAAGTACGGCGACGAGAAGCGCATCGGCTGGGAGATTCATCTCGGTCGCTTTCATCCTTTCAAATGGGCATGGATCGCGTACCTGCTCGGCGTGATTCTTTTGGTCGTGCAGTCCTCGAGCGCGCGGACGTGGGCCGGAAAAACTTCGAATGTTTTTCTTGCGCTCGGATTCCTGCTTCACACCTACGGAATGGCGATCCGGGTTTACCTCTCGGGCCGCCCGCCGGTGACCAATATGTACGAAACGGTCGTCTGGGTTCCGTGGGGCGCGGTTCTTTTCGGATTCATTCTCGCGCGCTACCAGAAAAACAAACTCGTTCTCACGGCGGCGAGCGCGATCGCGGTCTTTTGCCTCATTCTCACCGATCTTGCCCCGGTGGTTCTCGATGCGAGCATTCAGCCGCTCGAGCCGGTGTTGCGCTCGACCTTCTGGCTCTCCACCCACGTACTGATAATCACTATCAGCTATGCCGCGTTCTTCCTCGCGTTCGCGCTTGGTGATCTGCTTTTGTTTTTCTACC
>CAYPFC010000045.1:0-6252 GCA_964409815.1 uncultured Pseudobdellovibrionaceae bacterium
TACGATTATGTTACTTGACCACAAATCTCGGAGGAGAAGTGAAAATGTCGAAGGATCCCTATTGCGAGTGGGCGAGCGCCCGGCTCTCCACAAGGGAGAGCCGGAAAGTCTGTTCGTGAGTGATGCAGAAATGGCCCGGCTCATCGCCGAGGTGACAAATTTCATATTCCTCGGTCGGAATCAGGCAGCCGTTGGTACTGATGCCGGCCCATATCTGAAAACTGCGTTCTTGAATTGAAAACATAGAAGGAAATCGATTGTTCATGCTGAACCTCTACCGGTGGGTGGTGTTGTTAACGGGTACAACTGGACGGCCATTTGATAAACCTCGCGCCGATCACCGGACTCCAGAAAGTCACAGAGTCTTTCCAGGAAATCCAAAATCATTCTGTTTGCCTCGGGAATGCGCTTGGGATCTATCGCCATGGTCATCCCGTAGTGGCCGCGCTTATCGAACGGGTCCTTATCGATGGAATTAAGTGCGCGCTCGACGAGCTCTTTTTGAAGCCGTGCGCGAACCTCACTGGTCTCTTTCGAGTCGACGGCGGTCAGATGCCTTTTCGAGTGACACAACTTGCCGTCTTTCTTTTCCAGCAATCCAACGCGCAAAAGCGCGTCGATACATTTGGAGACCTCATCCTCCCTACAGCCGCAGCGTTGTGCGATCCACGCGATGTCGGATTGAAAGTCCGACGTCAGCGTGAGTTCGCGGACACATAAACAAAGAACTTGAGCGATGACCGCGTAATCTTTTTCGTTGATCTTATCCGGATGAACCTTGAGCTCCGGAACGTGAATGGCTTCGCCGAGTTCTTGAGCGCCAGCCTGAAATTGCTCCTCCGCGACGGATTGAAGGAAGAGTCGACTCGTCTCGCGGCCAAGTGCGAGGCGCTTCGCCACGCCAACTGCGGCGCTCCTGGATAACTTTTGTTTACCTGAGAGAATTCGCGAAAGCGCACTCGGATGAATTTGCAAATGACCGGCGAATGCCCTCAACGAGTAGCGGGCGTTTCGTTCGAGTCGTCTGCTGAACTCCTCGTTTAAAACTTGGATATGGTAATGCTTTAGTTGCATCGCGCTTTCGTAGTGAATTAGGTGCGACAGGAGCTACGGGCCGATAACAACGCAGCCCGAGGCGTATGTCTACATCATTCGCGTCGCATGCTTGTTCGCCATGTTGAACTGAGCTTCAACAAACCTGTTTATAAACCCGCCGACACACTCGACAATAGCTCTCGCAACTTTTCCATAGTCACGGTCTTGGAAAGAAATTCGGGCGCGTAAGGCTCCGTGTTCGCCGCCATTGGAAAAAGCGGGCGTCCTTTGGCGGTGATGCGCAACGTTCTTACAATTTCGGAACAATCGCTCCCCGTCTCTGGAACACAAAAAATGCGCAGGGCGTCCCGAACGCTTCCCACGGAAAAGACAAAATGTCCCATGGCCTGAAGCCGTTCCGCGAAGAGATCGCGAAAATCGGCATCGTCATTCATTACGAGAATTTTTAAGCGGCGATTGGCCATTCCCCGGATTATGAAACCGCGCGAGCACGGCTTGACAAGAACCAACCGCGCCGACCAACAAATCTCGTTGAGTTCAGTTTCACGGCAATCGTGATTTACTGGCCGGCCACCGAGGACGATTGCGGGCGCGTCACGTTCTTCACGCGATTCTTGAAGGTTTTCTTGTTGGCGTAGGTACGGTAGTTGCGGTCGGAGCGGTAGGTATCCCAGTTTTCCTCGTTGAACGCCGACTCGACGCGCTCCTGACTGAGCTCTTTCGGTTGAACGCGCTTACTGGCGCACGCGCTCGCAGAGACAATTAACGTCATCACCGAGGCAAGTTTTACATAAGTGGCGGGTCGCCACGGGCTCAAGGTACTCATAGTTTTGTCCTCCATGACAAAAGCATTTCCGGTCATATTTAGAGCAATCCGGACGCCAAGAAAAAATCGCAATTCGTACAGATTCCGCCACCACACGCTCACGAGCCGTTGACTCGCGATTGGCGATTTTGCAATAGAGCCCTATGAAACTCCTGATGCTCTTCCTCTCGCTTCCCGCGTTCGCTCAATCCTTTCCGAAAGGCTTCCAGTGGTGCGTCGCCACGGCCGGCCACCAGGTCGAGGGCGACAACGTCCACAGCGACTGGTGGGCCTTCGAGCAAATCCCGGGCGCGATCAAGAACGGAGAACGCTCGGGAAAAGCGAGCTTCCACATGGACCGCGTTCGCGAAGACGTGAAGCTTATGAAAGATCTGGGAGTGAAAACCTACCGATTTTCGATCGAGTGGTCGCGACTCGAGCCCAGGGAGGGCGAATTCGACACGAAAGCTTTCGACTACTACGCGGAGGAGCTGCGCCTGCTCAAAGAGGCCGGGATCGCGCCGATGGTCACGATTCATCACTTCGTGCAACCGCAGTGGTTCAGCGCGAGCGGAGGCTGGAACCGCGAGGACGCGCCGGATGTTTTTCTCCGCTACGTAACGAAGCTCGAAGAGCGTTTCGGCCCGCGCGTCGGGTATTGGGTCACGTTCAACGAGCCGACCGTTCTCTTGATCGGCGGTTACGGCGAGGGCTTCTTCCCTCCCGCTCAAAAAAACTGGAAGCTCTGGAAGCCCGCCATTCAGATTCTCAAAGCGCACGCCAAAGCGTACCGGCACCTGCACGCGAAGGCGAAGGAGCGCGGCCAAACGATCAAGGTCGGTCTCGCCCACCATTTGCGTCCGATCTCGTCGAATCAATTCTTACTGAAGCGGCCGGTCGCGTACGCCGACTCGATTCTGAATTGGAGCCTTCCTCTCGCCCTCAAAACGGGCGTCCTCAAGGCGTTTCAAAAGAAAGAGCTTCTGGGGCTCGGCTGGCCCTGGCCCGCGCGCATCGAGCTTCCCGAGATCAAGGGCACCCAAGACTTCCTGGGCATCAATTACTACACGCGCGAGGACATTCGCGTTCAGCTCAAGAAGCCGCACCTCGCGCGCGATCCGTTCCCAGGCCTGGAGGCGAGCGAGCTCAATTGGGGCCTCGATCCGGAAGGCTTCTTCGAAGTGTTCAAACAGGCGAAGGCGCACTTTCCCGACATGCCGTACTTCGTGACCGAAAACGGTTTGGCCGACGCGAAAGACCGCTGGCGCGGCCGGTACTTGATCTCTCACGTAAAGCAGATCCACCGCGCGATCACCGAGCTCGGCGCGAACGTCGAAGGGTATTGTCACTGGTCCTTACTGGACAACTTCGAATGGCATGAGGGCTTTTGGCCGCGCTTCGGGCTCTTCGAGGTGGATTACGCCGGCGGCGGCACGCGAAAGGCGCGCCCCAGTGCCGAGGTGGCGCGCCGTATATTCAAAAGCAATTCGATTAGTTCTTTTTGATGCGCAGATCTTGCGGAGTCGGCATCGCGACGCCCTTCTCACACTTCGGGCAAGTCAGCCCTTGCGTCGCGAACAGGCGCTTAAAGCGCGGGTCCACGAGGCGCTGCTGAAGGTTGAACACCGATTCGCAGTGCGGGCAAGTCGCGTAGAACGTCGATCCTTTTAAATGCAAAGCGAGCTTGGGAAGATTCGCGTTCAATGCGGGCTCCGGGTGAACCGCGGGAGCCGGCGCGGTCAGCGGCAAAACGGGAGCGGTGTGCGCGGGCGCCGCGGGGGTGACCGGCGCGGGAGCCGGGGCCGCCGCCTCGACGGGCTCTTGAGGCACGAGCGCGGGAGCCGGATGTTTGCGAGCGGAAACCTTATCGTTCAACCAAGCGGCCGTGGAGCGGAGCATATTCTTCATAAAACTTCCCTTTGCCATAGTTTGTATTTCAACCGTCTAATAATTAGACAGGTTAAGCTCCTCAGGTGGCGGGTAATCGCTCCTTAACTCAAGCTTAACCGTACGCTCTAATAGAGAGCAATATCCCATCCAGACCCTGGTCCAGGCGCCCTCCGGAGGCTCAAATTTTCTTGAGACTGTTCTCTAAACAAAAATGGTTTCCGATAAGAGTTCATGCGCGAAAAGATCGAAAGACTTAGGATTCGGTTGCTTTACGAGCAGAGTTTTCTCTCTCAGGCCATGGGCTTCTTGAACGTCGGGATCTTTTATTACGCGACGATGGAGCTCCCCAATCGCGATGAGATCTCGCTTTGGGTGGCCGCCGGGATCGCGTTGTCGGCGGCTCGCGTGGGCATCAAATACTGGTTCAAAACAAATTACATCGATCGCGACCGCGCCTTCCCTACGCGCCGTTGGGAGTACGTGTTCTGCGCGAGCGCTTTTTTGGGAGGACTTTATTGGGCCCTTCCAGGGATTTGGCTTGTAGATCGCGACTTCGTCGCCTACCAAACGTTCATCGGCTTCCTGCTCGCCGGAAACACCGCCGGCGCGGCGGTCGCGTACTGCAGCTCCATTCCCGCGGTGTTGAGCTTCCTGCTCCCGGCCCTCGTACCCTACGCCGTGAACTTGGCGCTCGGTACGGACGTCTTCCACTACAGCATGGGCATGCTCGTCACCCTTTATTGCACGATGATTATCGTGCTCTCGGTCCGCGTGAACCGCTACATCGTGAGCTCGATCAAGCTCCGCTTCGAAAAAGACGACCTCATGTCCGAGCTCCGCACCTCACAATCCAAGCTGATTTACTCGGATAAGATGTCCGCGCTCGGAAACATGGCGGGCGGAATCGCGCACGAGATCAACACACCGCTCGCCGCGATCAACCTGAATATGGACGTCTTGGCTCACGAAGCGCGCAAGGGCTCGGTCGACTCCGCGTTCGCCGACAAAGTCGCGACGCAAGTGAACGCCACGATCTTCCGAATTTCAAAAATTATCTCCTCACTTCGCTCGTTCTCGCAGGAGACCTCGGCGTTCGAGCTTATCCCCGTACGCACCCTCATTCAGGACACGCTCGATCTCTGCCAAGCCCGCTACAAGGCCGACGGGCTCGCGATCGTCGTCGACCCGATTCCCGAGGATCTGGTGATCTTCGCGAACGCGCCTCAGGTCTCGCAGATGCTTTTAAACCTAATCGACAACGCGGCGGACGCGGTCAGGGGATTGCCGGGGCCGTGGGTGAAGATCGAGGCACAGGCCTCCGGCGGAATCGTGCGCCTTTCGGTGATCGATAACGGGCGCGGAATCCCCGTGGAGAATCGCGAGAAGATCATGCAGCCTTTCTTCACCACCAAGAAAGTGGGCGAAGGCACGGGCCTCGGTTTAAGCATCGCGCATGGAATCGTCGAGGCGCACGGGGGAAATCTCGAGCTCGACACCAAGAGCCCGTACACGCGATTCGTGGCCTCGTTCCCCGAGCCTCCCGCGATCTTGCGCAAATCTTCCTAAGCCGAAAAAACCGGTTTGTGAACTTCGAGCAGCTTGTGCGCGGCCGCCCGCTGACGCTCGGCTTCGGCCAAGAGGTCGAAAGGCTCGAAGGTCAGGATGTCAAACGGCTCGGCGCCTCTCAGCGGAAGCCGCGTGAAGTCCACGTGCGTGACCGGAAGCGGTTCGAGCGCCTCGGGCTTTGGCTCCTCAAGCTCGGTTCCGGAGTAAAAGATATGTTTGTGCTCGAAGATCTTCGAGACCTCCGGTTTAAAGATCGTGTCGTGCACGTCGATCAGGATGAACTTGTCCTTGCCTTCGACGGGACGCGCGCCTCGACCCACCATTTGCGTGAAGAGCGTGTCGCTCTCCACGGGTCGGGCGACGATGATCGTTTCCACGTTCGGAACGTCGAAGCCCATCGCGAGCATTTGCACGTTCACCAGAACCTGCGCCTGCCCGGACCGGAATTTTTCGATCGCAAGCGCATTGATCTTATCGCCCTTTTCGGTCCACTTCGAGTGGACCGCGACGGCCGATATCCCGAGCTTCGCGTATTCCTGCAGAACGCCCATCGCCTCGGACACCGAGCCGGCGTAATAAATCGTTTGTCCGCGTAACGCGCGGATGGATTCGGCGACGATCTTCTCGTAACGTTGGCGGCGCGAAGAGAGCTCGACGCGCGAGGATTGCGAGAGCACCCCGTTCTTCAGAACGGGGTCGAACTCCTCACCCGTGTCGAGACGCACGACTTTACAGCGCACGAGGTATTCGGGAACAAGATCGAGATATTTCAACTGAGCGGCAAACGGCAGGTTCTGCATGTTCTGCGGAGGAGTCGCGGTCAGGAGCACGAGCGGAATGTCCATCTCGCGCGCGAAAGCTTGAATCGAGTTCAAGCGTTTTTTCTTGTAGCCGTGATGTCCTTCATCGACCACGACGAGGCCGGCCTTTAAGGT
>CAYPFC010000045.1:6276-10724 GCA_964409815.1 uncultured Pseudobdellovibrionaceae bacterium
CTGACCGCGTCCACCGAGCCGGCGCACGCGCTTGGCGCCGTCCTTGAACTGCTGGCATACGGTCGAAGCGTGTTGGTTGGCGATCTCCCAGCTCGGAGCGACCACGAGCACGTTCTTGGATTTCTTCAGCAGGTTTTCATAAATGAACGAATGAATGACGAAGGTTTTTCCCGCGCCCGTGGGTAGCTGAACCGCGATCGCCTTGGCTTTGTCTCTCGTCAACCGACGAAGGTTGGCGAGCGTTTCTTCCTGGTATGGGCGCAGCCCATGCTTTTCGGCGCGGTCTTGATACGCGAACGCGGTCTTTGCAACGCGCGCCTGGAGCGCCCGGAACTCCTTGTCGATCGACTTCACACCAATCATCGCAAGCGCGACGTCCAAGTTCACATCGGCGTCGGCGGCTTCCTCAATTTCAGCTTCGATTTTTTCTTTGAGCTCGAGATCGGCGGGCGCTTCGCGGATAATGCGTCGGGTGGGCATTCCTTGCTCCTCAATTAAAACCGGCGCCAGCGTCCTGCCTGCGCCTTGCCGGCTTTTTGAGCAATCTCCGGACCGGCGCGAGAACGTCTATAAAGACGTACAACTCCAAAGGTCGCCGAAAATGGTCTCTTACGCGCGTGGAGAGGCCCGCCCCCTAGACGTTCAAATCTCCCCCACTGGACGTGCTCAAACCCCATTCGTTTAAGGTGATGGTGGTCCTCCCTTTGCAAAAACGCCCTGTGACCAAAGGAGGCACCTTATGAAAAAACTGATAATGTTGATCGCGACTTTCGCGCTGCCCGCCGCATTCGCGCAGACCAGCACTACCACCGCGGACCGTTCGTTCATGAACATGGAAAAACCGTCCCTCGGCGTGCGCTTGGGTATGGCGAATATGGAAGGCGAGGAAGAGGCCGTCGAGTATGGCGTTGAATTCGGCTATCAACCTTTTGTTCCGCTCGGACTTGCCGTCGAGCTCAGCGGCTACACGTCCGACTCGGAAGGCCCCGACAGCGGCCTAACTCGCACGAAGTTGCTCGGAAAAGGACTTTACAATTTCGGCGGAACGATTCCGGTCATCCGCTACAGTTACGTCGGCGCGGGCATCGGCCCGGTATACGACAACGTCGAGAACGAAACGGATTGGAACCTTGGCTTTCAACCCGTCGCGGGCTTCGACATACCGCTCGGACAGGCTGAGCGTATTTCTCTCGGCGCTAACGTCGCGTACTTGCTCGTAACGGGAGACAACGTCGACGCGGTTTCGGCGGCCGGCCAAGTTAAGTATTGGTTCTAAGAAAAGATCGGAAGCCGCGCGGCCCCGAGAGGGGCCCCGGTTTCTTATGGGTCGCGGGGTTCGCGATACGAAATCCCAAGCGCCGAAATAAACTCCAGCATCGGCGCATTCAACCGACGCATTTGAAAATCCTGACTCGTACTGCGATCGTGATACATCTTTAGGCGCGCGTCCGAGACGAAGAACGCGCCGTCGTCGTCGGCGAAGTTCGCCGCGTAACCGCTCAACGTGGTTTGCGCGAAGATTCCCTCGGTGAGGTCCATTTCCATATATGAGTAATGCGCGCTCGATCGGTCCGCGCACAGCCCGGGCGAGTTTGAGAGCGCCGACTTGAAAGCTCCGAACTGCAGGAAAAAAGACTCGACCTCGCCGAGCAGGTTCATGCGCTTTACTTCGTCGAACAAAACTTGAAATTCCGCGTTCGGTTTGCCGTCGATCTTCGCGTTTTCGCGTGTCGAGTAATAAAGTTTTTCTTGAGGAGACAACGTCGCGTATTTCGCGCGGTAGCGCACGATAAGCTCCTGGCTGCGCTTCTTTTGGCAGACGTGCGTGAGCTCATGGTAGTACGCGAAGAGCGCGACCACCGGGCGCTTATGCAAATCGAAATTCAGCGTGACCATGGTCATCAGCCCTTCGCGGGTGTAGTCCGCGCCGACCGCCATCGCCTGCTCCCCGCCTTCGAGCGAATTAAACTTCAACTGGTAAGGAATTCCGCGGCGGCATTCGAGCGCGTCGGAAAAGCCCAAGTCGCGAAGCACGCGGTCCATGTCGGCGACGTAGCCCTCGGGATTCAGCGCGCGCTTTTCGACGCTTCCGTAGCGCGAGATCAGCTCGGCGAGCGGGCGCTCGACATGAGTGGGGTGAGCCGCGCAGATCTGCGCGATCGTGTTCGCAAACGTTTGCGGCGCGAAGAGAGCGGACATCGAAATGATGAGAGAGCCCGCCCATTTCATGGCAAGATATATACCGCATTTGCCACTTGGCGTCAAATGCGATTAAACGCGCCATGCGCCTCTTGAACAATTCTTAATTCCCGTTTCATCCCGGATTAAATCCTCTCCCTTAATCTGAGCTCATTCGAACCCACTCATTTCCAGGAGGATGGTAATATGAAAAAACAAATCACCGCCGCGGCCCTCGTTGCCGCCGCCGCGATTGCGATGGGGGTCGAAGTTCGACTCCCCGGCCAGGCGAAAGCCGATACCCCTTGGCTGACGAAAGTCGCCGAAACGTCGGTCGCGAAATCCGCGGCGCTCCCGCCTCCGCCCGCGGGCGTGAGCGAAGTCAAACGCATGAACGAAACCTTCAGCGAGCTCGCCGGCGGAGTCTCGCCTTCGGTCGTCAATATTTACACCAAGATCGGAATGAAGCCCGCGTTCAAAAAAGGAATGCCCCGCTCCCCCCACGATGAGCTCGAGCAATACTTCGGTTTCCCCTTCGGCAGCGGCCGCTACCCCATGCCCCCGCGCGAGTCCCTGGGATCGGGATTCGTGATCAACGCCAAGGAAGGCTACATCGTGACGAACTCGCACGTCGTCCGCATGGCCGGCAAAAACGCCGACGAAATCCTGGTAAAATTCGCGGGAGAGGAAAACGGAAAGGGGCACCTGGCGAAAGTGATCGGCGCCGACGAAGTGAGCGACGTCGCGCTGTTGCAGCTTGTACAGAAACGCGACGACCTGAAAGCGGTTCCGCTCGGCGACAGCGACAAGTCGAAGGTCGGCGAATGGGTCCTTGCGGTCGGTAACCCCTACGGTCACTCGCACACGGTCACCCAAGGAATCGTGAGCGCGCAAGGCCGCAGCCTCGACGGCGCACGTAACGAGTTCCTGCAAACCTCGGCGAGCATCAACCCCGGAAACTCGGGAGGACCGCTGATCAACATGTATGGCGAGGTCATCGGCATCAACACGGCCATCGATCCGCGCGCCCAAGGCATCGGTTTCGCGATTCCGATCAACGTGGCCAAGCGCGCGATCGATCAGCTCGCGAGCAAAGGAAAAGTCGTGCGTGCCTGGATGGGCATCGCGATCGAGGACGTGAATGAGGATATCGCGGGCTACATGAAGCTCAAATCGCCGGAAGGCGTGCTCGTTCGCGAGGTCATGCCGAATCAACCCGCCGACGCGGCAGGCATGGAGCCTTACGACGTGATCACGAAGATCAACGGAGAGCCGGTTAAGAACGTTCGCGATTTGTATAAATCGGTCGAGAAACTCGAGGCCGGACAAAGCGCGAGCGTGGAAGTCTTGCGTTCGAATCAGGCGAAGAGCTTGAAAGTGCGCCTCACCGAGCAGCCGAGCTAATCACTCTCGACACGCCTCTTGCGCGGCATAGTAAGCCTTCGCTTCATTGATGGACGAGCGAAGGAACTGCATCGCGTAGGAGGCGTTCTTCGAATTGTAGGTTAGCGTGAGCTCGTCGCTCGCGATCGAAGCGCTCATGGTCGTTCCGTTCAAGCCTTCTTTATAAGAGGCCGACGGAATGAAGTTTCCCGAATCCTCAAGCAAGCCGAGCTTGCGATTCTTGACCGAGATATCTTCAGGCACGTACGTGTAGAGCGAGCCGTCGCCTTCAACAAAGCGCATGTTCTCGATCGTCAAACCCGGATTGTCTTTCAAGTCCTCGCAGAGCGATTCCAGCGCGCCGGTCGTGCGAAGCTCTTCGGCGTCGTTTTTCTCGAGCCAAATGCCGGCGAAGGGACTGAAGTCACCCGAGCCGCCGCCCGAACTGTCCGAGGAACAGCCGATAAAAATAACGGATAAGAGTAAAACACCGTATTTCATATTCTCCCCCATTGCCGGGCGAACGCCCGCGCCTACATGAGAGTCGAGATCGCGACTCTTGTCAACGTGAGGCGCTTTCGCGACAGAGGGAGGAAAGCACGCTCTCGGGAATCGCGGGCACGGGTCTGAATTTGATTTTACGCGTTTCCTGCGCCTGCAGAATGAACGTCTTTCCGCTCTTGCCGACGAACGTGGTGTCTTCGTCGTAAAAGGAATCGCGAATCGCCTCGCGCGCCGGAATAAATTTTACGCCCATGAGCTTATACTCACGCAAAAGATCCTGTAAATAAGCTCCCGTCACCGCATTTAGGTGGATCAATAAAATATGTTTAACGGATCTCTCGCCCCAGATTTTGCGCGTGAGCTCGATCGCGTGCTCAAGTCGC
>CAYPFC010000045.1:10734-15378 GCA_964409815.1 uncultured Pseudobdellovibrionaceae bacterium
GTAAGCGGCCTTGATCTTCGCGAGCCCCTCCGCGTTTTCCGAGTCCCGACACCGCACGTAAGCGTCGTTCCAACGCCAATCCTCGAAGTCGACGCTCACCTGCGCGATTCGGTAGCCTCGTTTGGCGAGCTCCGAGCGCACGCCATAGCGCTTCTCGCTGGTTTCGCCCTCGTGTAGAAAAGGAAAGCGGAAAACTTTTAACTCTTCGATCGCGTAGTCGATGAGTACCGACTCATTCTTGCGAATGTCCTCAAGGAAGGTCGGCGTGTCGACGTCGCCCAAATCCAAATGCGAAAAACCGTGATTGCCGACCGGATAGCCGGCTTTGACCCAAGCCTTTACGAGCATGTCCCGTTCGGCCATATCCTTCACCAAACTCCCCGTGAGGAAGCCATAGACGCCGGGAATTTTTTCGGCCTTCAATACTCTTAAGAATTTTTCGTGCACCTCGGCGCGCGAGTCCTTCTTCGACTCCGCGCCCGCCGCCGGAATATCGTCCACGGTGACGGCCATCGAGGTCAGCGCGGGCGCGGGCCAACACGCGAGGCCGAATGCAAGAGCCAATGCGAGCTCACGAAATCTCATCCCCACATTTTACAGGCGGGGCGAATGACGGCGTCAAGTAATACGGTGCGGATGGCGCGGGAACTGGCGGCTCTTCCGCAGGAGATATATGGATGTCGCCACCAAGGCGCCGATCGCCGCCAGCATAACAAATCCACCCATGATCATTACGCCGAGCCATAAGGAACTTTGCGGTTCGATGTAGAACATGCTCCACCTCCATCGAGATAAAGAAAGCAATCTCACGGCCATCCGCCGTACTCGCGGCGGTGCTTGCACGTCACGCGCGTCGGGGTTAGCCTCGGTGACGTATGGTCGAGATCCCACTTGAAAAACTGACACACGAGGCGCTTGAGGGCGTGATCGACGATTTCATTTTGCGCGAAGGCACCGACTACGGCGCACACGAAGCGTCGCTGGAGAAAAAACGCGAAGACATTCTCCGCCAGCTCAAGAACGGCCGGGCGAAAATCGTATTTGAGCCCGAGACCGAGTCGATTACCCTCGTTGCGGTTGCAAAATAGACTGAATGAGCTCGACGAGCTCGCGACGGCGAAACGGCTTTCGGAGCACGGTCGCGCCCCGAAGCTGGCTTTCGTTGAATTGATCGGTATCTCCGGTCATCAGGATCACCGGAATATTTTTGTGTTGTGAGGCCTTGAGGTCTTCGACGAGCTTGAGGCCGTTGCCCTTGGGCATATTGATATCAGTCAAAACCAGCGTCACCTGATTCGCGTTTATCAGATCGAACGCCTGAGTTCCGTTTTCGGCCAACAAAACGTTAAAGCCTTGCGAGCCCAGAGTCTGAGAAAGAAGGTGGCGCATCATCGGCTCGTCGTCGGCGACGACGAGCGTGGGGTTTTTACTCATACCGATTATTCTTACGCTTCCCCAGAGGATCGACAACATCCAGCTTAAAAAATCTCGAGGATATGTTATGAAACCCAGATGTCCAAATCCCTGGCCCTTCTCCTAGTTCTAGCCTTTTCCTCGGCCGCGAGCGCCCAGGCGCCCCCGTGCGAGCGGAAGGCACGCGCCGTAATCGATCTGGGCTCAGGCTCCATTAAGCTACACACCGCGGAAGTGGACGTTTGTGGCGATCGCACGAAGCTGATCCGGATCTTGACCGAAGAGGAATCCCGACCCCTCGCCCTCGAGGCCGGCAAAGACGGCGAAGGAAAAATCCCCGAAACCTTGCAAAACCAGGCTCTCTCCACTCTGCGTGAGCTCCAAACAATCGCCGTTAAGGCGGCTAAGGCCGCGAAGTACAAGACCCTCGAGCTTGCGGTTGTCGGCACCCACGCGTTCCGCACGGCCAAGAACCAGGCCGAATTTCAGGCGAAACTGGAAGCCGCGGGGTTTTCCGCGAAAGCTCTGAGTCAAAAGGAAGAGGCGGAAGCCGGGCTTTTCGCGGTCATCGGCCAAGGACTGCCTCCCGGATGCGATCCCGCGTCGCTCCTCGTGTGGGATATCGGCGGCGGCAGCATGCAGCTCATGCGCGGACCGAACCAAAATGCCCCGGCGGCGCGCGTGGAAGGCTTCAACATGGGCGCCGAAAGCTTCAAGCAAGCTCTACTGGAAAAGTTCAAACCCACGAAAACGTCGTGCGCCTTCGACAAACCGACGCCGAACCCGATCGGTAAGAACCAGAGCGAGGCCGTCCGCACCTTCGCGCGCGACACAAGCCAGCGTCTTTTGCGCGCGACCTTGCGTCGCGACTTGAACGCGACGTGCGTGGTGGGCATCGGCGGCGTGCACAACAAAGCCATTCTTGCGCAAATCGAAAAGTCGTGGCCGAATATCAAAACTTGCGTCTGCAAGGATTCCGTCCGCGCCTGCGGGCTCTCGAAGGATCTCTACCACAAGGTTCAGCTCGAGTGCCTGGCGCGCCATTTAAGCGAGAAGTCCGATTGCGACTCCGAGATTCAGGGCCCTTACTCGACGACGGCGGTTACCAATCTGTATTTCGTGCTGGGATGGATGGATCGACTCGGGATCGAGCGCATCCAAACCCGCGCGGTGAACATGGGACACCACTTCGTGCTCGCGCGCGAGCTGTTGAAATTCAACTCCATCGCGACTTCCGGGGCGAATTAGAACCGCGGTTTGAGTCCATTTGCCCCCGAAGACTCGCGCTCGGCGCCATTTCCCGCTGGCACGTCCATTGAATCGCGTGATCACAACCTTAACTCTTTCAAAGGGAGTGACACATGAAATCGGGAAAACAAGGTGGACGTTCGAAGCCGATCTCGGGCCGTTCGACTTCTTCGCGCGCGGGCTCCGGCTCGATGTCGTCGCGCGGTTCGCGCAGCGGCGTTTCGCGCAACGCGCGTAGCCGCTAAGCGCTCGTCCCCAGACGAAGCTTTTTGGATAAAGGGAGGGTTGAGAGATCGACCCTCTCTTTTTTTTGTGCCACCATAATTTCATGTGGAAATGGCTACTGCTTCTGTTTGCGCTTTCCTTCTGCGCGTTCGCGATCCAATCGGGGGACGTTCTCATGTACCTATCCCTCGCGCGCGATTTCCTGCTCGAGGGAAAATGGGAGCAAGTCGACCCTTACCTGTACTCGAATACCGACGGTCAATTGATTTGGATTCATGAGTACCTGGGCCACTTGGTTTTCTATGGCGCTTGGAGCGCGCTCGGCGCCCCCGGGTTGATTCTGCTTAAAATGTGCGCACTCGGCGCCATGTTCTGGCTTACGCTTTCACAGAAAAATGAAAAGGAACCCACGACCCTTTGGGTGCTGCTCTGGATCCTGGCCGTGTTGGCGGGGTCGTTCCGCTACATCGAGCGCTCGAGCATGTTCTCGGATCTGTTTTCGGTCCTAATCGTGTTCTGGCTGCTCCCGCGCCGAAGCGTCGATCGCGGGCTGATCGTCAGGCTCTCGCTGCTCTTTTTGCTATGGATACAACTGCATCCGGGTTTCGTCGTGGGGCTGGTGTTCGTCGGCGCATGGGCCGCATGGTGCTTTGTCTTCCAGCCGGAGTTTCGCAACCGGCGCGCGCTTTGGCTTTTGCTTCCGCCCGCGCTGTTGCTCTTGAACCCCGAGGGGTTCTCGGGCGTGCTTTACCCATTTCAGTTTTCCCTCAATGAAGCGAAGACGTTGAAGCTTTATAACTTCGAGTGGTTTCCGTCTTACCATCCGGCATTCCGATTCGCGCCCGAAGTGATCGCGTACTGGGTACTCTGCGCGGCTGTCGCGATCGTGTTCTGGAAAGAGAAAGCGTGGCGCACCTTGAACGCCCTTTTCGCCCTCGTCGCGTTCGCGATTTGTCTTCAAGCCGTCCGCTTCATGCCTTGGTCGGCCATGGTGCTCGTCATGTGCGCGCGCCCCTACGCGACGACAAAGCTTCGCCTCTGGAGCCGCCCCGCGCTTCGCTACGCGCTGATGGCGGCGCTCGTCCTGCTCGGCGCGCGCAATTTCCTCTTTGGCTATCACAGCTCGAGCGGCCAGCGCATCCCCCGCTGGGGATTCGACAAGAAGTTCTTCCCCTCGGAAACCCTGAACGTGCTGAAGCAGCATCGCCAGCCCGGAAATCTCTATAACTCTCACGACCTGGGAAGCTCGCTGATCTGGGCGAGGATGACGCCGATCTTTCACCACGGCTTCGTCACTGACATGCGCTTCTTCCGCGAGGAAGCCATCGGCGCGATCGGCACCCGCGAGCAGTTCCTGGCGCTCGCGGCGAAGTACAACTGGACGATGCTCCTCGTGGACAAGTACGGCGGATATAAAGAAATTCACCGCATTCTTTCTCCCATCCCAGAATGGAAAATCGTGGCCGAAGACGAAGCCGCCTACTTAATCTTTAAAATGCCGCCGGAAAATTAGGCGGCTTCTGAAATCTTGATGTTGAAGAGCTTTGCAAGAGCGCGCACGACCGCCTGGTCGTAATCCATCGCGTGAATCGTCGTGAGTTTGCGAATTGCAGCCTCGATGTTGGCCGGATCATTCGCGCCCAACCGGAAAAGCGTGGTTATGAAGCAGTCCGCAACCGCGACGATCTTTGCGAGCGGATGAATCGTGCGCGCGGTTAGATGGTACGGAAAGCCCGTGCCGACGTTTGTTTCGTGATG
>CAYPFC010000046.1:0-15175 GCA_964409815.1 uncultured Pseudobdellovibrionaceae bacterium
GCTCCGCCTGAGCAACACCCAGGATTCGCGCGCCGTCTTGATCTTACTCGATCCGCGCGAGCCCTTGACCACCCGGTAGCGCACAAGATCCTCGGGAATCCCGAATCCGTCATGGCCTTCGCGCGTGAGCTTCAGCCAGAGCGCGAAATCCTCGCAGCCGATGTTCTCGAACTGCACCGGTCCCACGCGCTTGCGGTCGACCATCACGCTCGAGCAGCACAGGCTGTTCTGTTTCAAGAGTCGCCGGTGCGAAATCGCGCGCGGAGGCGAGATGAGGCGGCCCATGCGCTCGCCGCTCTCGTCCACGCGGCGGAACTGCGTCGCCGAAAAATTCAGGCCCCGCTCGCGCATCCACGAGACTTGGCGCTCGAGCTTTCCGGGCAGCCAAAGATCGTCGGCGTCGAGAAACGAAACCCAACGGCCGCGCGCGCGGTTAAGCCCGAAGTTGCGCGCGGCGCTCGCGCCGAACCCGTTCGCGCCGAACACGCGCAGCCGTGGCTCTTCGCAAGCGATCTCATTGAGGATCGCGGCCGATTCGTCTTTCGAGGCCGGGTCGATGACGGCCAAGATCTCCAATTCGCGATAGGTCTGCGCGCGCACCGACTCGATCGTCTCGCGCAAGTATGCGGCGGCGTTGTAGACCGGAATGATGACCGAAACTAAACGATCTTCTTCGGAGCTAAAGCCCACGCCACCCTCGCCGTCACAACCGTCATCAGATACGCGATCATCAGTGCGCGCACGCGAACGTCGGCGATGCGCGCGAAGGAATCTCTCAAACCGCGAAGCGCCGCCCGCTTTCGCGTGGGCATCCGCGGAGACGAGCCGTGAGTCCACGCGCGACGGAAGAATCCCGCGCCCGACTTTGAAGAATTATGTCTCACGGAAAACTCAGGGACGAGCGCGAAAGGAATGTCGACCGCGAGCAAGGCTTCGCGAAGCAAGATCTCCTCGCCGCCGAAGGGAGCCGAGAGCGCGAACGGAAATCCGTCGCCGGTGCCCGGTAGCCTCGGCATTGCGAAATTCCCCGCGACCGGGAGGCCCTGCCCCTGGCGCGCGTGTAGATCGAGCCAGTACGAAGTGAGCGCATTGTACGCCGACTGCCAGAGGCCGCCGCCGAGGAGATAGCCTCCACCCACGGCGCCGCCGACCGATTCGAGCCGCGTGACCAGCCGCTCGAGGAAGCCGTCATCTGGAAGCTCGCAGTCCTCATCGAGGAAATACACCCAAGGCGCGCGCGCAGCGGCGTACATGCGATTACGGGCGCGGGCCAAGTTCGCGTCGGGGCCCGGCGCGGCGATCAGAAGCTGTACGGAATCGCGGATGGATTGACGGTCCACGCTCTCCACCAAGCGGCGGCAGAGCGCTTCATTTACGCCCGAAGAAACGGCGACGGTAAGACGGAATTCCCCCATTCGGAGGACACTATTTCGCTTGACGGGCAAAAGCAATCCGCATGACATGCCTCCCATGTACCGTTTAGCGCAAATCCGCACGATCCACATGGAGGTCACCTCGAAGTGCAACGCGAGCTGTCCGATGTGCCTGCGGAACGTGCTGGGCGGCGCGGTGAATCCCCACTTGCCCGTCACGGAGCTTTCGCTCGCCGACGTTCAAGCGGTCTTGCCCCAGGCCGTGGTCGCGGGGTTGAACCGGATCTTCTTTTGCGGCAACTACGGGGATCCGGTCATGGCCCGCGACACGCTGGAGATCTTGGCTTATTTGCGCGGTACGAATGCGAAATTGCAGCTAGAAATTTTTTCGAACGGCTCGGCGCGCGGCGCGGAGTGGTGGGCTGACGTCGCGAAGCTCGGTGTTGAAGCGCGTTTCAGCGTCGACGGATTGGGCGACGTGAACGCCATTTACCGCCGCGGAACGAAGTGGGACGTGATTCTTCGGAACATGCGGGCGTTCCTGGGCGCCGGCGGCGTCGCCGAGTGGGATTTTATCGTGTTCAAGCACAATGAGCATCAAGTCGACGAGGCGCGAGCGCTCGCGAGGGAACTCGGTTTCAAGTCGTTCAACGTGAAAAAGACCGGACGCTTTTTCAGCAATATCAAGGCGCAAGTAAAGAGCTCGCAGGAAGTCCGTGGCGCGGGCGGAGAGATCGAGTATCACCTCGAGCTTCCCGACAATCCGAAGTACCGCAACTCCGCGCTGATGAAAGAGCAAGAAATCGTCGATAAGTTCGGTTCGCTGAAAGATTATTTCGGCCGGACGGAGATCGACTGCAAAGTCGCGGGCGAGGGAAGCTTGTACATCACGGCCGAGGGGCTCGCATTTCCGTGCTGCTGGACCGCGAATCAGCTCTATCCCTGGTACTACCCCAAGCGGAGCGCGCCCATTTGGAAAATGATCGATGCGCTTCCGGGCGGACTGGATTCGCTGAACGCGAAGCTACGACCGCTGAGCGAAATTTTAGATGGTCCGTTTTTTCAACGATCGATTCCCGAAAGCTGGGCTAAGAAGGGCGTCGAGAACGGGCGTTTGTTCGTGTGTGGAAAAACCTGCGGAAAAAGCTTCGACGCGTTTAAGGCGCAGTTTCAAGCGACGGCGACGGTCTGAGCGCGCTCGGTAGATTTATCGGTGGCGAGGCCACGACGATTGTTTTCTAAATTGGGTGCCCACTCCGACTTATAGATCATCTAATTTCAATTTACATCTTCTTGGACTCCAGTTCTCCGACCGCCGGGATGGCGGGCGGGCGGACAAGCCGTTTCGTGGATGGAAGGTCTTGGCGTTGGAGGCCCCTCAAGCTAACGCGGAGTTTCGATCCCGGGATCGAAACTCCGCGTTACGAGAAATTCGTGCCAACTAAATATATTTTGTTTTCAAACTCAAGAAAAATTACTCTTAAACTCTGGTTTGATCATAAGGGCGCCGGCTTTCGCCACTTGGCCTCGAATTTCCAACTTACTCGGCGTGAAGCAACTCCGCCATCTCGGGAAACGTCGCCGAGAAGCTCGTGCCGCGAATCCCGTCCATCAAGCGAATGTACTCCTGAAACTCGGGCATGCGATTCGACCAGTCCTCAGACTCCATGAACTTACAGAGCCCCAGCAACCGCTGAATTCCGTAGCTGTTGTCCAGAAACGCCGGATTGTCGCGAAAGCGCTCTCTCAAAACCTCAACGTACGCCTCGATCTTCGCGCGCACGCGCGCTTTGAACTCGCGCGGGAGCACTTTCACGTTCAACGTCGCCGGGTGGTAAACGAAGTGGAAATTGATCAGCCCGGCGCCCAAAGGCCACGGATTGATCTTCTTGAAATTCTGCGAAAGCTTCCACTCAATGAACTCGGGGATGTAAAAGATGTTCAGAATCTGCACCGCGCAGGCGATCGTCACTTCGACGTTCGCCGGCGTCTCGTCCAAGCGGCGCAAGTTCCGCTCAATCGTCAACCACTCGCTCGGATAACGAATGTAGGAATTCATCTCTCCGATACTGTCGATCGAAAAGTGAAAGCGAACGCGCTTGAATTGGCTCCAAAGCTCGAACAAGCGGTCCGGAATTTCCAGCCCGTTCGAGTTGTAGCGAAGCTCGATGTGATGCGCTTCCCCCCGGCGTACGCACTCTTCCAAAAGCCAGTAGTGGTCCTCGATGATCAGCGGCTCGCCGCCCGCGAAGTACAGCTGCTCGAGATGCGGAAGCTGCGCGAGCATCTGATCCCAAAAGCGCGGGTTCTCAGTGTGCCAGTTGTAGCTCGCGCCATCGACTTTGCCCGCGTTCGGCCACTGCATGATCTCGCGCAACGACTCGTTCTGGATCTGCGGATAGAGCTTGCGCCAATCCGACACCCACATCGAGCTGTCGTGAGGCGAGCACATAATGCACTTCAAGTTACATTTCGAACCCAAACGCAAATCGACGTACTTGATCTTGGGCGAGATCGCGCCATCGGGAGCGGTGTCTTTCACCAATTCGCCGACGCTCACTCGACGCGACCAATACTCGGTCTCCCAGTTGCGTTTCGAGCGGTGACCCGCCTTCTCTTCTTTGAAGCATTTCGTGCACGCGTGCGGGATCTCGCCCTCGAGCATTTGGCGACGGATTCCCTTCATGTAATCGTTATTCCACGCGCTCAGCAAATCGGTGTGATTCAGATTCGCCGGCTTGCCGTCGTCATTCTTCAGGATGCCGACCTCTCCACCGAATTTCTTATCGTTGGTAGCGCCCGCGGAGGACGCATTGGCCGTGCAGCAGACGCGCAAATGCCCGTTGGGCCGCGTGGAGAGATGGATCCAAGGGAGGATGCAAAATGTGTCGCTTGGCGGGTGCTGCATTCAGAGCCAATCTTAGGGACGCATGTGAGTGCGTCAACAGAATTTTATTGCGCCATGGCAGGCGCGTCGTATAGAAAAACTCACTCGGGGAAATGATGATTTGGTCTGAGTATCGGTTCGATCAAATTCCGTTCAAAGACATTGTCAGGGTGGGTCAAATTACGCTGTTGGAGCGTGACCTCTTCTGCGTCAGCTGGTTGCTCGGCCGCTTCTGCAATTATAAGTGCTCGTACTGCTGGCCCTACGCGCGCTCGGACAAGAAAGACCATCGCCCCACCGAGCTCGTGATCTCGACGCTCGATGAAATCAAGCGTCAGGCGCGCGAGAGAGGATTCCGCTCTTTCCACTTTTCCTTCAGCGGCGGCGAGCCCACGATGCATCCCGGTTACCTTCAGATCCTTAAGCACTACACGGACGACGCGCCCAACTGCGGTTACCAATCCGTCCATATGACCTCAAATTTGAGCCCCGGGTTGATGTGGTTTCAAAAATACGTCGATGCGACCGCCGGCCTTCACCGCGTGAGCGTGACCGCGAGCTTTCACAAAGAGTTCGCCGATCGCGCGAAGTTCGTCGAGAAGCTGATTTTCCTGCAGAAGAACGACGTGCAGGTGACGATCAACATGGTCATGGGCCCCGAGCGCTTCGAGGCATCTTGGGAAGACGCGATGTTCTTCGCCGATCACGGCGTGAATGTAACGCTCAAGCCGCAATCGAACCCAACGGCGACGAAAGTCGTCGACGGCTACACCGAAGAGCAACTCCGCAAACTTCGGCAGGGAATGCCGCAGCGGGATTTTACTCTCGCGCGCGTGCAGAGCGAAGCCGCGCCGAGGATCGTGCGGCCGAGGCCCGCGTGGCCGAAGCCGCCCGCTCTTCCCGGCGGGCTTAAGCCCGAAAAAGTTCCGCCGATCTTTCAAGTCGAGCTCACCGACGAGGAAGGCAAGGCCTGGTACATGGATCAGGCCGAGCGCTTCAACGCGTTCGAGTTCAACAATTTCAAAGGCTGGGAGTGCAGCGCCGGCTACCGCTCGATCATCATTCGCGAGCCCGATGGCTTCATCAAGCGCTCATACTCGTGTAACGACACGCCTCTCGGCCACATCGAAAAAGGTTTTTCGCTGCACTCGCAGCCGATGCCCTGTCAAACCGGCTCATGCGTGAGCAGCGCCGACAGTAAAATCCCCAAACGCAAATGCGGAACGCAGCTTCCGCTCTGGCCGAAGGACCCGATGAAATATGAGTCCTAAGCCCGGCGTCACCCTGGTCATTCCTTGCCTGAACGAAGAGCGTTGTATCGCGCCGACGATCCGTTGGGCGCAACAGGTGTACCGCGACCATGAGATCAACGGCGAGATCCTCGTCGTCGACAACGGCTGCGACGACAACACCGCGGGCGTCGCGCGCGAGCTCGGCGCAAGCGTGGTGAACGCTCCGCGCACGGGCTACGGCGAGGCGCTCAGGGCGGGTTTCGAAAGCGCGCGCTACGAATACGTCGTGATGTGCGACGCCGACATGTCTTACCCTCTCAACGAGATGCCCCGCTTGCTCGCGCCGTTGAAAGAGGGCGCCGACCTCGTCGTCGGCAATCGACTCCGCGGGGAAATTCAGAGTGGCGCGATGCCGACGCTCAATCGCTACCTCGGTACGCCCGTGCTGTCGTGGCTCATTCGCCGTCTTCACCGCGTTCCGGTTTACGATTGCAACAGCGGCTTCCGCGCGATTCGAAAGTCGGGATTGGAAAAAATGAAGCTCAGCGCTCCGGGAATGGAGCTGGCCTCCGAGATGATTATTCGTTCGGGTGTTTTGAAGTTGAATTACCGGGAGATTCCGATTCCGTTTTACCGCGATCAGAGGGGAGCGCGCTCGCATCTCAACCGCTGGCGCGATGGAATCCGGCATTTGAAGGTTATTGGGAGATCGATGTTTGAGGGAAAAGTGCCCTACTTCCGCCGATACTTGTAGTATCCCTTCGACCACCAAAGGCTCGGCACATCCAAAAACTCTTCCAATACGAGCGTCTCGCCTTCTAGCCACGCGTGAACCGCGTACTTCAGATCTGTTTCTTTCGAAACGTACTCGAATTGAAATCCCAGTCGCGTGAACGTGCCGATAACGTCAGTGCCGTGAAGCACCTGCCCTCCCACAAATGAGAGCGGTTCAATACCCCAATCGATCATGCACGTGTTCCAACCCGAAACGACAAGATCGTTCGCGACAACGGCGATTTGGATCGTCGTGAGCTCGCATGGCTCGAAGTCTTTCGCGTTTTCACGCAAGAGCATGTGCCCGCTGCCTTCCCACGCTCCATCGAGTGAATTCGAGAGCGCGAGCGGAGAGAACAGGAAAAACACAGAGAAGATCAATGGTCGCATAGCCTAAGAGTAGAGGCTCATCCTTAACACACAACATTCGCCGCGATCGGTCATGTGACAAAACGAGAATCAAACCTCACAATGGTTCGCTTGAGAAGGAGTTGCTATGAAGTCCATCTTACTTTGCCTCTCACTTGTCGCCTTCTGCGGAGTGAGCGAAGCGAAAGATAAAAAAGACGAGAAGAAAGAAGAAAAATCCAAAGCCAAAGGATCGCCTATGTACGCTACGATGGAAACCTCGATGGGAACGTTCAAAATCAAGCTCTTCGCGAAAGAAGCTCCGAAGACGGTTGAAAATTTCGTTGGCCTTGCTGAAGGGACGAAAGAGTGGACCGATCCCAAAACGGGAAAGAAAGAGAAGAAGCCGCTTTATCCCGGAACGGTTTTTCACCGCGTGATCAAAGGCTTCATGCTTCAGGGCGGAGACCCGGCGGGTAACGGAACCGGTGGACCCGGTTACGAGTTCGCCGATGAAATTCATCCCGAATTGAAGCACTCGAAGCCCGGGATTCTCTCGATGGCGAATCGTGGTCCGGGTACCAACGGCTCTCAGTTCTTCGTCACCGTCGCCGCGACGCCTTGGCTCGACGGCAAACACACGGTTTTCGGAGAAGTTGTCGAAGGTATGGACGTCGTGAACAAGATCTCGACCACGAAGACCGGAGCCGGCGACAAGCCCATCGAGCCCGTGGTCCTGAAATCCGTTAAGATCGAACGCTAAAATCAGCCCGACCTAAGCCCGGAACTCGTTAAGGGTGCCCGGGCTTCTGCCGATAGTTCCTATTATGAACAGAGCCTATATTGTCTTCCTAGGATTCTCGGCGGCTGTTGTCTCGGTGACCGGAGCTTTTTTCTCCATCTCGGGACTCACCAAACTCTTCTCGGGCGCTCCTTTGGCGGTCATGGTAATGGCTGGCGCGCTTGAGCTTGCCAAGATGGTTTCCGCAAGTTTCCTCCACCGGAACTGGTCGAAGATGCACTTCATCATGAAGTTCTACTTAAGCCTCGCGGTGGGAATCTTGATGGCCATCACGAGCATGGGAATCTTCGGTTACCTGTCGTACGCCTACCAGAATACGTCGATGGAACTGAAGAACACGATGGTGCAAATCGACTTCCTCGAGTCGCAAGAGCGCAAGATCAAAACTGAAGTTGACCGCCTACAGAAGAATCTGGATGAGATCCCGGCGAACCGCGTGACTCGCCGCCTGGAGGCTCAGAAAGAGCTCGAACCCCAATTCCAAGCTCTGCAGAAGCAATCGATCGAAGTTCAAATGAAGTTGCGCACCGAGAACCTGAAGAAGCTCGGCTTTCAGATGGAGATCGGCCCGGTCATTTACGTCGCCGAGCTGTTCGGCGCGAAGACCGACAACGTCGCGACTTATTTGATCATTCTCTTCGTATTCGTATTCGACCCGCTTGCCGTTTGCCTGGTCTTGGCAACGAGCTTTGCGGTAAAACAGCGTGAGGAGAGCCCGGTCTCGAGCTCTCCGCTCTCTTCCAAAGCCGCCTAATCGGCGCACCCCTTGCAATCTTCCCCACTCGACGTCCTATAAATAAATAACGTTCACTCGAGAGGGAACGACCATGAAGAATTGGCTCTTGTTGTCTATACTTTTTCCAGCTGCCGCGTTCGCCGTTCAAGTCAATACGGCCTACACTTTGATGGATCGCTATTGCCTCGATGGCTCGGATCCCTCGGATTCGGCGGGCGGTGAGAAGACATCGATCATCTTTGGCGACCAGGGCGTGCTCACGCTTCAGTTCGGCGGCGTGATCAACGGAAAGTTGACCACCCAATATTCGATTGAGGGCGGTACCCTCACGATGGTGAACGCCCGAACGGGTGAGGCCACCAGATCGGCGATCCGTGAGAAGGGTAAGACCGTCACGCTGATCTCCGAGGCGTCAAAACTCCAAGAAGATCAGCCGTGCGGCGGCGGCCAAGTGATTTCCGTATGGGAAACCGAAGGTAAGCCCGCGAACTAAGGACACTCAAGAAAGCCGGGCTGCGACTTCAGGTGCTGAACCATCGCCGTCACCGGACGGTTCGTGGTCTGCGCTTTCTCGTCCAAGATGTCTTGATATTCGCGCTTCATATAGTTGACCGCGCTGAATCCCATGTAACGACCGTCCATCAGACGAAACACGCTTCCCGTTTGCTTCAAGACCGCCGTACCGGTGTAGGACTTGCTTCCATTGGACGCGGTCACGCGCACGTCGAACACGCCGTTACCCTTCGCCGTCGAACGCTGGCCGACGACGACCGAGCCTGTTACCTCGTCGTCACCGATGGCTTCGACGATCTTCGTGATCATGATCGAGGGAATCAACGCCGTGAACGCGCGAACGCCCGCCCGATCCGCGGATGTACTCGCGTAGCGGCCGAGCCATACGCCCGCGATGTAGTTCGATTGCACTCGGCCCTTCAAAAGGCGACACGCTTCCTCGAAGCGCTCTTGGTCGCTCTTAATCTGCATCACTTGCATGGCATCGTTGACGAAGTTATAGGCCGCTTGGCTGGCGGCATCGCGAGCCGCGAACGCGGAAACCGAAAATGAGAACGTGAAAACGAGAGCTAGCAATTTCATAAACGAACCCCCTAGATCCCAAAAGTATCCCCTCGACTTTAGTGGGTAACAACTGGGCCTAGGTCGGGGAAACTTACGCGGATTGCGTACGCGCTAAGATGCCGAAACGTCAGGGTTCGTATCGAACTTATGCTCGCGATGCTTATTTTCTAAGCGCGACAAGAGTTGGTAGAGCGCGGGAACCACGAAGAGCGTGAATATCGTGGAGAGAATCGTTCCTCCGACGATCGTGAGACCCATCGGCGTACGGGTCTCTTGCCCCATGGAGTTTCCGAACACGAGCGGGAGAGCGGCCGCCACCGTCGCGGTGGACGTCATCAAGATCGGGCGCAAGCGCACCGGGCACGCGTGCAAGAGTGCCTCGCGCACGCCCATGTTCTTTTCACGCATCTGGTTCGTGAACTCCACGAGCAGAATCGAGTTCTTCTTCGCGATACCCATCAGCACGATCAACCCGATGAAGCTGAAGAGATTCAGCGAGATGCCGAACATCCAGAGCGCGAGCAACGCGCCCGTCACGCTGAACGGAAGCGCGATCAAAACCGAGATGGGATGTATGAACGAGTTGAATTGAACCGCGAGGACCATGTACGCGACGACGATCCCCATGACGAGGGCGATCACCAAATCGCGGAAGCTTTGCGCCAGTCCCGCGCTCGCGCCTTCAAGGCTTGCCGTATAACCTTCGGGCAACACTTCCCGCGAGATCTCGAGCGCGCGATTCAAAACTTCGGCCTGCGATTTGTCTTTTCCGAGTTGTCCGTAAAGGCCGATCGTGCGTTGACGGTCGACGCGCGTGATGGACTGCAAGGACTTCTCTTCCTTCATCTCGACGAGGTCGCCGATCTGAACGATATTTCCGAACTGGTTGCGCACGCCGATTTTATTGATCTGTTCGCGACTCGTGATCTCGTCCTCGGGAATCTTCACGCGAATATCGTAACGCCGGCCCCCGGCGGTGTACCGACTCACGCGAATACCGGCGAGGGCGGCATTCAGAGTGGTCGCTACTGTTTCGACGCTCACCCCGCGCGAGGCTAACTTTTGGCGGAGCGGCTCCATCTGGAGCTCGGGAATTCCCAGGCGGAAATCCGTATCCAAATCCTGAGCGAGTTTCTCGTCCGAAAGTCGCTTCATGATCTCCTGCGCTTTGTCGTTGAGCAAATTCAGGTCAGGGCCTTTGAGGCTGAGCGAAAGAGGATTTTGTCGGCCAGCCGTCAAACCGCGCGACGAAATATCGCGAAGGTTCAAGCGCATTCCTTTAATATCCTTCACGCCCGCGCGAATCTTATCCATGACTTCGGTATGCTTGATCTTGCGCTTTTCGCGATCGATCAACGTGATCGGCATGAAGAATTGATTCACGCTCTGCGCTCCACCACCCCCGCCGATCGAGAGCAGGTAAGCCTGCACTTCCGGTATCGAGCGGATGACTTCCTCGACCTTCACGGCGGTCTCGCTCGTCGCGCCCAGAGAGGTTCCCGGAGGTAACTGCGCGCTAAGGATGATTAAGTTCTGATCCTGCGCCGGGATGAACTCCTGCTTCACGTGACGGATCAGAATCATCGAGGCGGCGAATAAAACCACCGCGCCCACTACGACGATGACCGCATGTTTTAAAGTCTTCTCTAGAACGCGCTGATACATGTGTCCCAGGGACTCGAACCAATGATCGAGCCTCTGCTCGAACTTCGAAACCTTCGGCGCGGCGGCCATCAGGGCCGCGGCACGCATGGGCGTGATCGTAACCGCCTCAAGAAGCGAGAGCAAAACGGCCGCCGACATCGTAACGCCGAACTGGAAGAAGAATTTTCCCGTGATCCCGCTCATGAAAATCACCGGCGCGAACACCGCGACGACCGCGAGCGTGGCCGCTACGGCCGCGGGCAGAATTTCCATCGCGCCGTCGTAGGCCGCCTGATAGGGAGTCTTGCCCATCCGGTAGTGGCGTACGATGTTCTCGAGCAGCATGATCGCGTCGTCGACCACGATGGAAATCGCGAGGGTCAGCGCCAAAAGCGTAAACAAGTTCAGCGTGAATCCCATGAAGTAAATGACCAGGAAGGTTCCGACAATCGACGTCGGAATGCTGAAGATGATGTTAATCGCCGATTGAAGGCTTCCGAGGAAGAGGAAGCAGATCACGATGGTAACAAGCGCCGCGAAGATCAGCTTTTCCATCGTCGTATCTACGACGGCTTGAGTGGATTTCGTGAAGTTCACGCGCGAAGCGATCTCGTAACCTTCGGGAAGGATTTTACGAACCTCTTCCATGCGCTTCAGTACGGCTTCGGCGAGCTCGACCTCGTTCGCGCCCCGCTGTTTCTTGATCGCCACCGAAAGCGCGGTCGCGCCGTTCACGCGCGCCATACGGCGCACGTCCGCGAGCCCGTCCTCCACATCAGCCACGTCGCCGATCGTAAAGACCGCGTCCTGAATCGTCGAGCCGCCGCGGCGTAGGATTCTGAGCTTCTTGAATGTTTCGACGTCGTAAGCCTCGCCGAGCCACCGCGCGCGAAGCTCCCGCTTGCCCTCGACGAACTGTCCGGCCGCGGCCTCGATGTGCTGAGTTTTGATCGCGTCCAGAATATCGGTGATCGTCAGGTCCGCCGCTTTCAGCTTATCAAGGTGGGGCCACACGCGCAGGTTGCGCTCGCTGAAGCCCATCACGTTCACTTCGCCGATGTTCGGGAGGAAGCGGAACTGATCAAGCAAGACTTGATCGGCGAAGATGATCATCTCGCGCAGGCTCTTATCCCGCGCGGTCAGCCCCAGAAACATGATCGGATCTTCTTCCGGGTTCTGCTTGCGCACGACGGGCGGATCCACGCCCAAGGGGAAGCGGATCTGGCTCAAGGCCGTCTGCACTTCCTGCAACACAACGTCCACGTTACGGTTGATATCGAAGGTGAGCTTGACCGAGCCCGATCCTTGCTGAACGTTTGAGCGCATCTCTTCGATGCCTTCGATGCTCAGCAAGCGCTCCTCGATCTCGTCGATCAGCTCGGCCTCGACGATCTCAGGCGCGGCGCCCTCATAAGTTACCGAAACGGTGACGACCGGGAAATCGACGTCGGGCAATTGGCTCACGCCGAGCTGGCGCAGAGCCATCAATCCAAAGACAATCAGCGCGGCCATTAAAGTCCACGCGAACACCGTACGTCTGAGAGATATCGCGATCAAATTCATATCATCGCGCGAAGAGCCGCGCTCGTGCCTCCGTCTTTCTCATCAAAGCATAAAGCGTCCACAGAGTCAGTTCGGCTTCGGCCGCGTCTTGCTCGAATGTGATCGCCTGGAAGGCTGTCGAGCGGCCTTTGCGATAGCGCTCGCGCTCGGCGTTCGCTTTGCGCACCTGAACATCGACGAGCTCTTTCGCGTGGGAGAGACGGGTCTCGAGCTCGGCGATCTCGCGTTTGAGCTGGTCCCAAGCGATGCGATTCTCGGCCGCGCGCGCCTCGCTCCGGCGCTCGGCGGCGTCCCGCTGCGCGCGCACCGAATCCACGAGCTTGCGCTCGCGACCGACGTCGAGCCCCGTGCGGAAGACAACGCCGATGCTCGAATACTCATGAGACTCCTCGTAGGATCGACGAAGCGCCTCGTTGGACTCGGTATCGATCGCGTTCTTGCCGTAGGCGAGCTCGAGGTCGAGCTCGGGCCGTATGGACTCGCGCGTTTCTTTCGCGCGCTCGCGGGCGGCCAGCGCCGCGTTCGAAGCCGAAAGGTAGTCGAGCGTCGCCGCCTGAGTAAGGTCTCCGCCGACCCACTTCGTCGCGAGGGTCTCGAGCGGGCGCGAGATCGAAAGATCCTCGGGCATGGGGCGCCACGCGTGGCCGGGAGCGTAGCGCTCCATGCGGGCTACTTGCAAGACGAGATTCTGCTTCACTGTCGCGACTCGAAGCTGGCTTTGGTTCAACAACGCGCGCGCCTGAAGGAGGTCGATATTCTCGGCGGCCTGGCGGTTGTAACGGTCGCGCACCCAACGCAGGATCTCCTCGCTGCGTTTTAAGTTCTTGTTTTGCAATTCCTCTTCGCGCACGGCGAGGGCCCAGTCCCAATAGATGGTTTCGAATTCCGCAAGCAGCTGTCCCCGCCTGAGTAATGCTTCGGCAAGCTGTTGCTTGCGCTCGTAATCCTCGCGCGAATGGCGCAGTCGAGTCGCGCGCCCGAATCCGTCTTGCCAGAGGCTCTGCGACAGCGTGATCTGCCAATCGATCGTCGAACGATTGCCCGGCGTCAGCGACGGCGTGAGCGCGCGCTCCCAGCTCGGGCCGATGGTGATTTCGGTGCCGGTCGCGAAAGGCTTCGACAAGACCGCGGTCACGTTATCGAGGCGCGGCTTGATCGTCGCGCCGGTGCTTAGGCGCTCGCGATTCTCGTTCACGCGCTCGACGATGACTTCGAGCTCGGGCTGAAGCGCGAGATCGCGTGACGCAAAATCGAGCTCGATCGCGCGAATGTCGTTCTCGGTGGCGAGGTATTCGGGTCCGCTCATCACATCGCTGAGCGCGAGCGAAAACGTCTTCCCAGTGCGTGATTCCGGGCCGCCAAATGCCGAGAGCGACGAAAGTGCAAAAAGTAAAATCCAACTCACTCTTTAATCGGTAACATGCGTGGACTCGAGCGGCAAACTAAGTCGGTGATTTTCAATGGGAATTAAGGAAGATTAATGCTGCGTCCAGAGTTATCCCCGACCGAAGTTTGAAGAGCCTTCACGAGTGCCCAATTGGTAACTGAGAAATCCGCGCGAGGCGGTCCGTCTTACTCCTCACGGTGGCCCGCGATTTGCCTCTGTCTTTACGCGTGTATCCGGGGCGTTTGCGAGGTTCGTAGCACTTTAAGGAGAGAGTGCGCATGAACCATATTTTGATTTTCATTTTATTTACCGCCGGAATTTTTCTTGTAGCGACTCATCTTCAAAGTTCCCGCGATGCTTCTCAACAACGGCCGCTCGCGGCCGACTCGAATCCACCGCCTGCGCGGGTCCCAGCCGCGGCGCAGGCGGCGGACTTGAGTGACTTGAGAGCGCGCGCCGGTCTCGCCAACTTTCTTAAACTCGAATCCTGTTTAGAAGAAACGAATCCGTGCGGCTTCGCGGACGACCACCCGCGCGCGCTTCATGCCGAAGTCGCGCGACGTGCGACCGCCGAGCTTCAACGCTTAAGACTGCGTGCCGGCGCCTTGACCGCTGAGGCGCGCGAGCAACTCCGTCGCGATCTCGAGCCGGCGGCACGATGGGGACTGGATTTTTTGAGCGACTCGGTTCGCGCGGAGGCGCTCGAGCTCGCCCGCTTATCGTTGGCGCCGGAGGAGCGCGCCTCGGCGGTGATCGCGGCGCTTAGGGAAACGGTGAATCCGCGTCTTTTCGAGCGCGGGCTCGCGATTCTCGAGGAGATCCACGATACTGAAGGCGCGCTCATCGACGACTTCCTCGCAGACGTGCTCACGTTGAGCGCGTTCGAGCCGGCCGAAGTGGTCGCCAAGGGAATCGGACCGTTTTTGAATGTGGACAACTTCGCGAGATTTCGGGATATCCGCCGCGTGATACCGGTGACGTCGATGGCGTCGCTTCACCTGCGCGCGGAGCTGCAAGAGTTCGAGCGCCTGCAGGCAAGACGGTAAATCAGAGCGTCAGCTCTTGAAGGAACGAGGGTTTATACCAGCTGCGACAGGCGTCGCGAAAGCCCGCGTACTCGGGGAAGGTCCGGGCGAAGTCCGTTCCTCGGCGCCGATCGTATTCCTCAATGAAAATATTAAAATCGCGGCGAAGGAGCGCGCGGGTCATTCGCGAATGGCGCGGGGTAAGAATGAAGTCGCGAACGCGGTTAACTTTCACGATTTCGAAATCGCGGAAACCCTTGTGCTCACTCGCCGAGCGATGCGCGCGCATGAAGTTCGTCGTCTCGTCGATGTACTTTGCGAATCCCT
>CAYPFC010000047.1:0-14980 GCA_964409815.1 uncultured Pseudobdellovibrionaceae bacterium
CCGGAGTTTCGCGGATCGGCCCTTTCGATCCGTGGCCAGATGTGTTAAACCCTTGCCCTCACATGCAAAAGCCGAATTTCTTTAATTTCACGCTCCCTCAACTGACCGAGGCCTTGAAGGCCCAGGGTAAGCAAGGTTTCCGCGCGCAACAGCTCTACCGCTGGATTTACGCGCAAGGTGAGATGGACTTTTCGAAGATGACTAACCTCTCGCGCGACTTCACCAAAGAAGTGAGCGAGTTGTTCGACTTCACTCTTCCCGAAATTCTGACCGTGCATAAATCGGTGGATGGAACGACGAAGTTTCTGTTCAACGTCGGTAACGGAAAGAGCGTCGAGGCCGTGATCATTCCTTCGCCGGGGCGATTGACGCTGTGTTTGAGCAGCGAGGTCGGTTGCAACATGGCCTGCAAGTTCTGCTACACTGGAAAGCAAAAGCTCCAGCGCCGTCTGGAAACGTGGGAGATCGTCGGTCAGTTCGTTCAGGCCGCGCGCTCATTGCCTAAGGATCGCCGTCTCACGAACATCGTGTTCATGGGGATGGGTGAGCCGCTCGACAATCCGGAAGCGGTGTTCAACTCGATCGAGATTTTGCACTCGACATGGGGAATGAATCTCTCGAAGAAGCGCGTGACGGTTTCGACCAGCGGAATCGTTCCGATGATCCCTCGCGTGACCGAAGCGGGCGTGAGACTCGCCGTCAGCCTGAACGGGGTGAACGATGTCGTTCGCAGCGAAATCATGCCGATCAACAAGCGCTGGCCGCTGAAAGAATTGCTCGAGGCCTGTCGCGAGCACTCGCGGGTGAGTGGCGATAAAGTTACATTGGAATACGTGCTCCTGAAGGGCGTGACCGACTCTCTGGCGGACGCACGCGAGCTCCATCAGCTCACTAAGAACGTGCCTTGCAAGATTAACATCATCCCGTTTAACGAGCATCCTGACTCGGGGTTTCAGCGGCCCGACGAAGATGCCATCGTGCGCTTTCAAAATGAGTTGATTCGCCTCGGTAGCCATGTTTTACGTCGTAAGACCATGGGCAGGGATATTTACGCGGCTTGCGGCCAACTCACGACGGCGGCTAAGAAAGCGTCCGTTTCCGTGCCCGAACAACCGGCACTATAAATGTTTTGGAGAAAAAAGAAGATGAACAACGCGATTCTCGTCGGCAGCGTTGGCTATGACACCATCACCACCCCGAAGGGTCAGCGCCAGAATATCCTCGGCGGGTCGGCGAACTACTTCTCGCTCGCGGCGTCTCTTTACTCTCCCGTTCGCGTGGTCGGCGTCGTCGGCGACGACTACAAGAAAGAGCATCGTGATTGGCTCGAATCACGCAACGTGGATCTCCGCGGACTTCAGCAAGTGAGTGGCCGCACGTTCGCATGGGAAGGCCGTTACGAGAAGGACATGAATGAAGCGATCACGGTCGCGACCAATCTCAACGTTTTCGAAAACTTTCATCCGAAAATTCCGACCGAGTACACGAACTCCGAAGTCGTGTTTCTCGCGAACATCGATCCGGTATTGCAGCTTCAAGTTTTGGAGCAGGTGAAGGCTCCTCGCCTCATCGCTGCCGACACGATGAACTTCTGGATCGAGACTCGTAAGCCCGATTTGTTGAAAGTGCTTTCGAAGATCGACATCCTCCTCATCAATGAAAACGAGCTTCGTCAGCTCACGGGCGGGTGGAACACGATCCGTTGCGCGAAAGACGTCATGAAGATGGGACCTAAGGCCGTGGTTATCAAGCGTGGAGAATACGGATTCGTGCTTTTTGCGGAAGAGAAATTCTTTATCCTTCCCGCATTTCCTGTCGAAGAGGTGGTGGACCCTACGGGCGCCGGCGACACATTCGCGGGCGGTTTCATCGGCCACTTGGCCGCATTAGGACGAAAGCCCGAGCGTGACGATATGAAGCAGGCGTGCGTGCACGGGTGCCTCCTGGCCAGCTACACGGTCCAGGACTTTGGTGTGGAAGGTATCCGGCGGGTGCAGCCTAAAGACCTCGAAGAGCGCATCTCGGCCTATCGCCAAGTCATTTCCTAGTCCAAGGGCGAGCCTCCAAATGCTCGTCCACGCTAAATAAAAATTCAGGCTTTTCCGATATTTAATATGAATGGGCGAAAAGAAAGGCAAGGCACTTGCCCTCGATCTCATCGATGAGTTGCTGAACGACAACGCGGCGGACATCGAAGTCGAAGGCGAGGGAGTACCTGCAAGCAAACCTGCCGCACACGAACGCGACGATGACACATCGGCCGCCGCGGACGGTACCGTCGAGATCGGCGCAAGCTCCGACAAGACGGAGGTTTCCGATCCCGAGCAGCGCATGCCCACGCGCGTGCATCGCTCGAATCCCGAAGACAACACCGAGAGAATCAACGCGTCCCGCGTGAACAATCCTGCAAGCGGAGCGGAATCCGAAGATCGCGTTCGCGCGTCGGTCGGCCGCTTCGGCGCGTTCCGTACGAGTGGACAAGCGTCGTCGACGGAGGCCGCGCTCGCGCAGAGCGAATCGCTTCGTATCGCCCAACAGCGGCTGATCGATCTCGAGAGCGAGATCGAGCGCTTACGTTTGCAAAACGAAGAGCTCGCCGCCGCCGGAGAGACGCTGCGCCGCCGCACCGATGAGCTCCTCGCGCAGAATCAAAAGCGCGAGAGCGATTATCAAAACGCCGTCAGCACGTTCGAACAAGAAAAAGAGCTGCTTACAGGTAGCAAAGAAGCCCTGCAGAGGGATCTCGAGCAGCAGCGCCGTAAGGCCGAGGAGCTCGAGCTCCGCATTTCCACGAACATTCAAAAGATTCGCGTGCGTGAGCGCGAGCTCGAAAATCGGCTCGAGCTCGTGAAGATGGAAAGCGCCGCTCTCATCCGCAGCAAAGATGAAATGATTTTGGAGTTGAAGCGCAATATCGATCAACTCAACCTCGAGCTCAACAACTACCGCGCGAAGAACCAGGAGCTCAACCGTCAGACGACCGACAAGCAAGAGATGCTCCGTCGCACCGTCAAAGCTCTGCGCCTGGCTCTCTCTATGCTTGAGGGTGAGGAAGAGGCGGCCAAGCCCGCTCCGCAGAGGAAAGCCAAGTGAAGCACGAGGACTTCCACTCGCTCGAGATCGACGACGTCCTCACGCGCATCCTGAATTACACACAGGAAAAAACGAAGGCCAGCGCCGTTCACTGGATTTCCAGGTACGGTCTCGACCGCGTTTTCCAAAGCTCCGACGACAACTGGCAATGGGCCTTCGCCGCGGCCGACGTTATCGGCAAGCACATGTGGTCGCAGCCCGCCGGCGACCTCTGGCAGCTCTTTCAAATGTGGCAACAAGTGGCGCAGCTCTATCCACAGCCGTGGACGGGCACTCTTCCGCCGCACCTGCTGACGACGCCGCATGCTCGCTTTGCCTATCCCGTGTTTTTTGACGGAAAACTTCTGGGCGTCCTCACGATTGATCGCCCGCGCGAAGCGAATCCCGTAAAACTCCTCCGCCAATTCAAGGAGGGGATGGATATCGCCGCGAAGTACCTGCACTTCGCGTACGTGCACCTCGGCGCGAAGAACGATTCGTACCTCGACGAGCTCACGGGACTCTACAATCAGCGCTACCTTCCGATGGCGCTCGACCACGAAATTCAGCGCTCGAAGCGCGAAAGCACGCCGTTTACGTTGCTCTTCCTCGATATCGATTACTTCAAGATGGTCAACGACGGCCGCGGCCACTGGGTCGGCTCGCGCCTGCTTGTCGAGCTCGGTAAGGTGCTCAAGGCGCAGGTACGTTCGTGCGACTATTGCTTCCGCTACGGCGGCGACGAGTTCATCGTCGTACTGGGGAACTCCAACGTGGAAAACTCGAAAAAGGTGGCCGAGCGGATTCGCAAAGCCATCGAAGCGAAAATTTTTTCGGTGGATGGACATAACTTAAATCTGACAGTAAGTATCGGCCTCGCGGGCTTTCCGGATCACGCGCAGAACGCGATCGGGTTGATTAAAATCGCGGACGAGGCTATGTATTTCGGCAAACGCAAGAGTCGCAACATCGTTTTTGTCGCAAGTTAGAGAGAGATTTGAGCACCATGAGCGCCGCCGTGAACCCTTCACCCAAGAAGAAACGCATCAAGCTGGTCGTCAGTGACCTGCATTTGGGTATTGGGCGCACGCTCGAGAACGGACAGCTGAACTTCCTCGAAGAGTTTTACTTCGACGAGAAATTCAGCGAGTTCCTTCATTACTATACGACGGGAAAGTATGCCGAGCATGAGGTCGAGCTGATCCTGAACGGCGACATCCTGAACTTCCTACAGATCGATTACAAGGGTCACTACCTAACGGTGATCACCGAGCCGATCTGCATGGATATCCTTAAGCGCATCGTCACCGGGCACCCGGTGTTTTTCAAGGCGCTGAGGGACTTCGCGGCGAAACCCGGCAATACGATCACCTACGTCGTCGGCAACCACGACCAGGCGATGCTTTGGCCCGGCACGCGCGCGTACCTGAACGAGGTCACCGGTACGACGATCCACTTTAAGAATATCGTTTACTTCTTCGACGGCGTTCATATCGAGCACGGTCACATGCACGAGGCCGCGAACCGCCTCGATCCGCGCAAGTTCTTCCTTAAGAAGAATCTTGCGGAGCCTATCCTCAATCTTCCGTTCGGCTCGCACTTTTTCGTCGAGTTCGTCTTGAAGGTGAAGCAGATCCACCCGCACGTGGACAAGATCCGTCCGTTCAAATACATGCTCCGCTGGGCCCTCGTGAACGAAACCATGTTCACGATCGGCAATATGATCAACCTCGCGCTGTATTTCCTGAAGTCGATTCTCACGAACGATCCGCGCCGGATGTTCCCGTTCACTAGAATCGTGAAGATCCTGGCCGAGAGCGCGATCTTTCCCGATTTGAGCGAGAGCGCCCGCCGGGTGTTGAACGACGAGCGCGTGCACACGGTCTGCTTCGGGCACTCACACGTGTACCAGTACCGCCAGTTTGCCGAGAACCGTGAGTATTTCAACACGGGCACCTGGACCGACCTCACATCGCTCGATGTCGCGTCTTTGGGCAAAATCACCAAGCTCATTTATGTCATGTTTGAGTACCCGGACGACGACGGTCGCCCGCGGGGCCGCTTGAAAGAGTGGAAAGGCTACCACCGAATCGAAGAGGACGTGGCGATCGCCTAGAGCACCTCGCTCCAGGGAGGGCTCACGGCGAATGCGGCATTGATTAATCCCACGTGCGAATACGCTTGCGGAAAGTTTCCCGATTGGAACCTCGCGCTCGGCGCGAAATGCTCCGCAAAAAGTCCCAACGAGTTTGCGGAGCTGACAACGTACTTCATGATCTCACGCGCGCGTTCGGTTTCGCCGATTTGGGCGAGCGCTTGCACGAGCCAAAAGGAGCAAATCAGGAACGCCGATTTCGGAGACCCGAAATCATCCGTTCTCGAGTAGCGGTAAAGATATCCCTGGCCCGGAGGAATCGTCGGCAGCTGAAGTTCCTGTGAAATTCTCATGACGGTATTGCGGCAGAGCTCAGGATCGGCGAAGCGAAGCACGGGGAGCAACAGCGCCGAGGCATCGAGGGTTTCATCTTCCGGCCCGTTCCTGAGCGCCCCATCCATGACCCCACGGCGAACGGCCATTTCGGCGACGAGCTTGGACTGCTTAAGCTCCGAGGCGACGAGCCCGGATAGGTAGCCTTTCTCATGAATACGCAGAGCCCGCTCGATGCCGGCCCAACTCATCAGATTAGAGAACGAGTGTTCTTTCCAACCGTTGCGGATCTCCCAGATTCCCGCATCGGGCTTCGCGATATTGCGAATGCACATGGTGGTTAAGTTCTCCAGCAATCCCTGATGTTCTTCGGTGCGCAGATGCTGAAAGCGCTCATCAAAAAAAATCGGCGCGAGGGCGACGATCAGCTCTCCGTAGACATCGTGTTGAATATGTTCGGCCGCTTGATTGTTGCTCCGGACCGGGCGCGATGACCTCCATCCGCTCCATTCAGGGTGCACGTTCTCCGGCAAGGGTATCGATTGGTCGAGGGCGTATACCGGTCTCAGTCGCTCACGCTCGTGTTCATGCTTCCTCACGACGCTGAGAAGGAACTTCAGGAATCCTTCCATTTCCTCGAAATGTCCGAGGTTGTGTAACGAAGAAAGCACGAACGCGGCATCGCGTAGCCAACAAAATCGGTAGTCCCAATTTCTTTCGTGCCTGACTTCCTCCGGCAGGCTCGTCGTAACCGCGGCGAGGATAGCTCCGGTGTCCTCGAAGCAATGCATTTTCAGCGTGAGCGCGGAGCGTATGGTCTCGGCCTGGAAGAGCGTCGGAATCGAGCAATGTTTGACCCAGCCGCGCCAGTATGAAGTGGTTCGTTCCAGAAAATCCAGAGTCACCTTTTGGATGTCGTCCTCAAGGCCCGAGCCCCAAGTGAGAGCGAAGCATAGCTTTTCTCGCAGGGGAAACGGGGATTCCTCGCACAAATAGGTGAGGGGCATATCCGTTGCCAGGCGCATCGCTTCGCCGCGAATTTCGTAGCGTACGTGGCTGTTTCCCCGGATGGGGGGAACCGGGGTTTTCTCCCATCCGCTAACGGGGCGACAGGAAACTTTGACCATAGGCGCGCCGCGGACAGGCTCGACGACTCGGAAAAGCGAGTTGGGGCGGTACATACGTCCGTATTGCTCGAACCTGGGGCAAAAATCGGTGACCTGAAATTCGGTACCGTCTTCACAGAGAAATTTTGTGACGAGAATGTTCGTATTCGGGAAGTAATTTTGCGTGGAATTGAATTTTCCCAGAGGAGAAACGCTGAAATGCCCGCCTTCATCGTCGAGAAGCCTGCCGAATACGGGTGGGCTATCGGGACGCGGAAGACAGAGCCAGGACACGGACCCGCCGCGATCGATCAGGGCGGATGTCTGGCAATTTCCAATCAATCCGAGCTCATACATGCCTTTTGTCATATTTTATTTTGATATCAAAGTAAAGTATGAATAGGATGGTGCGATGCGATTGTCCTTACGCTTCGTAATTCCACTAATGATTACGCTCGGTCTCCTGGCTTACGCGACCGTCCCGCTGGTCGACAGGCTCACCTTAACATGGTTCTCGCGAGATCTCGATACGCGCACCCGGCTCCTCAGCAGCACCGTGCACGACTCGCTGGCGGGTCACGTCGCGGAGCGGTCGAACGCGAAGATCGCGCGTCTCTTTAACCGGATGATCCAGGACGAGAAGTTATACGCGGTGGGCTTTTGTAGCGCCTCCGGCGCTCTGGCAACGAAGACCGAGACTTTCCCGGATTCGTTGAAATGCCGTGAGAATGTAGCGACTGCCACGCCTCTTAGAAGGACGATGGAATTCAAGTCGGGCCTGCTCCACGTCGCGTTCGAGCCGATCATGGATGAGGGAGGAAATTTCCTCGGCGACCTCGTGCTTGTGCACGATATGAGTTTCGTGCACCGGAGGAGCTCGGATACCAAGCTTTACGTTTTCTATTTTTTCTTAACGCTCGCCGTACTCATTTCGTTGCTCACGGTGATCGTCGCGCATTTGAGCCTCAAGGGTTGGATCGCCGGGATTCGCTCCATCATTCGGGGTGAAGGGTTGGTCAAATCCGCCGGCGCCATCGCGGCCGTTCCCGAATTGCAGCCGATCGCGAAAGATTTGCGTGCGCTGGTTCGCGAGCTGGAAAAGGACCGCCGTACCCGCGACGAGAGCCAAGTCGCCTGGAGTCCCCGCGCGCTGAAGGAAATTCTTCAGCGCGAGCTCGCCGGAGAGGAGATTTTGATCGTTTCGAATCGCGAGCCCTACATCCATACAAAGAAGGAGGGCGCGATCGAGATCCAATTGCCCGCGAGCGGAGTGGTGACGGCGCTGGAGCCCGTGATGCGCGCCTGCTCGGGAACGTGGATCGCGCACGGAAGCGGAAGCGCCGATCGTGATGTCGTCGATGAGCACGATCGGGTACGTGTTCCTCCCGATCAACCCGCGTACCAGATCCGCCGCGTTTGGCTCACCAAGGAAGAAGAAAAGGGATATTACTATGGATTCTCCAATGAGGGGCTGTGGCCGCTTTGCCATATCGCTCACACCCGTCCCATCTTTCGTGCGCAGGACTGGGCGGAATATGTTGCCGTGAACGAAAAGTTCGCTCGTGCCGTGTTCGAGGAAGTGAAAACGAAGGATCCGGTCGTGCTTGTGCAGGATTATCACCTCGCGCTGCTGCCTCGATTGATCAAGGAAAGGCTTCCGAAAGCGACCGTGATCACATTCTGGCATATTCCTTGGCCCAATCCCGAAGCCTTCGCAATTTGTCCATGGCGACACGAAATACTGGACGGGCTGCTCGGCAGCAGCATTTTGGGATTTCATACGCGATTTCACTGCAATAATTTTATCGATACGGTTGACCGCCTCGTGGAGAGCCGGATTGATCGGGAAACCTCGACTATCTCGCGCGGCGGTCATTTGACCGCGGTTAACCACTATCCGATTTCGATCGAGTGGCCGGCGCGTTGGCTGGGCGGCCAGAAGCCGATTCGGGAATGTCGAGAGCGCGTGCGCCAGTATTACAACTTGCCCGCGGACCGCAAGCTTGGCGTAGGTGTCGACCGACTGGATTACACGAAGGGTATTCTTGAGCGATTCATGGCCGTTGAACGCTTCTTGGAGCTGAATCCGGAATGGATCGGGCGTTTCACGTTCCTGCAAATCGCGGCTCCGAGCCGATCCTCGATCGAGCAATATCAAATGTTCGAATCACAAGTTAGGCAGCTCGCGCGCAAGATCAATTCCCGGTATTCCCGCGAAGGCTATGAGCCGATCTGTCTAGCGATCGAGCATCGCGAGCCGGACGAAGTCTACGAGCGATACCGGGCCGCAGACGTCTGCGTTGTGAGCAGCTTGCACGACGGGATGAATCTGGTGGCGAAAGAGTTCGTTGCGTCCCGCGAAGACGAGCGCGGAGTTTTGATTTTAAGCCAGTTCACCGGCGCGGCCCGCGAGTTGCCCCAGGCGCTGGTCGTGAATCCTTACGATATCGATCAGTGCGCGATGGCCCTCAAGGTGGCGCTCGAGATGCCGGATCAAGAACAACGAGACCGCATGCGGAGCATGCGCGGCCTGATTCAGGAATTCAATGTTTACCGGTGGGCCGGGCGCATGCTTATCGATGCGGCCCGAATACGCCAGTTCAGCAGATTCGTCGGCAAATTTGGCGGCGGTGACGAGACCCTGGGAGCTTCGAGCCAGTCATGATCGATCTCATGTCCAAAGACGGTTTAAGGTTTCTCGAGTCCGTGTGCTTCTCGAAAACGCTCTTCGCATTCGATTTTGACGGGACCCTCTGCAAGATCGTGAGGGATCCCGAGCGCGCCCAGATTCAAGAGTCGACGCTTGCTCTCTTGCGCGAGCTGGGAAAGCGGGCGCCCGTCGCGATCATTTCCGGGAGGGGCCTCGACGATTTGCGAAATCGGATTTCCCTGCCTCAGGGAATTCTGGTCGGCAACCACGGGCTAGAGGGTATTCATTCCGCGCGGCAGAAGCTCTCGAACTTTCGGGAGGCCAGCCAGCGCTGGAGCTCCACGCTAAATAGGGAGTTCGCCGGTAAGCGCGGCCTTGAAGGTGTCGAGATAGAAGACAAGGCGTACTCGATAGCCATACATTATCGAAAATCGCGGTCGAAGAAGTCGGCGAAGTCCGCCGTTCTGGAAGCCGTTGCGAAATTAAGACCCTCAGCAAGGATCATTCTGGGAAAGTCGATCGTCAACGTGGTTCCGGTAGGAGCCCCCCACAAAGGTGTCGCATTGCTCGAGCTGATGCTGAAGACTCGGACTCGATCCGCTTTTTACATCGGCGACGACGATACGGATGAAGACGTCTTCGCCCTGCCTGAACCGAATTTATTTACGATCAGGGTCGGAAAAAAGAGCGCTTCACGCGCGAAGTTCTATTTGGAGCGTCAGGGGCAGATGAATTCGATGCTCGCTTTTATTTTGAAGAACCTGAGGAGCTAAGGCGATGGCCTCCACCCGGCATTCCGGACAACCTGATTTCGTCGCGCACTTGATCGACTTCAGTCTCAGTCTCAACCATATCAACAAGATGCTTGAATCGAAGTGCGGCTTGAGTCTGGTGCAGTGGTACCTATTGAAAACGCTCCTTGAAATGCCGGCGGTTTCTCCGCAAAACCTCGCGAAAGCGCTGAGGGTAACGCCGGGGACGCTGAGCCAGGCGTTGGCTCGCCTTGAAAAGAAAGATTTGCTGTTCGTCCGCGAGGACCCGAAGGACGCGCGTCGAAAAATGATCTCCATTACCCGTGCGGGCAAGGAGCGACTCGAGCGCGCGGGCGCGGAATTCGATCGCGCATTCGCGGGTTCCGGTCGAGTTGATCGCGAGATGAACGAAGTTACCGGGTTCTTAAGAGATAAAGTTCGCGCGCGCCTGGTGAGCGAAATGGCCGGCGGGGAGATGAATGATTGAGCTAGTCCAAAGTCTCAGGTCCGGTCCAAGTTGCCCGCACGCCGCGGACCATACATAATAGATAATCATGGTGAGCTCCGGAAACGACGACAACGAAGGCACAGGCAGCAAAGATCTCTCGGATAAGACGAGTATCTTGCAGAGCGATACGTTCAAACTGCGTTTAGCGCAAGCGGGACAGGCTCCGCCGTCGGTCGTTTTGCTTGTCGGTCCCGCGAACAGCGTCGGCCGCCAGTGGCCGATCGAGGACACGGATCGCATCATCGGTCGCGCGCCCACCGCGCACATCTTCGTCGACGACAAAAGCGTTTCGAAGTTCCACGCCAAGCTGGTGATGGCGGGTGGGGATGTCAGCGTGATCGATCTCGAGTCGACCAATAAGACCGTCGTCAACGGCCGCCAGATTCAGGCGCTCGTTCCGCATAAGCTTCAGAACAACGACCAAATCAAAGTCGGCAACATCATCTTTAAGTTTCTCGAGCGCGGGTCGATCGAAACGGTCGCCAGCGCGCAGAGCTTCGACCGCGGTCAAACCGACGCGCTCACGGGCATCGCCAATCGCGGGGCACTTCAGTCGAAGGCGCCCGAGCTGTATAAGCGCTCGGAGCTCTTGGGGATTACCTTCACGATGATGGTTTTCGATATCGATCGCTTTAAATCGGTCAATGATACCCACGGCCATTTGGCCGGCGACTTCGTCCTCAAAGAGATCGCCAAGGTGATTCGCGACAAGCTGATCCGTGGCAACGACTTTTTCTCGCGATCGGGCGGGGAAGAGTTCACGCTCCTATTATTAGGAAGCCCTCCAAAGCAGGCGGAAGAGATCGGCGAGCGTATTCGCGCCACTATTGAGGGCCATAACTTTGTCTTTGAGGGTAAACAAATTCCGATCACCATCTCTATAGGAATTGCCTTCAAGGGCGAAGGCGACCAGGGCTGGGAGTTTGTTTACGAGCGCGCGGACAAAGCGCTCTATCACTCCAAGAACAATGGTCGAAACCGCGTTTCCGTCGCGGGTTAGATACGCGATTTAAAGGTCCAGTAAACTCCTGACACTTGAGCCGTGACACTGGTGCCGAAAAGGCACTTGGGTTTTTTTACTCGGAGTGCCGTAAAACGTCGGCCGCGGCTCGAACGGTTGGTCCCGCCTTTGCTCTAGTGACATCGCGAGGGCGGAGCAAGTCAGGATGACATCCCGATCGCTTCAAGACTCAGATACTCTTCTGGAATTCCCAACTCCTTGTCCTCCTCAAAAAATAATTTAACCGACTGGGCCTAGGGCTTGGTCAAAGGGGGGAAGTCCATGAAATCGGACTTTGAACTCATACAGGATGTAAAGAACGGTGCTAAAAAATCTTTCGAAATACTGGTGCAGAGGCACGAAAAGTTTCTGATGAAAACCGTGGTGAGAATGACGAGAGATTTGGACGCCGCGGAAGATGTCGTACAAGACACCTTCATCAAGGCGTACAAGCGCTTGAACCTGTTTGAGGGACGTTCGAGTTTCAGAAGCTGGTTGTACCAGATCGCTCTGAATACCGCGCGCAACCGGTTTCGCAAACACTCGCGTGAGTCCGTGGGGGCGGATCACGTTGAGGTGGCGGTCGAGGGGGAAGTCGAAGCGAAGATGATCGCGCTCGACGTGCGCGGCATCCTGCAGGCGGAGATTGCACGCCTGCCGGATCGCCAGCGCACGGCGCTCAGTCTTCGCGTCTTCGAGGATCTCTCGTTCAAAGAGATCGCCGAGATCATGCAGTGCCCGTACGATACGGCGAAAGCCAACTACAGGCACGCTCTTTTGAAGTTGAAAGAACGGTTGGAGGGGAACTCCTTATTGAAAACATGGAGTGACCAACCGCGCTTTTCGTTAATGGAGCTGGGGCTCAATCACATGGAGGTCGATGGATAATGGACGAGCTGAAAACCAAGGAAAATGAGTCGGACTGGTGGTGGATAGACTACCTGGAAAACGAGCTGGAATCGGGTCTCGAGAGCGACCTAGAGCTCCTGCTCGAGCACAGTCAGGAAGACCGCGACAGTTTCGAGAACTTCCGCCTGCTGCGCCAGTGGGTGCGTGACTCGGATCCTATCGCAAAATGGCCGCTGGAGGATCGTTTGACCCGCATGAGGTCGAAGATCATGGAAGAGGTGTTAAAGACCGAGCCCAGCGAGAAACCGCGCACGAAAGCCGCTCAGCGGCCCACGAATTCCTTAAGAACCTGATCGGGCTTGTCCGCTTTTTCAAGCCCCTTGAGATAATCCAGAGTTTTACGGAAGTCGTCGCCGAAATGGGCGTAGAGTTTCGCGAAATCCTCGAGTGAGTATTCGTAAGTTTGAATCGCAAGCAGGTAGGCGTTGTTGATCTCGCGTTTTTCGAAATCCTTGTAGTTGTCGGTTTTCATTTTCGGCTTGATGTCGGTTGTGAAGCGCGTTTGGATCTCTTTCAGGCGCGCCGCCCGCGTTTCCGCGGTGATCTCGCCCTTGTTGTCCTCGTACCACTTTTTTAAATCCTCGATTTCCTTCGTAATGAATTTCGAAAAGAGCTGCTGGTCATGCGTGTCGTCTTCCGCCTTGATGAGGTGGATCGAGCGCGGGCCTTCTTTTGCGCGGTAGTAGCGCTTCATGCCCTCATGCCCGAGGAACGTCGCCATGCGCTCGTTAAACTCGGCCGCGTCCTTGATGAACAGCGTGGTGTGAATCGTCTCGTGGATAATCGTTTCGACGAGGTCGTGATCCTCGTATCTCATCATGCTCGAGAGCACGGAGTCCTGAAACCAACCGAGCGTGGAGTACGCGCTCACGCCGCGGACATAGGTGTCGAACTCGTCTTTATTGAAGCTCGCCGCTTCCTCGTCCGCGTACTTGCGTTTGAAGTAGCCCTTGTACGGGACTTCTCCCACGAACGGAAACTTCCACAGGTGCGCTTTGAGCTCGTACTTGCGCGCGGCCTGCACGATGTAGGTGACGTAAGGCTCATCAAGCTCGACGTAACTGGTGTAGTTCTTTGAGCGCTTAAGGCCCAGTTCGCTCTCGCTGAATTTTTTCACGTCCTGAACGAGCAGGAGCTTGCGGCGGGTTTCTTCTTTGGTCTTCTCCGAACGAACGACCTTGTCGATGGGCTTCCGGCTTTGGATGAGCTTCGATTGGTTGTACGCGCTATGGAAGTAGTAGCCGATTTGGCAGCCGCAGCAGAGAAACGCGACGAGCGCGAGACCGGCGAGCTTTAGAAGAGCCACGAAATGCCCGCGCGGCCGGCGTAATCCACCACCAGCGGGTCTTCGTCGAGCGGAGAGGTCCATGCGTCTACCCCGAACTTGATGCTGAATTCTTTGGTGAGCGAGAGCGAGAGTCCGACGCCGGCCGAGGGCACGATGCCGCTCTGGAAGGAAATCTGCTCGCGGGGATCGTCGTCGATCTTGCGGTAGCGCGCCTTGGTTAGGTATCCGGCACCGAGTTTCACGTAGGGACGGAAAGGATCTTGGCGCTCGGCGAACGAGAGTACGAGGTCCATCGACACGAGCTCGATCGAGTCCTCCACGGTCGTCACGGGATCGGTCGTTCCGGTACCTTTGGTTCGTTGCTTCGAGTATCCGGTCGTGTAGTTCAGCTCCCACGCGCACATTTCCCAGAAGTAGTAGGCGAACGAGCCGGTGTAAGAGAGACTGCGAATATAATTGTCGGGGTCGTAGCCGCTTGAGCGGTAGTTCACGCTGGCCCCGAGCTCGACGAATCCGGCCGAAGCGGGTAGGCTGACGAGAGCTAAAAATAGCAGGGAAAGTAACTTGCGCATTCTCCTTAGTTTACCAAAGGTGGAACGCGCGAGAGGGCTAGATCGCTACCCCTCAGGCCCAAAGTTCGGCGGCCTAAAGCGCACGTAAAAGCCGTACTTCAAATGAATGAAGCCGTCGCTCTCGACCATCTCTTTGGGAGGATTCAGAAAGGGCGCGGCGCGCTTGAAGGCGTTGACAGTCGCTTGGTCGAGGTTGCGATCGCCGCTCGTCGTGTGAATCACCGAGTGCGAGAATTGACCTTCTTTGTTGAGCACGATTTCGACCACCGTTTGTCGATCGTTCGAGGCGAGCCCGATCATTTGCTCGCGCGAGAGCCGATCGACGTACTCGCGAATCAGCGCCACCCAGCGGTTGCGCACTTGCTCGTTCATGCGCGCGAAGAACGCGTAATAGGTGAATTGATCCGTGTTGAGCGCCGTGAACGCTCCTTCGTCGACGCCCGGAATATGCTCGGCGATGCTCGATTGTCCGATGACCACGTTGCGTATAGGGCGCTCGAGGTTGCGGTCTCCGCCGGGCGCGAGGAATCCGTCGCCCTTTCCTTGTTGCTCCATTCCCGCGATTCCCTCGGGCGAGCCTTTGCGCTCGCGACGGGGCTCCATGCGGTTCTTGGTGGTGTCCTTGTTGCGGGCGATGACTTCCTTCTTCACGCGCTTCGTGAATTCCGAAATGTAATCCGCCTGGCTTTTGAGTT
>CAYPFC010000048.1:0-14958 GCA_964409815.1 uncultured Pseudobdellovibrionaceae bacterium
GTTTACGTTTTTGGCGGAGAAACTTCGCTCTCGTCGCGCGTCGCCTATGAGTGGGTCCGCGAGGCCGGTAAGGAGGCGCGTCTCCTCAAGCCTCTTCATCCGCACGCGCTTAGGCATAGCTACGCCACTCACCTTCTGACCTCGGGCGCGGACCTGCGGGTTCTGCAAGAGCTGCTCGGGCACAAATCGTTGTCGGCCACGCAGAAATACACGCACCTGAGCTTGGATCACCTGGCGCGGTCGATGGAAAACCATCATCCGCTCTCGGCGTCAAAGCTCAAAAAGCCGAAGGATGTCGACTAGGCTCTGGAACATGGCCAAGAAACCCGCGGTAATCCTCGATCGAGACGGCACCTTGATCGTCGACAAAATCTATTTGAACGATCCGGACCAGATCCATTACCTGCCCGGGGTATTCAGCGCTTTGCGCCTGCTGCGCGATCACGGCTTTTCCTTCAGTGTCGCAACCAACCAGTCGGGCGTACCGCGCGGGCTGGTGGATGTGCGCAACCTCGACGAAATTCACCGCCGCATTCAAGCGAAGTTCGCGAGTGAGGGCGTGGACATCTTATCGTTTCACAGCGCCCCTTACATGACGGATAACGATCACGTCTTTCGCAAACCAAATCCCGGAATGCTCCTGGAAGCCTGCTCGTGGTACGGCTTCGATCCGCTTGCGTCGTGGATGGTCGGAGACCGCATGACCGATGTCGAAGCGGGTCACCGCGCCGGAATGCGCTCGGCCTTGCTGGGCGTTTCGGATCCGCCATCGGGGTGGCCGCAATTCTCACCGCCGGAGATACACGAGCCGGATTTGCTGAGCGTGGCTCGCGAGATCGTCAGCCGGTCGGTCTGAGAATTTTCTTAAGATTTTGCGCTCGGAATGGCTTTGCCAGGAAGCCCGTGACATCCGCCATTTGTAACCGCGGGTCCTCGGACTCGAGGCTGCCCGACATCACCCACACCCGCTCGGGGCGTGTGCTGATGAGACTGCGGACGAAATCGATGCCGTTCATATCCGGCAGATTCACATCGGTAAGGAGATCATTGAATTGCTCGCGGGAGAGCAAGAGCCTCGCCTCGTTTGCCGTGCGCGCCGTTTTCACTTCACAACCGTAGCCGGAAAGGATTTGTGCAATGAGGTCCCGGAGCGCTTCTTCGTCTTCAACCACGAGGACTTTCTGTTTCATATTTACTCTTTCGGTGCGGTGAAGAACGCACTCAAGGGCCGGATTTCGCCTCTCAAAATGAGACCGTCTCAAGCGGGGGCGCCGAGTGCATCAAGGTGACTCGGGGGCTCAACGTCCAGGCCCAAACTGCCGAAAAGACTAGTAAGCAATTACGTGGAGTTCACAATGTACGTATTATTGAAGTGGAGTGTTGCTCTTTTTTGTTTAGTCTCGATGAGTGCCGCGAACGCGCAAAGCGTCTACGGAACTCTGAGGGTCGTAAAGGGCGACGTTCAAATTAAATCCGCGAAGACCGGAAAGCCCGCTAGAGGCCGGATCGGCGAGAAGGTTTATCCGAAGGACGTGATCCTGACCGGTAAAGACTCGCGCGCCAAGATCGTCATGGTGGACAACAACGAAATCAACGTTTCTCCCGACTCGCAAATCGAAATTCAGAACTACGAATTCGATCCCGCCGCGGGAAAGAAAGACGTATTGCTGAACGTGATCTACGGAAAAGTCCGCTCCAAGGTCGAACAGAAATACGACGGCAAAACGACCAAGTTCCAAATCAAAACTCCGAGCGCGGTTGCCGGTGTTCGCGGTACCGACTTCATGACCGGCTACAATCCGTCGACTCGCAGCTCGCAAGTCATCACGTTCGAAGGACGCGTGGAGTTCGGTCTCCCCGGCCCGGGCGGAACGATCACGAACCCCGTTTCTGTGACTCCCGGTCAGCAGGCGTCGAACGCCGGCGGTGCCGCTCCGAGCGCGCCGACTCCGGTTCCCAAAGAAGAGCTCGCGAAAATGGATCAGGAGACGAAGGCCGATACGCCGAAGTCCGAGCCGGGCGCGAACGAGCGTCAACCCGCGGGCGACGACAAGAAAAAGGACGAAAAGAAAGACGACGCCAATAAGCAAGAGTCGAAGGACAACAAACAGGCCGACAAACAAGAAGCGAAGGACGCGAAGCAAGCGGACAAGCAAGAGGCCAAAGAGAATAAGCAGGAAGCAAAGCAAGAAGCGAAGCAGGAAGCCAAAGAGGCCAAGCAGGAAGCGAAGCAAGAAGCCAAAGAGAATAGACAAGAGGCCAAGCAGGAAGCGAAGCAAGAGGCGAAACAAGAAGCGAAAGAAAATAAGCAACCGACGAAGCAGCCCGAGCGCTCCGCGAGCAGCGGCGACGCGAAGAGTGGCAGCTCGGCCGGTGGCGCGTCGGGTCCGTCAGGCTCGGGCTCGGGCTCAAGCTCGAGTTCGGCTTCGAACTCGAACTCCAACGGCACAGCTCCTTCCCCGGGTGCGCAAACCGGGTCGTCACGTGGTCCCGCTAGCGTAGGCGGCGGCACGATGGCTCCTCCACCTCCCACTGCGGGAGGACCCGCGGGACCAGCTCCTGGACCTTCGCCGGGCAGTATGTTCCAGCCGGGCGACTTCGCCGGAGGACCGGGCGCGGCTCCGCCCCCCATTCCCGCGATGCCCATGCCGACTGGACCTATGCCCGTAAATATGCCGACTCTGCCGCCGACAAACGCATGCGGCGCATTCTGCGATTCGGTGATCCAGCAGCAAAACACCAAGCTCATCATACGGGTGACGAACTAGCCCGTACTCAAAAACGATTCTCTAGCGGCGAGGACTCCGGCTACCATATAGATATCAGCCCGAGTCCGACACCGAGAGGAGATCGTCCGTGTCTTTCCAGCGCATTCTTCCCGCTCTTCTGATCGCCGCCGCGATCAGCTTTCCCGCTCACGCTCAAAAGAAGGCCATCGGCAAACGCAAACCTGCGCAAAAAAAGGAGCGTACGGCCAAAGCCTCGACGCGTTCGTCGGAAGGCGCACGTTCGATGTCGATTTCTTACGGTTCCCCATCTTGGAATGGGGACTCGCGAAAGATCGATTCCGCCTATCTCGTATTGCGAGATAAGAAGACCGGAAAGCTCGTGCAGATTCAGCTTGAAGAATCCGAGCCCGATTCGTCCCAATTCGTCGGTAAATTCAGTATTACGCACGGTAACGAGCAGGTCTCGCCCGAGATCTTCGTTCCCCCGCCCGAGCTTCGCAATCCCGAGCAGGACGGAAAGAAACTGATCGAGATGATTCAGGCGAACAAAGTCGACGTGAAACCCGTCGTCTGGAAGAAGACGGACTCGGGTCAGCCGCTGATCGACGTTTACGACAATCAGGAGCAAGCGGCCGCCGCCGAAGCCGCGTATCGCGAGGAAGAAAAGCTTTCGGCGGACATGAAGAAGAAAAAACTTCTGAAACCGATCCCGAGCGAACAAGCGCTCGAAGCCGCGCGCCAAGCGGAGCATAAGGCCGCGCTCGACAAGATGGCCCTGGACGCGGCCAAGCGCGAAGCCGACCGCGTACGCATGGAGCAGATCGAAAAGCAAAAGGCCGAAGAGCGCGCGAAAGCCGCCAAGGCGATGAGCGAGCAAGAGCGTGCCGCACGGGCCGCCCGCGCGAAGGCCGCCGCCGAAGAGGCGATGGCCTTTTATACGGCCGGAAAATATCCGCAGGCCGAAGCGAAGTTCAAGCAGGCGGTCGAGCTCGATCCCCAGAATACGAGCTACTACTTCCGTTACGGCATCACGCTCTACCGCAATAACAAATTCAACGAAGCGCTGGTCGCGATGAAGCTCGCGAAGGTAGACCCGGCGTCCGAGCTCGAGAAGCAGTACTACATGGGATTGATTCACTATCGCTTGAAAGAACTCGATCCGGCGCTGGCAAACTTCCAGTCCGTGGCGAAAAGCCCCGATCCGAACATGGGGCCGTCCGCGACGTTCTATGCGGGAGTGATTTACTTCGCACAAGAAAAATACGAGCTCGCGAAGAAAGCGTTCGAGGACGTTATCGACAACTCCCAAGATCCGCGCCTGGACGAACAAGCCGAGCAGTATCTCGATCAAATCGCCAACGCGATGGCATTCAAGAAAATGCGCGAGAATAAATTCACGTTCACCGGAGTCGTCGGCGCGAGCTACGACTCGAACGTGCTCTTGTCCCCGGACAGCGCGGGCGACCAGGGAACGACGACGGACTCGAAGGACTTCCGCCTGCTGACTTCGGGCGACCTCGAATATCGTCCCGTGTTCTCTCAGCACCACGAATTCAGCACGAAGGTGAACGCGAATCTCACGAACTCGCTCAAGGACGAATCGGCGGTCGCCGATCCTTGGGTTTACGGAATCTCTCTTCCCTACAGCTACAAGGGCACGCTCGGCTCGAAGGGCTTGAAATTCAGCGCGAAACCCGGATACGAGATTCTGTACATGGACCCGACGGATACCGGGACGAAGTCGAACATTCTGACGTCCTACCTGATGACGCTCGAGGCGACGCTCGTCAACAGCCCTTCCTGGTTCTCGCAGTACAGCCTCGAGACACGCATGGATGATTCGAAAACCGCGGATTCCATCGGTGACGACGATTCGGACGCGATGAAGTACACGCTCAAGACCACGCAGAGCGTGTTTCTCGACAAATCGCGCAAGGAAGCGATCATGGGCTCGGCGGGTATCGTGATGAACGCCGCGAAAGGAAAGAACCGCGAGTACATGCGCTACGAGCTCGGCGCAATGTACGTGCGCCCGACAAAATGGAACGCCTCGTGGATTTCGGGATTAACGATTTATCAATTGAATTACGACAACGCCGACGAGAAACGCACCGACTTCAACGCGACACTTATGACCGGCGTTTCGAAGCCGATCAAAGAGTGGGTTACTTGGGGTCTGATCGGCACGTACACTAAAAACGACTCGAACCTCACGGCCAATGAGTACAGCAAGTACCTAATCCTCACGACCGCGACGTTCGTTACCAACTTCTAATTTACCGGCTGCATCTCGAGCTGTTGCCACCGATGGCCGAGATACACGCTAAGCTCGTGCCGCCGCCTTGGTACGCCCCGTGAGTCAAATCCTCGCCGCGCGCTCCGGTGATCGCGCTGATCACGCCGACTAAATCGCCGCTCGAAGAGAAAGCGCCGGATCCGGAATTGCCCTCAATGATCGTGCGGCTGCAGGAATCAAACTTGAATACAGCCGAGAGGCGGTTCAAGTAGCGGTACATCGTCGAGCCGTCGAACTCGCTCTGGCAGCTGACTCTCCTCACCTTACCGGTGGCGATCAGCGTACCGGAATTGAGGTGATAATAAACAGGCCACATCGTCAGCGACGTGGCGTCGCCGATGCCGTCTAGGCTCAGATCCGCGGGCTCGAAGCGCGATGAGCCGTTCAGCCTCAAGACCGCCCAGTCCGCGTAAATCGCGGAATCATCCGTGTCCGCGGGCGAAAGCGCGACGACGCGTACGCATTCGAAGTTTTCGGACGCGCGCGAGCCCGAAGAATTCAGCTTGATGCGAATGCGGCCGGCGCAACTCGCGTCACGGTATTGAAGGTCGTCCGGAATGCAGTGACGATTCGTAAGAACCGTGTCCTTGGCGATGAGTGTGAGCGAGCACACTTGCACGCTCCAGCTGCGACCTAAATCGGTGTAGGTCACAAGTCCGCCGATATACTCGGGGCAATCGCCCGACTCGCACTCGACGCGGCTCTGATTGAACACCGTCTGCGCATCGGTCTTGTTATTGAACTTATAGACTTGCTTTTGATTGAAGATCTTGTCGAGTCCGCAACCGCTCGTGACCGCCATCGCGCCGATCACCCCCAAGAACATAAATATCCGCCGCATCTGGAACCTCTGCTTTCATACCCCACGGCTCCCGTGAGCAACCCCGGTGCCCGCGCGGCGGATGCGGTATGAGATTAGAGCGGTGAGGCGCCAGAAAAATATCCCGGGGCTGCCGTTTTACGGCTTATATGGTGCCGAGATAGTGGCGAAGGTGATCGTGGGTCTGCTGCTGGAGCCAGCGCCACGACTCCCCCTTCAAATCGAGCTTTTCGTGGGCCGCGAGCGGCGCCTTGAGCCACGGACCGAACTGTTCCTCACCCGGAAGCACCCCTTGGCCCGCGAGCAGCTTGAGCTCGAAGTGCGTCTTGAGGCGCTCGAGATCCCCGCTCGTTTCGGCCGCGGCGAGCGCATTGCCCAGGAGATTGAACAGCTCCGGCGAGTCGACCGTGCCCTGCTGCCCGAGCTTATGCACGACCTTCACCAGGTAGAGCGCGGCCTCGAGGCGCGCGTAGTCCGTACGCAGTTTCGGAAACTCGCGGATCATGCTCGCCTCGAGCAGGGTGTGCAGAGGGTCCGAATCGTGCTGGGTGGCGCCCGGCTTATAGCTCACCTCGATGTAGTGCGTGGGCTCGAGGATTCCGCCGGCGAAACGCTTCTTGCTCTTGTAGCCCCCGCGCGCGAAGAAATTCATGCGCGCACCGAGGGGGTTCAACCCGTGCACGATGATGTCGGACTCCCCGTGCTTGAAGGTTTTTAAGACGAGGATTTTCTCTTTGAGGCTCATGTCGCCACCGCGGTGCGAAGCTCGCGCGGTTTCTTGCGCCGGAGGTAAAGCACGGCGCCCACCATCGCCCAGCATACGAGCGTGAGCTGAAACGCGGTGATCGAAGTCGCGCCGACCTGGGTCGGCTTGTCGAGATACGTCTGGAAGAGATAGGCGAACGCGACTTGGCCGACGCCAATGCCCGCAGGCGCGATCGGAATCGCCATCATCAGGAAACCCATCGGCACCGCGAACATGACGGCGTTCCAGGTCATGTCGGTCTCGCCGGAAATAATGCCGACCTGGTAGAAGAAAACCATTCCCACAAGCTGTGCGAGCAAGCTCACGCCGACCGAAACGGCGATCGCCTTCGGATTGTTCCCGAAACGCTGAAACGCCTCGACGAGCTTATGAACCGCGGGGATTCGCTTCTCGAAAAATCCGAGCCCGACCGCCTTCGAAAGTCGCGTCGAAAACGTGATCGTGAAAAAGACCGTGAGGCCCACGAACACGAGGAAGCAAAACAGCGCGACGAAACGGATTTTCTCGTGGTTGACGACGAACTCGAAGTCGATCGCGACGGCGATCAGCGTGAGGACGAAGAACGAGTACAATCCCATGATGCGATCGATGACGAGCGAAAGAATGCAATCGGCCTTGTGATTCGGATAATCGTTCACGAGATAGTAACCGCGCACCACATCTCCACCGACCGATCCCGGCAAGGCGTAGTTGAAGAAGATCCCAATCAGGTAAAGTTGAAAGCCCTTCCAAAGCGAAATGTCGATTCCGCGCGACTGCATGAGGATGATCCAGCGCCAGGCCGCGATCGCGGTGTTGAGACCGACGAGTGCGATCGCCAAGACCACGTTCTGAAAGGTCATCAACGCCCACAGATCTTTCGGATCCAAATGCCCCGAACGCACCATAAAGGCGATCAAACCCGCCGCCAGAGCGATTTTAAGGATCAATGTGAGAGTCGATTTAGCTTTAGCTGACATAATTCACTTTGCTTTAACGAAAAACTACCGCTAATTTGAGCCTCTGTCCAAAGGAGTTTACCTATGAATATCGCGGTCTTAGGAACGGGATATGTCGGTTTGGTCGCGGGCGTCTGTTTTGCCGACGCCGGACACGAAGTCACCTGTGTCGACTCGAATGAAAGCAAGATCGCGACTTTGAAAGAGGGAAAAGTCCCATTCTACGAGCCTGGACTCGAAGAGCTTTTTTCGTTGAACCGTAAACGCATGAAATTCACGATGAGCATCGCCGACGCCGTGAAGACCTCGCCCGTGGTGTTCATCGCCGTCGGAACACCGGAGCTACAAGACGGCTCCGCCGATATGGAGCCCACGTTCCGCGTCCTCGAGGAAATCTGCAAAGCCGCGAGCGAGCCGAAAGTGGTCGTCTTGAAAAGCACGGTTCCAATCGGAACCTCGCGCGAGGCGGTGAAGTTTTGCCGCGAGCACGCGAAGGTTGAAATCACCATCGTGAACAACCCCGAGTTCTTGCGCCAAGGCGCCGCGATCGAGGACTTTCTGAAGCCGGATCGCGTGGTCATCGGCACCGAGAGCGCGAAGGCACGCGCGCTTATGCAAGAGCTCTACGAACCGTTCCTGCAAAAGAGCGGTGGAAAACCGATTTTATTTATGGACAATACGTCCGCCGAGATGACCAAGTACGCGGCGAACTCGTTCTTGGCGCTCAAGATTTCCTTCATTAACGAGATCGCGCTGCTCTCAGACAAAGTCGGAGCCGACATCGAGAGCGTGAAGGCCGGATTCACCAGCGACAATCGAATCAACCCGTCGTTCTTCAATCCCGGAATCGGTTACGGCGGCTCGTGCTTCCCTAAGGACGTGCGCGCGCTCATCCACGCGGGAAAAAAGCACGACTTGGATTTGAAACTGCTGAAAGCCGGCGACGACGTGAACGAGCGCCAAAAAACCATTCTCACCCAGCGCGTGGTCGATCATTTCGGCTCCTTAAAGGGCAAGACCGTCGCCGTGTGGGGACTCGCCTTCAAGCCGCGCACGGACGACGTGCGCCGCGCGCCCTCTTTAAAGATCATCGAAGACTTGTTCCTGAATGGCGCGAAAGTGCGCGCGTTCGATCCGGTCGCGACCAAAAACTTTACGGAAGTTTGCCGCGTTCCCTTCGAGGCTTGTGAGTCCGCGACCGACGCGATTGAAGGCGCCGACGCGCTTTTGATTCTCACCGAATGGCAGGAGTTCCGCTCCGTTGACTGGAAGAAGATCAAAAGCAAAATGAAACAGGCGCTCGTCTTTGACGGGCGCAACCTCTACGACCCCGCAAAGCTCAAAGAAGCCGGCGTCGAGTATTACGGCATCGGCCGTCAGGTTCGCTCGCTTTCGAATGTCTGACATCCGGGTGTTCGGAGACATCCTGCCGGGCGTGAAATACACCGAGAGACCCGGCGGCTACGCCTTCATCCAAAATCAGCTTCGCGAGCTCGCCGTCGTGAAGACACCGAACGGAATGTTCCTGCCCGGCGGCGGCGTTGATCCCGGTGAAGCGATCGAGGACGGTTTAAGGCGCGAATTGCGCGAGGAGATTGGATTCGAGCTTCAGACCGCGCGCTTGATCGTTCAGGCCGTTCAGTATCATTGGTCAGAACACTATCGATCGTATTTCAAGAAAATCGGATCGTTCTTTGAGGTGGAAGGCGTTCGGCCGCCGAACGCGAAACTCGAGAAAGACCATTCATTGCTTTGGCTGCCTGGCCCTGAAATTGAAAGAGTACTCACGCAAGAGTTTCAGCGTTGGGCGGCTTCGGTTTTTTGGCGCGGAGCTTAACCGCAGCGGTGCTGCGATGCTTAACCGCTCGCGAAGTGTCCATCTTCGCGAGCCGATCGCCCCCTGCAGAGCTCCTTATCCGCGGCGCCGCGGATACGCGAGGTCGGTCTTTTAGATTCCGGCCTTGTGTCGTTCTTGATCGTCGAGAACGGAGACGATCCCGCCCTTGAGCTGCGGGCGGTAAGCTAACTGGTTGATATCATAAGTGAATTTCGATCCCGCGAGAGCGGCCGTTTGCCACTCCGGGCCCATGCGAATCGCATCCACGGGACATGCTTCTTCGCAAAAGCCGCAGTACACGCAACGAAGAACGTCGATCTCATAAGAGATCGGGAACTTCTCGACGGACGGATCGTCGTGCTCGGCGGCGGTGATCTTAATACACTGGGCGGGACAGTTCGTCGCGCAGAGCATGCACGCCGTACAGCGGATGCTTCCGTCCTTCTTCACCGTGAGGACGTGGTTGCCTTTGAAGCGCGGACCGTACTCGTACTTCTCTTCCGGATAGTTGAGCGTCGGCATCTTCTTCTGGTTAAAAAGGTTCCACAGCATCTTTTTCAGCGTGAACCACATCCCCGCCAAAATTCCGGGTAAGTACCACGAAGCGCTGGCGCTCGGTCGTTTGACTAGACTCATAAGTTACCTCTGTGCGCGACGGCGTAGTTCACCTTCGCTCCGCCCAGTCCCAGCGGACGCGTTTTCCAATCGATATTGCGACCGGCAAGAAGCTCGACGGCTTCCGTGATGGTCAGCGCCTGCGGAACGATCGTGGTGCCGGCTTTGAACGTTTGCGTTTTTCCGGCGTAGTTGGTGAAGCTACCCGACTTCTCGATATAAGTTTTCAGCGGAATCTGCCAAGTCTCGCTGCCCGCTTGATCCAGCTGGGCGTTGTGACCGGCGGTCATCCAAATCAGATTCTCGGCTCCCGAGAGCATTTTAATTTTCTCGCCTAAGTCCGGGAAGACCGACTGATCTTCGGGACCCGCGACGAGAACGACTTTGATCTTCTTGCCGGCGATTCCCGACTGAAGCGTCTCCCATTTGCTCGGGCCGGTGCCGAGCGCGTTCATGAGACCTTTGGTATTGGGATTGCGATCGCCACGGAACAGAAGTCCGTCGAACTCGTTCACTTTCTCGGGATTGTTCTGCCAGTGGAAAATGTTTTTCGACTTGAGCTCGTCCGAGAAGAACTTCAGAACCGAAGCGTACTCTTCGTTCGTGTATTGGCCGGTGAGAACGAGTGCGATACTGTCGGGCCCGTGCTTCTCGGCGGTCTCGCGCAGGCGCAGTCCCGCCGAGCGCGCGGTGTCTTCCGGGCTCACTTCCTGCCACGCATCGCGCTTACCCACACGCCCCGAAAGCAGACGCGCCTTCAGGTTCACGTATTTATAGGTGTCGCGGCCGACGTCGCACATCCAGTAGCCGTTCACGTCCGGATTCACCCGGGGCTTCACGCGCCATAGGCCTTCCTCGTTATAGTGTACCTTCACGTTACAACCCGTCGAACAGCCCGGGCAGACCGAATCGGCCTCTTTGAGATACCAAACGCGCTGGCGGAAGCGGAAATCCTTCGACGTCAAAGCGCCCACCGGGCAGATGTCGACGGTGTTCAAAGAATAATTGTTATCGAGCGGTTTGCCCTGCACGGTGCCGATCTCGCTGCGGTCGCCGCGATTGAAAATTCCGAGCTCATTCGTCTTGGAAACTTCATCGGTGAAACGCACGCAGCGCGAGCACAGAATGCAGCGCTCGCTGTCGAGGACGACCGTGGGACCGAGATCGACCACTTTCGCCTTTTTTACTTTGGGCTCGGCCATTTCGGGATCGTAGGCGCCGAACTGCATGTACTGATCCTGCAATCCGCACTCGCCGGCCTGGTCGCAGATCGGGCAATCGAGAGGATGGTTGATCAAGTGGAAATCGAGCCCCCACTTGACCGTGTCTTTCACGGTTTCCGACGTGTTGTTCACGACCATTCCGTCTTTCACTTCGGTGTTGCACGCGATCTGGAGTTTCGGCATGCCCTCGACTTGAACCATGCACAGGCGGCAAACGCCCGCGACGCTCAAGCCCGGGTGCCAGCAGTAGTGGCAAATGTCGATGCCGGCCTCTTTGAAAGCCTGAATGACCGTCGTGCCCTGAGCGACTTCGAGCTCTTTTCCGTTAATCTTAATCTTAGGCATGTACATGGCTCCCGCCGGCGCCGGCGTTCTTCTGGATATAATTCTCGAACTCGCTGCGGAACTTGGTGACGAAGGAGATCGCGGGCATGGCCGCGGCGTCACTGAGCGCGCAGATCGTCTTTCCCATCATTTGCTCGGAGACTTTCTTGATCAGGTCGATATCCTTCGATTCGCCGTGACCTTCGATAATCCGATGCGTGATCTTGTTCAGCCAGCCGGTGCCTTCTCGGCAAGGCGTACACTGACCGCAGGACTCGTGGTGATAGAAGTGCATGATCACGCCAAGCAGGTCGACCATGCAGTGGGAGTCGTCGATGATCACGATCGCGCCCGAGCCGAGCATGGTTCCCATCTGCGCGCACGCTTCGTAATCCATCGTGACTTTGTACGCTTCCTCGGCGGTCAACACGGGAGCCGAAGAGCCTCCGGGAATGACGGCCTTGAGCTTGCGCCCGGGCTTGAGGCCCCCGCAGTGCTTTTCGATAATGTCTTTGAGCGGAATTCCGAGCGGAACTTCGATCGTTCCCGGCCTCACGACGTCGCCGCTCACCGAGAAGAGCTTCGTGCCCGCGGATTTCTCGGTTCCGTGTTTGCGGTACGCGGCCGCGCCGTCGCGAATGATGTACTTCACGGCGGCCAGAGTTTCGACGTTGTTCACGATCGTGGGCTTGCGCAAATAACCTTGCACCGCCGGAAACGGCGGCTTCAGTTTCGGCTGACCTTTAAGCCCTTCGAGCGACGAGATCATTCCGGTCTCTTCGCCGCAAATATAGGCGCCGGCGCCGGAGTACACGTCCATATCGTGATCGAAGCCTGAGCCGAGAATATTCTTGCCGAGGTAACCGGCCTTGTACGCCTCTTCGATCGCCTTACCGACAACCGCCTTGGAATGATCGTACTCGCCGCGAATGTAAATATAGGATTTCTTCGAGCCGATCGCGAAGGCCGAGATGATCATGCCTTCGATCAGCTGGTGCGGAGCGCGCTCCATCATCAAGCGATCCTTAAAAGTTCCGGGCTCGCCCTCGTCGGCATTGCACAGGAGGTAACGGGGCTCGCCGTTCGCCGGCAAGAAGCTCCACTTCGTTCCGGTCGGGAAGCCGGCACCGCCGCGGCCGCGAAGGCCCGAAGCCTTCACTTCCTCGGTGATCGCCTTCGGGTCCATCTTGAGCGCTTTCGCGAGAACCGCGTAGCCGCCATGCTTCTTGTAGCCATCGATGCCGATGAACTCGTCTTTGTCGTAGTGTTCGGTGAGTAGTTTCGTCTGCACGTTACGCCCCCAATTCTTTCAGCTTACGAATCGCGGATTCGGGCGTGAGATTTTCGATGTACTGATCGTTCACTTGCATCATCGGCGCGGTTCCGCACGAGCCCAGACACTCGACTTTCGAAACCGTCACCTTGCCGTCGGCGCTCATCTGCCCCGGCTCGACGCCGTAGTGCTTGCACAGGGCTTTCGCGAGCTCTCGACCGCCGGCCATCGCGCAGGAAATGTTCGTGCACACCTGAACGTGGTATTTCCCGACCGGCTCTTTGTTGAACATCGTGTAGAAGTACAAGACCTCGTTGATGTGCGCTTCGGGCAGGCCGAGAACCTGGCTCAGCTGACCCACGGCTTCCGGCGGCACCCAGCCGTTCTCTTTCTGTACGCGGAAAAGCGAAGGAATGATCGCCGAATACTTCGTCTCGTACCGGGTGGCTTCCTTCTTGACGAACTCCGTGGCTTCTTTCGACAGCTTATACATGATGCAGACTCTCCTTATGCAGAGAGGTCGTTTCGAAACGACCTCTTAACGCTCAAGCTCACCGGCGATGATATTCTGACTGCCCATGATCGCGATCACGTCCGCCACTTGTCCGCCGGTAATCTGGCGGGGCAGCGATTGGTAGATCGAGAAGCTGGGCGCGCGGCACTTCAAACGGTAGGGCTTCGCGCTGTTGTCGCTCACCAAGTAGAACCCGAGCTCGCCGTTTGCGGCTTCGGTGTAATCGTAGATCTCGCCCGCGGGAGGACGAAGGCCCTTGATGACCAGCATGAAGTGGTTCATTAGGCCCTCGATGTTGCCGTACACTTCCTTCTTGTCCGGAAGAACGATGTTCTTGTCGCGGATCGTGAAATCGCCCTCGGGAATGTTCTTCGCGACCTGCTCGATGATCTTGAGCGACTCGCGCATCTCGGCCACACGAACGAGGTAGCGGTCGTAAACGTCGCCGCTCGTGCCGACGGGAACGTCGAAGTCGAGTTGGTCGTAACCGTAGTACGGCTGCGCCTTACGCAGATCGAGACCCACGCCCGCGGCACGCAAGCACGGCCCCGTATAGCCCCACTCGATCGCCTCTTGACCCGAGATCTTGCCCACGTCGCGAGTGCGCATGATCCAGATTTTGTTTTCGGTGAGAAGGAGGTCGAGCTCGTCGACGCCTTTTCGCATATCCTTCACGAACTCGAGAACGTCGTTGTACCAGCCGTCCGGCGGATCGTTGGCCATGCCGCCCACGCGCGTGAGCGAAACGGTCAGGCGCGCGCCGCAGAGTTTTTCAAACAGCGAGTACACGCGCTCGCGGTACGTGAACAAGTGAAAGAATCCAGTAAGCGCGCCGAGGTCGACCGCATTCGCGGCCGTGCACACGATGTGATCGATGATGCGCGAAAGCTCGCACAAAATCACGCGGATCGCCTGCGCCTTCGCCGGCACTTCGACGCCGAGGAGTTTCTCGACGGCCTTGCAGTAGCCGACGTTGTTCATCGGGGCCGAGCAGTAGTTCAGACGATCGGTGTACGGAATGACCTGATTGTACGGATGTGTTTCGGCCATTTTCTCGAAGCAGCGATGCAGGTAGCCCATCTCGACGCCCGCGCGGTGAACTCTCTCGCCATCGAGCTGAACCATGATTCTGAGCGTTCCATGCGTCGCCGGGTGCGACGGTCCGATGTTCAGCGGGACGAGGTCCTTGTCGGGATCCTCGACATAGCTCGGGTCGTTGTCGAAATGTATCGGCAAGCTCTCGGTGCAGTGCTGTTGCAGATCCGCGGGATAGTCCTTACGGAGCGGCCAGCCGACGAACTGGTGATGCACGAGCAAGCGGCGCATATTCGGGTGGCCCGCGAACTTGATTCCGTACATGTCGTACGTTTCGCGCTCGAGCCAATCCGCGCCTCTCCACAAGTGAATGATCGTGGGGACGTCCTCGCCCTCGGCGTACGCGGTCAACCAGTCGAGGAACGACGTGCCGTCGACCTCGAGGGTGTAGAGCGCCGGCGTGCCCAGGATCGGGTAGGCGAGGCTGGCCGCCAGCAGCAGTGTGAAGACCACGGCCCAGACGCCGCCGGTGATGCGCCGGCCCAAAGAAACCCGGTTTGCATCCCCTTCGCCCGCCACAAACTCATC
>CAYPFC010000049.1:0-13389 GCA_964409815.1 uncultured Pseudobdellovibrionaceae bacterium
GGAACACGACGAGCGATCTCTATTGGCTGCCGTGGAGTAAGCGCGCGTTCTTCGGTCCGCGCTTCCTCGTGCAGCGCAAATCCGAGCGGGTCGTCGAAGAATTGTCGGCCAAGACCGGCGCGGACATCGGCCGCATGTGGGATATGTGGGACGTGCGATGGCGGGGCCGCGTGGGCCCGACGCTGAACTACGTGAACACGGTGAGCGGGATCGGTCCCGACGATGTTTCCTATCTCTCGTGGGAAGGCTCGCTTCAGCTTATGAGTCACATCTACGAGAGCGGAATTCGCGATCAGATCGACGGATGGGATGCCACCTTCCAGTATCTTGGACAGCGCGAAGGCTTGGGCTCTTACCTGAACGTCGACCGCTACGAGCTCGACTTCAAATACTTATGGAACGTGTGGAGGCTTTCGCCTCCTTATCTTGTACTTGCTTCGCGGATCGAGCTCATCGGAGTCGATGCGGAGCCGGTCGCGGGTTACGACGATGACGTTCTTCCGTCGGAATACCGCATCTTCTACGGCGGGGACGAAAACTTACGCGGCTTTGGCCGGCAAATCCTGAACAATAGCGATTTCGGTTACCTCACGGCGGCTTATCTCGGCTTCGAGCTGCGTTTGATCGAGGAGTTGCCGTATCGCCTGCAACCTTTCTTCCTCTATGACGTCGCCAAGCTCGGTGATCAGCGCTACACGTGGAACCGGCCGACATTCACATCGAACGGGTTGGGCCTTCGGTGGGCATCGCCGTTCGGTACGCTTCGTGGCTCAGCGGCACGCGGAAGAATTCATAGCGGCGACGACTCGGTCGCTCAGTATCCGCAAGAGATGGTTTACTTCTTAAGCTTCGGACGGGAGTTTTAGCTTGAAGATCCCGCGCTGGCTTAAAATCACGGTTGGAGTCTTACTCGGGATCTCGGCGACTTTGTTGGTAACTCTGACGGCGCTCTTGATTTGGATCGTGAACAATCCGTACGATGCTTATCGCGTGGTCGATAAGTACTTTTTTCCCGAAGATCTCGAGATCACGTGGGAAGACGTCGACTTCGTTCCGCAGAAAGAGCATTGGCGTAGCTGGCAGATCGAATTCGATGTCAGAAAGCTTCGTATCACGAAGACCTCGCCCGAAATCGACATACTTATCGAGAGCATTCGCCTCGACGTCGGCCTTCAGGCATGGATGGGCGAGCGTTGGTTCGCTTTCCGTGCGGCGGAAGTGCTGGGCGGAGAACCCATGCGTATGAAGCTCGGACCTTCGGAAAAAAGGGAAGGTGAGGTCGAGCAAAGCCCGTACCAGATGGCACGGGGATATCTCGATTACTTAACGAGCGCGAATCGGCTGGCGACGGTCGACAGTCTGAAAATTTCGATTCCATCGCTGAGAATCGAGTCTTCGGCGGGCGGAGAGCCGATGCTGATTGCGCTCGATCTTTCGAAACCGACGGAAGGCCTCGGGGCTAAGAGCGGAATTGTCGGCGTTCGTGCGGGTCTTAAGCAGGCGGCTATCGAGCTCGTTCTCGATGGGCCACTTGATACGGCGCTGCTGGGGCACGAAAGCGAGCCGTTCTTCCGCGGGACGCTCAAGGTGATCGCCGGTGGCGTAAAGGCCGAATCGGCTGTTCTGCTTTCGGATAATGGTAAGAAGATCTCGCTTGAAGGCGACGGCAAAGTGGAAGTGAAGCAAGAGAAGAAACCGATGCGGCTTAAACCCGGGTTCGCGCTTACACTGCAAGAGTCGGCGATTGATTTCAATCTGCAATCCAACGCGGTCGACATTCCGGGCCCCATAGTGAAGCTGGACAAAGTTCAGGCCGTAGCGAAAGTTCCGCTCGAAAATGACAGAATGTGGAGCGAGAACGCCGCCACATTTCGTGTCTGGACCTTTGCCGAATTGTTCTTCGTTGATCGCGATATGCGCCCACCGCTCGAGAAAGCATGTCGCTGTAAGATTCCCGAGCGCCTCGAGGTCAGCGTTGCGGGGCGCGCGTGGATGCGCCCGGCTCTGGAGCATACTTCGAAGCGCGAACCGGCCGTCGACGCCAAATTCAAAATCGAGAGCGTTGACAACAAACTCTTCACCGCCGACATCGGTGCGGGTCTCCTCATCAGCCGCGAACGCGACGAGTTCGTTTACGAGCCGCAGCTCGATAGCATCATGATCGTGCACAGCTACCAGGGGCTGCGGACGTTCCTAGACGCGAAGGGCGTGATGATACCGGCGCCATTTGACGTACTCGAAGGAACGCTCAGGCTCGATGCAAAAGCACCGGTTGAGCGCGCAAACGGTCGTGTGAAATCGGTCGCGAAGGTCGGTGTGAATCTCAGCTCGACGAACCAAACTGTTCAACTCGAAACGGACGTGACGCTAGATCTCGATACGCGATTGAAGGGCCTTGACGTTTACGTCAGCGCATTGATCAAGGCGTTCCAAGTCGAGCTTCCGCCGCTGGATCCCATTCGTGGGCTGCCGCCGCTCGCACGCGACAGTCGCGTGTTGCTTAAGCCGCCGCCGAAAAAATCGAAGACATCGTTCAAGTCGCGTGTTTTCCTCGAGATGAAGACCGAGTCGATCGGCGCGATCCGCCTGCTTTCGGGGCTCGCGAAGCCGCATGTACCCATCACAATGAACGTAAAGGCCGCATCGAGAGGAGATCCATCGGGCTTCGTGCGGATCGAGCCATTCACGCTTTCCTACCTGCGCCGAAACGTCGCGGTCGAAAAGCTTCAGATTAGTCTTGGCGCGAACGAAGACGCCGAGATGCCGATCGAAGGCAGATTCCGCATCGATCAGACGGCATACAAAGTCTTCATCTCGGTGGCGGGGACTCTCGAGTCGCCGAACGTTCAGCTCTCAAGCGAGCCCTATCTCCCGCGCAGCGAGATCATCTCGGTCTTGTTGTACGATCGTACGAGTTCCGAGCTCGTCTCGGCTGATGCGGAAACTGTCGGAAGCTTCGAGGCCGCGCTTGCCGATCGCGCGATTGGATTGTTCGGGCTGTGGGCGTTCGCTACCACACCAATCAAGAGCTTCAGTTACAATGCGGTCACGAAAGTGTATTCCGCGACGGTTCAGCTTGGTGAGGGTCTTACGGCTGGTGTTGGTACGAACTGGGAGCAGGCCGCGCATCTTGAGGTTCGGAAACGCGTCTCCAGGCGATGGGTACTCACCGCGTCCTGGAGCCCTTCCGAGGACCGCGAGCAAGTCGGCAAGCTGGTTCTCCAGTGGGAAAAGCGATTCTAAGCGGAGCTGTAACTTCTTTTCTTTCTCATAAATTCGGAGCCAAATTCAACATTGGCGCAGTACTGATTGTGGGCCCGGCAAAGAAGGCGCAAGTTGTCGGGGGCATTCGTGCCGCCTTTAGCTACCGGAAGGATGTGATCCACCTCAAGTAAAAATTTGCTTTTGCAAGCGCGTGAGGTACTAGGGTCAACATACTCGCATTGACTTTGGGCCCTTCGCCAGACCTCGCGTCGAGCCTCTGCGGGGATTCGCAAACGCTTCCGGGCGGTGGCGCACTGCTTAACCGCAGCGGTGCTGCTTCGCGACTTACGGCTCGCAATTTTCCGCGACGGATCCTTTCGCTTCAGGAACTCGCCCACGAGATAAGAAATCAGTTCGCTCCAGCTCATATTAGAAAGCCGGCCACCCAGGAGTCCGCGAATTTTCTCGAGTTGCTCGACGGTAGTTTGATCAAGGATTATTGTTAGCCGAGAGCGATTCGGGTCAATTTGTTGCAGACGATCCAGCTTGATCGCCTCAACGGCAGCAGGAAGTAACTCATAAAGCGTTCTATCTGCTTCGGCGCCGGTTTGATTCTCGAATTTCTGAACAAGTTCCGCTTTTTCTTCCGGCGAAATTTTGCTTTTGGACAATTTTTCCTGTTTTCGAATCGCCGATTCTACTTTCGCGACGTTCGTAAGACTGAGAATGCCTTCCGAAAGGCGCTCACTAATTTCTGGAACTTCGCGCGAGAGCCGAGCGGCACTAAGCCGTCGGTGGGCGGCGCTTTCTGAATATAAAAGCCCTTTGATCATCCAGTCCAACGTGCTTGTATACCCGCGTTTCAAGGGGAGGCCCCGGCCTTCGGCCATTTGAATGAGAGTCACGATTTCCGAAGTGATTCGACGCTCATTTGCGGCCAGCGATTTTAGTTTTGCTTCAAGTGCATCGTCAGACATACGCGCCTCCGTAGGATTCCCGTATGCAAGTCGGCCTCCGCGCTCGGTTCCACTCAATTTAGATCTAAGCGCATACGACGTCCGACCCTCGAACTCCCACGAGCTGGACCAAAGGCGAGTCCGGCGCAGGTTTTCATGCCCTGATAAACACTGCTAAACTCATAAACAATGAAGATTCTCCGCGGCCCCTTACTGATCCTTGGCTCCTTGCTTGCCGGCGTCGTCACGCTTCTCGCATTCAATTCTCATTGGGTGCGCATCGAGACCGTGCAAATCGATCTCGTTAAAGATTCAAACCAAGATCTTCTTTTTCAGCGCATTCGCAACTCGCTCACGCAACAGCTCAAGGTGTATGAGGGGCGCTACTTCTGGCAGGTTCCTCTCAAGAACGTCTTCGAAGCCGCACAAAAGGATCGGCGAGTGAAATCGGCGGCGGTGTTCCGCGATTTTCCCTCGAGACTCCGGGTGGAAGTCGAGCCGCATACGCCGCTCCTCGCGTATCTCTCGAGTGACGGCCGCGTGTATCCTGTCGCGACGGATGCCGCTCTCCTCCCGCCGATTCCGATTACCGAGGCTCCCGATCTTCCGTTCATTCGCGGGGAAGATTTGAAAGATGAACCCGCGCTGAGGGAGAAATCGATCGCGCTTCTCGAGGCCGTTCCCGATCAGGGCGCGCTCAACAAAGCGTCAGTGAGTGAAATTGTTTACTCTAAGAAAGAAGGCTTCACGGTTTTCCTCAATGGAACGCGAGCCGAGATTAAACTCGGCGACTCGGACTTTGGTCCTAAGATCTCACGTGCCCAAAAAGTGCTCGCCTACCTCGACTCTCGCAACATTAAAGGTCGCGTCATCGACGCCCGCTTCTCAAAGAAAGTTGTTGTCAGAGTGCGTAATACTCCCTAGCCTAAAATCAGGGACAAGGACGTTCCCTAGACTCAACAACTGAATTTTCTTCTAGGTTTGAGGATTCAAATGGGTAAGGATGCCGGCGCAGCACAAGGTCAGCTCATCGCAGGACTCGACATAGGGACGACCAAAGTGGCGTGCGCGATCGGCCGCTTCGAAAATGGTCGCCTCAATATTATCGGGGTCGGACAGGCTCCGAATTCGGGGATGCGCCACGGAGTGGTCGTCAACATCGATTCGACGACGGAAGCAATCAAGAAAGCCAAAGACGAAGCGGAGCTGATGGCCGGTCAGCGCATCGAGAGCGTGTGGCTCGCGGTCGGCGGCCAACACATTCAGAGTTTCGCCTCGAGCGGAATGGTCGCCGTCAGAAACAAAGAAGTTCAACAAGACGACATCGATCGCGTCATCGAAGCGGCGAAGGCCGTCGCGATTCCGCAGGACCGACAAGTTCTTCACGTGCTCCCGCAAGATTTCCGCATCGACGGCCAAGTCGGAATTTTCGATCCGATCGGAATGAGCGGCGTGAGACTCGAAGCCAGCGTATTCATCATCACCGGATCGACTTCGGTGATTCAGAACGCGATGAAGTGCGCCCAGAAAGCCGGATTGAAAGTCGAAGGCCTGACGTTGCAACAACTCGCGAGCGCGATGGCCGTGTTGAGCCCCGACGAGAAAAACCTCGGTGTGACGGTCGTCGATATCGGCGGCGGTACGTGCGACATGATCACGTTCTTCCAGGGCAGCGTCATTCACACAGGACTTCTTCCTGTCGGGGGACAAAACTTCACGCACGACGTGGCGATCGGCCTGAAGACCACGCAAACTCACGGCGAAACGCTTAAAAGAAAATACGGCTGCGCTCTTCCCGAAATGGTCAGCGAGGACGAAGCGATCGAAGTCGAGAGCGTCGGCGGCCGCAAGCCGCGCACGCTCATGCGCCGCGATCTCTGCGAAGTTCTCGAAGCGCGCAGCGAAGAAACACTCGAATTGATTCATTTGGATCTTGAGGAAAAAGGATTGCTCGCGAAACTCGGCTCGGGCGTTGTCATCACGGGTGGTGGCAGCCTCTTGCACGGACTCGTAGAGATGGGAGACTTCGTTCTTGACGTGCCGGTCAGACGCGGTTGGCCCGAGAAAGTGGGCGTCATGCTCTACGGATTGGAGCACGAAAAGGAAACCACCCGATCGGTCGCCGATGTGAAGGTGTCCGAGTGGACTAAGAAAATGAAGAATCTCTTGGGGATATAAAGCTACAAGCAGGGGGACACATGTTTGAGTTGGAAGAAAACGCTAATTTCGGAGCCAGCATCAAGGTGATCGGCATCGGTGGCGGCGGCGGCAATGCCGTACAAACCATGATCGAGGGCGGGCTCCAAGGCGTTGAATTCGTCGTAGCCAATACGGACCGTCAAGCGCTCGCGCACAACAAAGCCGAAGGTAAAATCAATCTCGGCCGCGAGCTCACCAAGGGACTCGGCGCCGGCGCCAATCCCGAGATCGGCCGTCGTGCCGCGATCGAATCGTACAACGATATTGTCGCTAAGCTTGAAGGCGCCGACATGGTGTTCGTCACCGCGGGAATGGGAGGCGGAACCGGAACGGGCGGCGCGCCCATCGTCGCGAAGATCGCGAAAGAGCTAGGCGCGCTCACCATCGGTGTCGTGACGAAGCCCTTCATCTTCGAAGGTAAGAAGCGTAAAAAACACGCCGACGACGGCATCCGCGAGCTCCAAGAGAACGTCGACACCCTCATCGTGATTCCGAACCAGAAGCTTCTCGCGGTCTCGAGCGAGCGAACGCCGCTTCTCGAAACGTTCCGCAAAGCCGATCAAGTGTTGCTCCACGCCGTTAAAGGTATCAGCGACTTGATCAACATTCGCGGGCTCATCAACCTCGACTTCGCCGATATCCGCACGGTTATGCAGGCGAAGGGCATGGCGATCATGGGCTCCGGCCTGGCCGACGGCGAAAATCGCGCGGTCGAAGCGGCCACCCAGGCGATCTCGTCGCCGCTCCTCGAGAACATCTGTATCGATGGCGCGACGGGCATCATCATCAATGTGACCGGCGGCCCCGATCTCACTCTATGGGAAGTCAACGAAGCTTCGACTCTTATCACCGAAGCCGCTCATCCCGACGCCGAGATCATCTTCGGCGCGGTTATTGACGAGAACATGGGCGACAAAGTCAGCGTGACCGTGATCGCGACCGGATTCGGCACGCCCGCTCACCGCGGAGCGACCGACCAGATCAAGAGCGGTCTGCACACCCAAGCGTCCATCAGCGAGCAGCAGCTCATGAGCGCGGGAATGGCGTCGCTCACTCAGCAAATGAATCAGCCGCAAACGTACGAAGCGATCAACTTGAGCGTCGAGACCGCGGCACCCGTGGCTCCCGCGATGCCCGAGCCCCAGGCCCCGGCGATGACGGCTCCGCAAATGCCGTCGCAGCCGGCATCGCAACCGACTCAAGCCGCGGCTCCGCAATTTCCGATGAATCCCGCTCCACGCGAAAAAACGCCGCGCGACGCGCTTCTGGCGAAGGCTCGCGCGTATCGTGACAGTCAGGTCAATCGCGACCAGTCGCAGCCCGAGCAGCTTTCGATGAATATGGACGACTCGTCTCCGCAGCGTTTGACGCCGGAACCGGCGCGTTCTCCGTTTGAAGGCGATAGCCTCGAAGTTCCCTCGTACCTGCGCCGCAAGCGCGGTTTGAGCGCGGACCAAAACGAAGGCTTGGAGTAGTTCTTATGCCGCGGCTCCATCGAGGGCTTCTCGATTGAGCCGCGCTCTATTTGTTTCCGACATTCATATCTCGTCGACCGCCGACCCTAAGTACAAGTTGTTCAGCGATTTTCTCGATAAGTGCGCAAGCCTTAAGCTCGATCACTTATTCCTGGTCGGCGACATCTTCGATCTCTGGGTCGCCGATCAGTCGTACTTCGTCGAGAATTATCACCGAATCGTCGAGCGGCTGACGCTCCTGCAGAATCAGGGGACCGAGATTCATTACTTCGAGGGAAATCACGATCTCGATCTGAAGCTCTATTGGCAGGATCAGCTGGGCTTTGACGTGCACGAGGCTGCCGCGTACTTTCGCCTCGACGGACTGCAGGTGAGAGTCGAGCACGGCGACCAGATGGATCCGGACGATCGCGGTTACCTGCTCCTCCGCTGGTTCTTGAGAACGCCGGTTCTGAAGGCGCTCGGGCGCGGGCTTCCCGGCCCGGCGGTCAAATGGATCGGATCGCGCGCGAGCCACGCCAGCCGCGACTACACGACACAAGTGAAGACCGCGACGGACGATCAGGCGCGCGAGAAGATCCGCGCCCATGCGAAGAGAGCTTACGGCGAGAAGCCCTTCGACTTGTTCGTCTCGGGGCACGTGCATGTCCGTGAGGACTCGCGCCAGGAAAAATTCCGCTGCATCAACCTGGGCACGTGGCTCAAGGAGCCGCTCGTCCTCGACATCAACGGCAAAAACGTCGAGCTTAAAACGGTCGCCGAGTTTTTAAAGAGTCACTGACATTGAAGGCAGAGGTAGCGGGCCGACGCGATCTCGGGCGCGAAACCCTCGAAGCCGTCCTGAAAGCGGTAAGCCTTAAAGCGCTCCGATCCGTGAAGCTCCTTGCACGCGTCCGCGGAGCTTCCGCCGCGCGCGACCCGGCAGGTTCCGATCGCGGTCGCGCGCCCGCGCCCGTCGAGTCGCCGCGTGAAGAGGCTTTGTCGACAACTTTGATCGTAGCTTTCGCCCTCGGGAAGGCGCGAAAAGAAGTATCCGCCGAGGTCGTTGCACAGCGTGCCCGCGCTTCCTTGCCCGAAGCAGGACTTCAGAAAGCCTTCGCGATCCACCCACGCCAGGAACGGTAGTCCGGTGGGGCCGGCACGATCGACGACGAGCGTATGGCCCGATGCGGTCTTCGTCTCAAACTGCAGCTCGAGGAGCGCGGGGAAGCGAACGAACGGAGTAAGCCTGCCTTCGATCTCCACTTGCGTATCCATATCCGGTTTCGCGGGCAAGGCGACGGCACTGGCCGTAACGGTCACGCCCGCGCGCGCCTCTTCGTCGAACGCGTACTGAATATTCACCGCGCGCGATTCCCCTGGCGAGAGCCGCGCTCCCCGCAACAGCTGCTCGCAGGTCTCCGGGTTCTTCAGGCGCGTCCGCAAGGGCTCGAGCATGGCCTCGATTTCGCCGCGCGCGAAAGCTTCCTCGGCGCGGTTCTCGGTGGATCGTGAGCGGCGCCAAGTTTCGGCGAGAATGATGGCGATCGCGATCAACGCGCCCAGCGCGAGAATCCTGACGCCGCCGCGCTCGCATCTCAGTTGGCGCATCGGTAACACTGCACAACCGTGTCGTGATAGAGGACGTGGTCATCGCAGCCCTTTTTGCAAGTGGTGGCGCTTAACGAAATATTGATCGCTCCGGAGGAGAGCGGCTTGAATCCCGAAGGACATTGGCAAACGCCGGTCACGGCATGCGCGCCCTTGCACGTGCCCGCGAAATTCAGGACGTACGAGCCGCCGAACACGCAAGCCGTGTCGGGAACGCAGACGGGCGGAGACGAACCCACGTCCCAGCGAAATCCCAGGCTCTGGCAGGCGTCGGCGGGATTCGATTCGTTGTTGCATGTTTCGATTTTTCCCGAATCGTTCACCAAGACGGGAATCTCGAAAACGCGGGGGCGATATTCGGAGGAGAGCGCGAGGTTCGTAAGCGCGAGCTTCACGCGCACGATGTGTCTTTTAACCACGCGCGGATTCTGCGCGCCGACGCGAAGGCTGACCGGGTTCTCGCTTACGTTCGCGAAAGTGAACTCGCGGATCTCCAGGCTGTCCTCCGCGAACTTAAACCCTTTGCCCAAGTCTGCGGCGTCTTGCTCGCCGTAACCGGCTCCCGTCAGTTGAAACGGGCGCTCGCCTTCGGGAAGCTCAACGCCATTCATAAATTTCGTGCACAGAGTGTCGGAGGTCAAAATGCCCCGCACGTACGCCGAAAACTCCGTAGCTTCGTCGCGGTCGAGGATGGCGCGTTGGCTTTTTACGGCCTGCGAGATCACGGTCATCACCAGCGCGGCGACCGCGCCTCCGATCAATATCGCGATGAGCGTTGTGATCAAAAATCGTTTCTGTTGAGTCACCGAACTAGGATATTCTTAAGGCGGAGCGCAAGTACAGATGAATCCTCCCAAACATTTGCCGACATTCGTATTCCTCATGGGCTTTTCGCTGCTCGCGTATTCGATGTACGTCTTCTTCTTCACGGCACCCGAAATTCCCAAGGCCGCGGTCGAGCCCGCTCTCGAGCGCGCGCCGAATCCGATTCCGCTGCCCGAGCCGCCGAAGATCACGCAACTCGATCGTACCGCCGAGCCGACCGACACCTTCGCGAGAGACCTACGCGAGGCCGCGCGCAAACCCGCGGAAAAGTATCTTCAGCGCGTCGGCATGCAAATGGAAATCCCCGAAGACCATCGCTACCGCGAGGCGAAGGACGGCGCGGTTGATATTCTGATCGGGACGAATGCGAGCGGGAAGGAAGCGCTTTATCTCTTCAGCTTCAAGAAAAAGTATGAGCGCTCAAGAACCGAGAAATATTTAAAGTCGTATTTCCAGGACGTCGCCGACTATAAAACCAAAGGCGGCGCGCAGAAGTATCGCGGACGCGGAGGCGTAAAGGAGATGGCGCTCTTCAAAGGCGTCAACAGCGACGGCGAGGAATTTCAGGCTTACGGATTTCAAAACTCAAAGACAGGCGGCGCGCACATTCTTCTGCTGAAAGAGAAGGGCCTCAGCCGCCAGCCCGCGAAAGTGCGCCTTATCGTGGACTCGGTGAGCCCGGGCGCGCCGGCTCGTTAACCCTTTTTGTTTTTAAGTACGGCGCCCAGCTCATGGAGCGAGTTCATGATAGGTACGAGCTCGTCGTTCTTGCGCAGCTGGCGCTTGGTTTCGAATTTGCCGTTTTTGAAATCCTCGATGACGGCGCAAATCGCGATCACGGGCCCGCCCACGCGCTGACCGAGTATGATCATGTAAAACACCGTGGACGTCATGAAGGCCAGAAAGCTCACGAAGAAAATCACTGCGACCATAAAGAGGCGATCTTGGATCTCGACGGCCACGTTCACGTCGGGAATGGTGGCGACAACGACATTGATTTCGTTCATCAGGCGCGAAGCGTAGGTGAGTAAGATACCTAAGAATGCGACGCCGCCCGCGAAAATGTGAAGGTAGTAACCCTTGGAGAGTCCCGCCGACTTTATGTAGTTGGCGACTTTCCGCTGACTTTTTGCCATATCTTCCCCCGCTTGAGAATATTCTCCCCAAAACCCGGCCGGAAAACAACCTCGGTCATGAGCAGGACCGCAAAGAAGCCGGCCACGTAGGTCACTGGAAGGAACGTCACCTCATAAAGGTCGGCGAGAGCGGCCACCGCTAAACAAAGGGGATAGTGGGCGAAATAGACCAGGAAGAAGCGCCGATTCACCGAGCGGCGCGAGAGCCAACGAACCCACGACCATGAGGCCAATCGCCCCTCGACCGCGGCCAGCAGCGACACGCGCAAGCCGAAGAGAATCCAAAGCTGATGCGCCCAAAACTCGGCCGGCGGACGGCGAAAGGTGTAGCACGAGAACTGATCGCCGAGCGGTGTAACATAGTAATTCCCGAGCCACGCGATCGAAGCCGCGAGCAGCGCGACCCAGACCATAAGCTCGCGCGAGTCCATTGTCTTTAGCTTTGAACGGTGCAGAGCCGCGAGTCGTCCGAGCCCGAACGCGAAGAGCGGGTAGCCGATCCACGGGAGGAGAGGCCAGTCCCCCAGGCCCTGACCGGCGCAGCGCCCGATCAACATCGGTTCCAGCCATGCAGGCTGGGGCCAGGCGCCTTCGAGTTTCCAGAAGGGAATCGACACCAGCAATGCGCCCACCCCCATGAGCCACGTCGGCGAAGCTTCCCGTACGAGCCGCACCAGGATCAGCGCGCACAAGAGAAACGGATAAATGTCCCACACGTAAACGAGCTCGCGCGCGGTGAGATTCCACACGACGAAAAATCCCAGAAAGGCGTACGCCAGAACGCCCCACTTGCGCGTGCCGCGAAATCCGAATAGGAAAAACGAAAGCAGCAAAACCGAAAATCCGGAAAACACGAGCGCCCGCGCGTAGACCTCGAAAGGCTTGGTCAGTGGAGACTGAATGGCGTCGAGGCGCCCATGGTGCGCCCACAGGGCGTAGCTTAAATGGAAAATCAGGATGGCGAGAAACGACATCGTCCTCAATAAGTCGATGCCGTGCAGGCGCGTGGAATCAGTGAGAGTCGGCGAGGAGCTGGCGCGCATGTTCCAGGCTGGTCTGCGAGATCTTCTCGCCCGAGATCAGGCGCGCGATCTCGCGCACGCGGGTGTCCTTATCGAGCTGGGTCACCGACATGCGGATGCCTCCGCCTTTTTGCGGAGTCTTGTCGATCAGGAAGTGCTGATCGGCGAACGAAGCGACTTGCGGGAGGTGAGTCACGCAAATGAGCTGCTGGCCCTTCGCGATCGCCTTGAGCTTGCGTCCGACTTTCTCGGCGGTTTGGCCGCTGACGCCCGTGTCAACCTCGTCGAACAGGTACGTGCGCGGGCGATCCGAGGAGCCGACGACGCGCTTTAAAGACAGCAAGATGCGGCTGAGCTCGCCGCCGCTGGCGACTTTGGCCATCGGCTTCGGCTCGTCCTTTTTAGAAACCTGGATCATGAACTCGATATCGCTCTGGCCGGTGGAGGTGAGCTCGCTCAGCCAGTTCACGCTCACGCTGAACACCACGCCCTTCATATTCAGATCGGCGAGCTCGTCGTTGACGCCTTTTTCTAAAAGGTGCGCGCCGTTCTTGCGGCGATCGTGGAGCTCCTTCGCGAGCTTGTTCAGCGAACGAATGAGCTTCGCGCGCTCTTCCGCCAGGGCCTTCAGGTTTTCGTCGTGCTTTTCCAGAGAGTCGATCTCTTCGACGATGTCGCGCAAGGCCTTCAAGATCTCGTCGACGCTCTTGCCGAATTTCTTCTGCAGCTTGCGGACGCCGCTCAAGCGCTCTTCCAAGATATTCAGCTGCTCCGGATCGGCATCCAAGTTCTTTCCGTAATCGCGCAGTTCGAAGATCGCGTCCTCGAGCAACGTTTTCGCTTCGGACAAAGGCGCGAGCCGTTTCGCGAGCTCGGGATCGACGGCGCTCAGCTCGTGTCCGCGCTGCAAGACCTGATGCAAAGCCACCATCACGGCGTCGTCGTTGGCGTACAAAGAATCGACGCTCGTCGCGACGAACTC
>CAYPFC010000049.1:13403-14956 GCA_964409815.1 uncultured Pseudobdellovibrionaceae bacterium
GGGACGAGTTACGCATGCGCGACACGCGCGCTTCAAGCTCTTCTTCCTCGCCGCTCTTGAGCTCCAGCGCCTCGATCTCGTCGCGCTGGAACTTCAGGAAGTCCAGGCGCTGCTCGCGCGAGCGCGCGGCCTCTTCGAGGCGCTCCATCTCGTCGACGATGTCTTTCAACTTTTCATATTGTTTCTCGAAATCCACGCGCAGGGTCCACGTACCCGCGTACTGATCGAGGAGCTCCAGGTGGTATGCCTTCGATTGCAGATGGCGGTTATCGTGCTGGCCCGTCATTTCGATCAACGGCGTTTGCTTGCCGGTCAAAGTGATCAAGGGAGCGACCACTCCGCGCAGCGAGGCCAAGGGACTCAAGGCGCCGTTCAGGTACACCTTCCCCTTACCCGACGACGAGACGATTCGGCGAACCACCAGCGTTTGGTCGCTCGCGTCCAACCCCATGTCCTCCATCTGCTTCAACACGTCGGGACGATCCGAAAGATCAAAGTAACCTTCGATGACGGCTTCATTCACGCCGGCTCGAACGACGTCGGTCTCGGACTTCTCGCCCATCATCAAGCTCAAGGATTTCAGCAAGACGGACTTCCCCGTGCCGGTCTCGCCGCTCAGGATGTTCAATCCGGGGCCGAAGTTCAGCGACAGGTTCTCGATGATCGCGAAGTTTTTAACCTTGAGCTCGATCAGCATAGAATTACGCCCTCTCTCCAAACTTCAGTTTCTCTTTCAGAAGACTGAAATAATTGTGCCCGACCTTGCGGAGAAATAAGTGATTCTTCTCGTGGCGCTCGAGCCAGACTTCGTCTGTCGGTCCGACTTTCGCCACTTTGATTCCGTCCACGGTCAAAAACGCGCGATTGCGCGTGCCCAGTACGGTGAACTGAATCTTGCGCGCGTCGGGGAAAATAAACGGACGCGAGGTCAGCGAGTGCGGGCAGATCGGCGTGACCACCCACGCTTCGACTTCCGGATGCAGAATCGGCCCTCCGGCCGCCAAGTTGTATGCGGTCGATCCGGTCGGCGTCGCGATGATCAGACCGTCGGCCTTGATCGAGGTGATCGGCAAACGGTCCACGGTCATTCCGATGTGAATCAAGTGGCTCAAAGAGCCACGTTCGATAACCAGATCGTTCAGCGCGGTGTATGTGCCGACGGTCTTGCTGCCGTTGCGCACGTGGATCTTCAACATTGAGCGCGACTTCAGCTCCAAGCGTCCGCCGAGCGCGGCTTCAACCAGGGTGAACAAGTCCTGCGCGCGCGTGACGGTCAGGAACCCAAGGCCGCCCATGTTCACGCCCAGTAGGGGAACGCGTTCGTTCCGAAGCATGCGCACGGCTTCCAGGTAGGTGCCGTCCCCACCCAATACAACGACGAGCTCGAGCCCGCCCGGGTCTTTCAGGACGCTCGCGCCCTCGATCTGCTGCTCGGGATGAGAGTAAACCTTGATTTTGCGCTCGCGCAGCCAGGCCGTGAGCTCACGGGCCATGTTCAAGGCTTCCGGCGTGCCGCGACGGTACACGACGGCCACGTTTTTAATACGAGCTTG
>CAYPFC010000050.1:0-2759 GCA_964409815.1 uncultured Pseudobdellovibrionaceae bacterium
GGAAGTCCGGGAGCGAAATACCCGGAATTCAAGAACTCCGGCGTGAGATCGCCCGCGCGCTGGGCTGGGACCAGACCCTGGGGCCGAAGTTCATGGACATGACCGCCAACCTCTGGGAGCGCTGGGAGAACGCGCGGAAATCCGCAAACGGGGATGTCGAAGAGGCGCTCACTTTATTTGGAAAAAGGCTATCTTACGAGACTGGCGAGGCGTATCACGCGCTCAGGTTGATTCAGCGAATTCACGCGGTCGTGAATGCGCATTTCGGCCGGGTCGAGACTCAGTTCCAGGAAAACCCAAACTATCGCGACCTTGACCGCGCGGTGGCTGAGTTTATTGAGAATCCGGCCTCCTTCGCCGCGAAATCCTGCCAGGCGGCCGCCGTCAGGGGCCCCTGACGCCCGGCCCCGGTCTCAGTGCCAGGGCGCTGGCGCCCCCTCCAGAAGACTGCTAAGCTATTGACTTGAAGCGGTAATCCGCCTTAAAGGTTACAGATGCTTGCTGCGCGCTCTTACAATTCTACCTCCGTGACGACCTTGTAATCGCTATGAGCGCCATTCGTATTTTCCTGCCGGATAATTCTGTGAAGACATTCGACCATGAGCCGACCGTGCTCGAGGTCGCGGAAAGCATTGGTCCGCGCCTGGCCAAAGACACGCTCGGCGGGAGAGTGGAAGGGATCGACGAAGTCGTCGACTTGCGCTTCAAGCTCAAGGACGGCTCGAAGGTCAAAATCATCACGCCGAAAGATCCGGATTCCTTGGAAGTCGTTCGTCACTCGGGCGCGCATTTGATGGCGCAAGCGGTGCAGGAGCTGTGGCCAGACGTGAAGGTCACGATCGGTCCCGTGATCGAGAACGGGTTTTACTACGACTTCGATTCACCGCGCGCGTTCACGCCGGAGGATCTGGAAAAGATCGACAAGAAGATGAACGAGCTCATGGCCAAGAACGAAGTGGTTACGCGCGAAGATTGGCCGATCGACCAAGCGATTCAGACGTTCGAGAAAATGGGCGAGCGCTTTAAAGCCGAGCTCATCCGCGATCTCGCCGCTAAAGGCGAGAAGACCGTCGGAATTTACAAGCAGGGCGACACCTGGTTCGACCTCTGTAAGGGCCCGCACGTCCAGCGCATGGGCCAGATCAAGGCCGTGAAAGTCTTGAGCCTTGCCGGCGCGTACTGGCGCGGAGACGAGAAGAACGCGCAACTTCAGCGCATCTACGCGACCGCGTTCAACGACAAGAAAGAGCTCGAAGAGTACTTGCACAACCTCGAAGAGGCGAAGAAACGCGATCACCGTAAGCTCGGTAAAGACCTGGGGCTGTTTTACTTCGACCAGCTCGCGCCGGGCAGCCCGTTCTTCGCGCCCAAGGGCGCGATCATCTATAACGAGCTGCAAGCCCTGATGCGCGAGAAGTACTTGAAGTTCGGCTATCAAGAGGTCATCACGCCGCAAGTTTACGACGTGAACCTGTACCACACGAGCGGGCATTACGAGAATTACCGCGAGAACATGTATTTCTCGCGCGTCGACGAGCGCGACTTCAGCTTAAAGCCCATGAATTGTCCCGGCCACTGCGTGCTGTATTCTCACGAGCCGAAGAGCTACCGCGATCTGCCGTGGAGGATCGCCGACTTCGGTCGCTTGCACCGTTATGAGCGCTCCGGGGTGATGCACGGTCTTGCGCGCGTGCGCACGTTCTGCCAGGACGACGCGCACATATACTGCCGCATGGATCAGATCCAGGACGAGATCGCGGGCTTCATGACCATGCTCAACGAGGTCTATCACGTCATGGGGATGGACAATTACAAGATCTTCCTCTCGACCAGGCCCGCGAAGCGCATGGGGTCCGACGAAGTTTGGGACCTCGCCGAGGGCAGCCTCGCGCGCGCTTTGGAGTCTTTGAAGCTTCCGTACACCGTAAACGCCGGCGACGGCGCGTTCTACGGGCCGAAGCTCGATATCATGTTCGTCGATGCGGTCAAGCGCTCGTGGCAGCTCGGAACTTTGCAGTGCGACTTCAACCTGCCGCAGGCTTTTAAGCTCTCGTACACCGGCGACGACAACAAAGACCATACGCCCGTAATGCTCCACCGCGCGATCCTCGGCTCGCTCGAGCGCTTCATCGGCGTTTACCTCGAGCACACGGCCGGCCATTTGCCGACTTGGCTCGCGCCCGTGCAAGTACAGCTCATGTCGATCACCGATCGGCAAATCGAGTACGCGCACAAGCTCGGCAAGCAGCTTAAAGGCCTCGGCGTTCGCGCGCACGTCGATGAGCGCGGCGAAAAGCTCGGGTACAAAATCCGCGAGGCGCAGCTACAAAAAATCCCGTACATGATCACGCTCGGCGATAAAGAGCGCGACGCCGGTACGGTTTCGATTCGTCTGAGATCCGGAAAGGTGTTCGACGCCGTTCCGTTCAAGGAATTTAGCGACAAGCTCGTTCAAGAGATTCGCGAGCGGAGACTCGAGAGTATTTTTCTCTCCTCCGCGATAAATAATAACCAGGAGGCAAAACATTCGTCCATTTAAAGGTCCCCCAGGCGGGGCGAGCGGCGGAGGCGGCGATCGCCCCGGCGGCAGATTTCCCGACAAGTTCCGTAAAGGCAAACGCGACGACGGAGGCTTGAGAGTTAACGGCGAGATCTATGCGCCACAAGTACGCTTGATCGATGAAAATGGAACAATGGTCGGTGTGATGTCCTCCCGCGAAGCTCTAAGCATCGCGGAACAACGCGGTCTCGATCTTCTC
>CAYPFC010000050.1:2769-6821 GCA_964409815.1 uncultured Pseudobdellovibrionaceae bacterium
AGTATCGCTGAAGCGCGCGGACTTGATTTGATTGAGATCGCGCCGACGGCGACTCCTCCCACTTGCAAAATCATGGATTACGGCAAGTGGAAGTACGAGAATAAGAAGAAAGAAAAAGAAGCCAAGAAAAAGCAGACCGTGATCACGGTGAAAGAGATTCAGGTGCGTCCGCGCACCGACGATCACGACATCGATGTGAAGGTCCGTCACGCGCGTCGATTCTTGCTCGAAGGCGACAAGGTGAAAGTGAACCTGCGCTTCATGGGCCGCGAGCTCGCGCACCAGGAGTTCGGTATGGCGACCCTGAAACGCGTCGAGCAGATGCTGCTCGACGTGGCGCTCGTCGAAACGACCCCGCGCGTGGAGGGCAAGCAGGCGTTCCTTCTGCTCGCGCCGGACCCGATGAAAATCAAAGAGTACTTAAAGACCAACAAGAAGCCCGACGAGCCGCTCGAGCCTTTAAAGGACGAGCCGGATGAGGACGAAGAGGCTTAATTATTCGCGCGGATCGGCGCTTTAGGCCCGGTCGTCGCGAGTCACTAAATCGGACAGGTGATATTGCCGATCGCGCCTTTCGAGGCGTCGATCGACTGAATGAAAAGCAGCGCGAAGCCGTCGTTGGTCTCGAGCCAGCGGCGGTTAAGCCCAAAGCGCTTGGGCGAGTCCGACGGCACGAGGTAGTAGGTCACCAACTGCGCGAAGTGCTCTTCTTTGTTTCCGGCCGCGTAGGCGTCGGGAAAGTTGTCCTCGCGCTTGGCCTTTTCGTAGAGTTTCACGATGCACTGATAGCCCGGGTCGTGGAACTCGTTCATCAAATATTCAAACTGGTGCGCGACCTCGTGACCGAGCAGGTTGTAGTCGCCGTGGATCGTCTGCATGACTTCGCTTAAGTCGGCGATCACCGTATCGCCGCCTAATCCGCGGACATCGTCCCAGAGTCGATTGTCGTTCGGCGTATTTAAGATGCGGCGGTCGCGCATGTGGCTCATGCCGGGAGAATCGCTCAAAAGCTCGAACGCATATTTAATGTAGGCCGCGCGTCCATTGTCCGCGAGCATTTTCACGTACGGTAACCAAATCCGCGCGCCGTAGTACACCCGCTTACGGGCTTCGCCGCCGAGCGAGTTCCAATTCACGATGTAGCGGGGCATGTCCATTGGCAGGGTGAGACCGGCGAGCTCGCGCGCCAGTCGATCGAGGTTCTTTTGGTAGTCTTCCATCTTCGAGTAGCGCGCGAAGCGCTTTTCCAGCAGGAGTCCCCAGTTCGCGCGATTGTAGTAGCGGCACAGACGGTGCGCGTCCCAGTACGTGGCGATGGCCTCTTCGTGGCGCTCGAGCATCGAGTACATTCCGCCGATCGCGGTGAGAATGTCGGCTTTATTCGGGAAGCGCACATTCAATGCGTTCAAAGCGTTCAGGGCTTGTTGGGCGCCGACGGTTCCGTTCTGGATGTCGCGCTTGATATTGCCGAGCTCGGCCGCGGCCTGACCCTTGGCGAGATTCGCGGGACACGCGGAGGCGTAAATCTCCGAATACGTGTACGTGTTATTTTCGTTCGGGAACCACGACCAGCGGTGCGCGTAGGGGTCGTAGGCGTCGTAGATCTTGCGCGCGAGCCGGAAATCCTGATCGAGCCCGAAGTACATGACGTTGTAGGCGGTCGTGTACCAGAGCAGGGGATTCTCGAAGCTCGAGGCATAGGCCTTTAACTCGCTGATCGCGTCTTCGTAACGGTGATCGTTGAGCGAGATCGAAAGCTTGATGTTCTTCAAGAGCGCGAGGAAGGTTCCGATCTCGGTTGTGAGGCGGGCGTTCAAAAAGCGGTCGACTTCGTCATTGGTCAGGTCGCCCTGCTGAATGTTCGAGAGGCGGCGGATCACGCCCTCCCAGGATTTGCGCTCTTCGAGGTTCCAGCTCGGGTGGCGGGCAAGAATGCTCTCGACCTCGCTCTCGCGATTCCCCAGCATGGCGTAGGACGCGTACTGGAAGAGGACCTCTTTGAATTCGGCAAGAGATTGGAATCGAGCGTTCGCCGCCGCCTCAAAGAGATCGTCGGCGGCGGAAAAGTCGTAAGACGACGACCCGCAGAGCGCGCCCCTTAGGATCACGCGCGGATCGACCGCGGTCGTCGAGCAGGCGCGCGCGAAGTCGATGCATCCGCGATAATCTCCGCGAATATGGAATGAGAGAATGTAGGGAAGAGCGTCGGTGCTCGTGCACGCGGGTTTCGGCTTGCCTTTGTATTTCGCGAAGACTTCGAATTGCCGGGTCAGCTCGGCCGCGAGCTTCTCGGCCTCGGCTTCGGTCATTGCGCTCGTGCTTGGATTCGAAAAGTCTTTCTTGTTCAGAGAAAAGGGTTGAAGCGTGATCTCGGGAACGGGGAGCTGGAAGTCGGGAAGCCCGGGGACTTGGGCTGACGCCGGTATGGCCAAAACGGCCACGAAAAATGCCAGAATTCCCCTCATGATTTCCCCCTCGAGAACTCTCTATTCATCGCTTCAGGCCCGGTCTTGTCCACCTCACCGGGAGAGTGGGAAGTTTTTTCAAGCCGATAGCGCTACACGGGCCTTGCGACCGTCGAAAACGCGCTGCATAATTTACTTCGAGGCCGGCCTAAACCCAGAGATTCCTTGCCGCTTCCGAGCGTTTTAGAGTATTCCCATTCGATATAACTTCGTCAGGCCTCAAAGCATGCCCGATTACGGTCATCGCCTGCGGACGTTCAAGGAGCCAAAACAATGAAGCAGAAGACCCATTCCGGGGCCAAAAAACGCTTTCGCGTTAAAGGCGGCGGAAAGATTAAGCGCGGACAAGCGCGCATGCGCCACTTATTGTCCAACAAATCTTCGAAACGCAAACGTCACTTAGGCGCTCCTGCCTACGTGCATTCCGCAAACGAGTACCAGATCACTCGTTGTATCTTGCCGTAGAGGTGAATCATGAGAGTTAAAGGTGGGGTCGTTACCCGTCGTCGTCACAAAAAATTACTCAAGCGCGCCAGCGGTTTTTATGCCGCCAACGGCCGCGCCTTCACGCACGCACGCGAAAAAGTCGATCGCGCACAGGCGTACGAATACCGCGATCGCCGCACCAAGAAGCGCGAGATCCGCGCCCTCTGGATTCAGCGAATCAACGCGGCCGCGCGCCTCAACGGTACGAGCTACTCGGTTCTCATGGGCGCGCTGAAGACCGCCGGAATCGAGCTGGATCGCAAAGTTCTTTCTGACCTCGCGATTCGCGATGCCGGTGCGTTCACTTCGCTCGTCAAGCAAGTCGTAAAGCAAGCCTAACCCGCGTAACCCTGGGGTGCCCGTTCGCGGGCGCGCCCTTTACCAAAAGAGGAACTTGAAGTGGCCTCGAAAGAGTCGAATGTGCAGTTCGAGAGTCGCAAACGCGACCACATTCGCCTCGCCCTCGACGACAAGAACCAAGCCGTCGGCGAGTCGGGACTCGAGCGTATTGCGCTCGTTCATGAAGCCTTACCCGATCTCGACTTCGCGGAAGTCACCCTCGAGCAAACCTCCCTCGATAAAAAACTTGAGACTCCCTTCTTAGTGAGCTCGATGACCGCCGGTCACGCGCGCTCAACGGCGTTGAACGCGCTCCTCGCGAAGGCGTGCGCGGCGCGAGGCTGGCGCATGGGCGTCGGCTCCCAGCGGCGCGAGCTCGGCGACACGCAGGCCGCGCTCGAGTGGAAGGCGATCCGTCGCGAAAGCCCGCGCGCCGTTTTGTTCGGAAATCTCGGTCTGGCCCAAGTCATTCAGTGCAAAGTCGCGGACGTCGAGCGGCTCGTGGAGAACCTCGAGGCGTCGGCGATGATCGTGCACCTGAACGCGCTACAAGAGTGTTTGCAGCCCGAAGGCACGCCCGAGTTTCGCGGCGGCCTCAAGGCGATCGAAAAACTTTGCCGCAAGCTTTCGGTTCCCGTGATCGTGAAAGAAACCGGCTGCGGGATCTCGCGCGCGACACTGAAGCGCCTCGACGGCACAGGCGTGAGCGCGGTCGACGTGAGCGGGCTCGGCGGAACGCACTGGGGCCGCATCGAAGGCGAT
>CAYPFC010000050.1:6831-10917 GCA_964409815.1 uncultured Pseudobdellovibrionaceae bacterium
CCTTAAGCCGGATTACGAGGTCTGGGCGTCGGGCGGCGTGCGCTCGGGATTCGATGCCGCTAAGCTTTTGGCTCTCGGAGCGAAGTGCGTGGGATTCGCGATGCCGGTACTCGAGGCCGCGATGAACGGCGAAGAGGCGTTGATGAAGCGCATGTCCGTATTCGAATACGAGCTCAAAACGGTTTTATTCTGTACGGGCTCAAAGAACGTCGCGGAGCTGCAGCGTAGGAAGGTGTGGAAATGGCGAGCAAAGTAAATACCGAAACCGAGCGTTTCCACCAGCTGTTCCAGGGATTCTCGAAGCTCGATCGCGAGGAGCGCATGCGCCGCCTCGTCGAGATGGGCGCACTTTCTTACGACGACGTCCGCTTCCTGCGCTCGGGCGCGAACGTTCCGCTCGAGCTTGCGGAAAAATTTATCGAAAACGTACTTGGCTATTTCCAGATGCCGCTCGGAGTGGCGACCAATTTTGAAATCGACGGCAAGGCCTACGTCATCCCGATGGCGGTCGAAGAGACCTCTATCATCGCCGCGGCTTCAAAGACCGCGAAGTGGGTGAAAGAGCACGGCACGATCTCGACCGAAATGATCGGCCGCGAGATCATCGGGCAGATTCAAATCGCGAAAGCGCAAAACTACGCTCAACTCGTCGAGATGGTGAAACGCTATGAGACCGAGTGGGTGGACGCGGCCAACCGCGACGTGGCCTCGGGCCTCGTTCGCCGCGGCGGAGGCGTGAAGCGCATCGAGGTCCGCCGTATCGATCGCGGGGACGGCTCGGATATGGCGGTCATTCACGTGTACGCCGATCCGTGCGACGCGATGGGCGCGAACATCATCAATCAGGTTTGTGAGTATTTGAAGATTCCGGTCGAAGCGGCGACGGGCGAGAAGGTCACGATGTGCATTCTTTCGAACCTTGTCGACTCGCGCATCACCCGCGCGCGCGTGGAGATGGTCGGCCTCGAGGCCGAGCTCATGGAGCGCATCGAAGAGGCCTCCCTCTTCGCGCAGCAAGATCCCTACCGCGCGGCCACGAACAATAAAGGCGTCCTGAACGGAATCGATCCGATCCTCATCGCGACCGGTAACGACTGGCGCGCCGTCGAGGCCGGCGTTCACGCGTACGCGACTCAGTCCGGGCAGTACCGCTCGATCACGCGCTGGAAGCGCGACGGAAACGTGCTCACCGGTGTTTTCGAAGCGCCGGTGGTTTTGGGCGTCGTCGGCGGCGTCACGACCTTGCACCCGACGGCGAAGATGTGCCTGAAGATGCTGAACGTGAGCGGGGCCGAAGAGCTGTCGCGCGTGTGCGCGTCGGTGGGCCTGGTGCAAAACCTAGGCGCCCTTCGCGCGCTGACCACGGTCGGTATTATCGAAGGCCACATGAAGCTTCACATTAAGAACCTGACTCTGGGCGCCGGCGCGAGTGAGCGCGAGATTCCCTACGTCCAGAAACGCCTGGAAGAAATTCTCTCGCTTCATAAGCGCATCTCGCTCTCGAACGCGATCGAAGTGTTGAAAGAGTTGCGCGCGAGCACGCGAGCCCGCGAGTTGCCATGACCTTAAGACTCTCAGCGCCGAGCAAAACCTTTCTTACGGGTGAGTACGCGGTGCTTTTGGGAGCTCCCGCATTGATTTTGGGGACGCAGCCGCGCTTCGAGCTTATCGCGCGACGGTCGCGTCTCGCGAGCGACGCTGAGGTGAGCGGCATTTCCGAAGGCTCGCCCGCGGCGCTCTGGCTGAAGCAGCGCGAGCCGCTCCTCGAAGGCTGGAGCTTGCAATTTAAAGATCCGCACGCGGGTCGCGGCGGGTTCGGCGCGTCGGGAGCGCAGTTTCTATTGGCGCACGCGTTCACGACGTTTCTTCAGCGCTCCTTCGAGGATTTGAGCGAGGATGCGGAAGCGTTGTGGAACGATTACCGCGTCTTGAGCGGCGGCGAGGGGAGCGGAGCCGACGTGCTCGCGCAGCTCGGCGGCCGTGTCGCGCGTGTCGAGTTCAATCCGCCCTCGAGCGAGCCGGAAGAGTGGCCATACCCCGAGATCGGATTCGTCATTTTAAGAACGGGGAAGAAAGTCGCCACGCACGACCACGTTCGGACTTTCGATCGCGAGCGCGCGATGCCGCTCGTTTCCGCCGCGACAATGGCCTTTGATGCCTTCGACACCGAGCCTGCCGAAAAATTCCTGTCCTACGTCGCGCGCTACGCGAAGACTTTGCGCGAGCTCGAGGTCCAGGCGCCCGAGACCCTGAGGTTGATTTCGAAGTTCGAGGAAGAAGATTGGTGCCTCGTCGCCAAGGGTTGCGGCGCGTACGGCGCCGACACATTTATTGTTTTTTACCCGCGCGACAGCCGCCGGGATGTTACGGAATTCGCGCGCGCTCAAGGAGTCGAGGTCGCCGCTTTCGAATCGGATCTGAGCTCCGGTCTCGAGGTGCACCGTGAAGCGAACTGAAACGAAGCCCATCGAAGCCTCGGCGCCCTCGAACATCGCGCTCATCAAATACATGGGTAAAACCGCGGACGGCGGAAATTTGCCGACGAATTCCTCGCTCTCTTACACGCTCGAAAATTTAAGGAGCTTCGTCGTCATCGAGCCGGGCGAAGGGGAGGACCGCTGGCGCCCGCTCGCGGGATTTCCCGAGCTCAAGCTATCCGACGTGGGCCGCGAGAAGTTCCTGAGGCACTTCGATTACCTCAAGCGCGAGTGGAGAATCCCGGGCTTTTACACTCTGCGCTCGGCCAATAATTTTCCCTCGGATTGCGGGCTCGCCAGCTCGGCCTCGTCGTTCGCGGCGCTGACGCTCGCGACGTCGATGCTCGCGCGCGAGCTTCACGGCCAAGTGTTCAGTCCCGGGGAGCTCTCGCGATGGTCGCGTAAGGGCTCGGGCTCGTCGTGCCGCTCCTTCTTCTCGCCCTGGGCGATCTGGAGGGGCGACGGCGCGGAAAGCTGCGAGCTCATCACGCGCCTCGAGCACGCGGTCATCCTTGTCGAGGAAGGCAAGAAGGCGGTGTCTTCGAGCGAGGCGCACCGCCGCGTACCCACGAGCGCCCTTTTCGAAGGACGCGTGGCGCGGGCTGAGAAGCGCCTTTCCGACCTGCTGAAGTGCCTGGGCTCGGGTCGCTGGAACGAAGCCTTCGAAATTTGCTGGGCCGAGTTTCAGGACATGCACGCGCTCTTCGAAACCTCGAATCCCGCGTTCGGGTACTTCGAGCCTAAGACGATCGAGGTCTTGAGGCACCTGCGCGAAACGTGGACGAACCTCGGTGACGGCCCCCTCGTGACGATGGACGCCGGCGCGAACGTGCACCTCTTGTTCCGACCCGAGCAGACCGCGCAGGCGAAAATCTGGATCGGCGGATTTAAAGCGCTGACGAGTTGGCAAACATGAAAAACTTCGAGACGCGAACCTACGGAAAATGGATCCTGGCCGGCGAGCACGCGGTGCTTCGCGGAAGTCCTGCGCTCGCGTTCCCGCTCCTGAATCGCTCGCTCGACTTACAATACAAAAGCAGTCAAGAGCCGCTCAGCGTGGATTTCGCCGGTCCGCACGGGCCGGAGCTCAATCTTTTATTCTATGGCGTGCTCGAAAACGCCATGACCCGCCTTCGCGTGAGCGAGGCTCCGCGCGGGCGTTTTCGCGTGACGAACTCTCTGCCGATCGGCGCGGGGCTCGGCGCTTCGGCCGCTTTGTGCGGGGCCGTCAGCCGCTGGTGCGAGGCCCAGGGGTGGATCGGGCTCGACGAAGTCTATGAGTTCGCGCGCAAGCTCGAGGATCTCTTCCACGGCGAGAGCTCGGGAGTGGATCTCGCGGTCTCGCTTTCGGCGCAGGGGATTCGGTTCATCCGCGGTGGCGAGCGCTCGATTTTCAAGCCCGCGTGGTGGCCGGGATTGTACCTTTCTTACTCGGGCCAGCGCGGAATGACCTCCGACTGCGTGGCCAAAGTGAAGCGAATGTTCGAGACCGAGCCCGCGCGCGCTAAAGACATCGACGCCCGGATGCGCGCGGCGGTCGACCTCGCCGAGAAATCGTTGCTCCACGCGGAATCCGATGCGGAAGAGCAACTCAGCGAGGCTTTCGATC
>CAYPFC010000050.1:10927-14955 GCA_964409815.1 uncultured Pseudobdellovibrionaceae bacterium
AGCGCTTTCGTGTTTCGAGGACTGGGGCCTAGTCTTCGGCGATCTCGAAACTCATATCGCCAAGCTCAAGAAGGCGGGCGCGGTGGCGGTGAAGCCGACGGGGAGCGGCGGCGGCGGCTACGTTTTGAGCCTTTGGCGCGCCGAGCCTCCTGAAAATTTGCGCGACCAGGTTCTTAAAGTTCCCGAACCCCAGCTGTAAAAAGTAACAAAGTGTTACTTGGATTGGTTAAGATTCCTTCAGGTGCTATCCAGCGCCCATGCAATACCAAGATTTCTTATTAGAGGAATTCAGATCGCGCCGGACGCGCAATCCCCATTACTCCTTAAGAGCCTACGCCCGCGACCTCGGAATGCCGGCTTCGAAGCTCTCCCAAAACCTGCGGGGCTTATGCGGAATCTCGGTCGCCAAGGCCGAAAAAATCGCCGACCGCCTGCAGATGCGCGACGACGAGAAGCATCTCTTCCTCGCGCTGGTGGAGTCACAGCACGCCCGTAGCCGCGTGGCCCGCCAGCAGGCGGTGACCGTGCTGGCCAAGATCCGCGAAGAAAAGCTGGACGAGATGTGCCTCGAGAAATTTTCGGCGATTCGCGACTGGTACCACATGGCGATTCTCGAGATGACGGACATCAAAGGTTTCAATCCCGATCCGGCGTGGATCGCGGAAAAACTCGGGCTGCCTCTCGATATCGTTCAGGAGGCCGTCCAGCGACTGCAGGCGCTCGAACTTTTGCGCGTTGACGAGTCAGGCTGGAAGCAAACGAAGACGGACCTTGAGCTGCCAAGCGGAGTGCCGTCGCGCACGATTCGCGAGCACCATAAGCAGCTCTTGACCAAAGCCATCGTCGCGGTCGATCAGGTCGCGATTGAAAAGCGCGAGTTTTCCTCGCATACGTTCGCGGTCTCGAGCGCCGCGATTCCCGAGCTTAAGAATCTGGTGCGCGAGTTTCAGCGCAAAGTTACCAAGCTCACTCATTCCGGCGAAAAGGATTCGGTCTACGTCTTAGGTATTCAACTCTATCCTGTTGTGGAGCCCATCGTATGAAGCGCTACTGGATTGCAGCACTGACCATCGTTCTCTCGACTCCCGCATTTGGCTCAAAGATTATCGGCAATGGCGGCGACGTTCTAGTGTGCGAGAATCGCATACCGCGCGTTCAGCTCCTCGATTTCGCCGAGACCCGCACGCTCCGCGCGAAAAGCATTCAGCTTTCCGATCTGGCGGGTAACACCTACCTCGAGAAGCTCGCCGCCCTTCAACAGAAAATCATCGAGCGCTTTCCTCACTTGGGGCGCTTTCTCGTGAATGAGATCGGCTATTTCGAAAGCACGAATGTTAAGCTCGACGATCTGGAGCTGGAGGACATCCAAGATTCCTTCCACAAGTTTCATTTGGCGGGTTGCAAAGTTCAGCAGATCGCCAACCAATCCATTCCGCTCGTCGACGACGATCCTTCGTTCATTATCGACAACGAGCTCTGGGTCGAACTTTCCGAGCTCGATAAGGCGGGGCTCGTACTTCACGAAGTTCTTTACCGCATGGGACTGCGCTACAGCCTCGAGCATTCGGCGGGCGTTCGGTACCTGGTAAGCCTCTTTTTCGACGACAACCTTCGCAGCATCAGCGATAAGCAATGGATTCAGGGGTTCCAAGTCTCGCGCATCAAGCTTTACGAGGTGAGCGGGGTCCGCTTTCCCGTGTTCAGCGGCAATGCCGACACGTGTGAGATCACGCCCGGCGCCCGCGACTGCGAACCGCCCGATGAGATCAAGCCCGCGACCTTCAGCTTCACGCCCGGTGGCGACCTTCAGTCGGTCACCTATCACGATCGCACGGAAACTTTGGATTTCCGCTCGAGGAACGGCGTCGAGATTCAAGTCGCCGCGAGCTACTTCCAGTTCAACGCGGGTCCCGAAGGCTATCGCGTTCGCACGACTGGAAAGCTGGTCATGGGCTCGAGGTCCGTGCGCCAACTGCTCCCGAGACATAGCGTGCGTATCGCTGGCGAGATCAACGTGACGTCCGAGCAGTTCTGCGGGGAGCTCGCGTTCCTCGACGAAGACGAGAAGCCGGTCGGAAGGGAGTCGTACTGCGGGGATATTCTCTTGATTCCGGACGTGCTCGAGCGCTTTCGCGTCAAGCGGAATATGAGCGGTAACTAAACATAGCGATTGAGCCGGCGACGGTCGCGTTAAGGCTTTCGAGCCCGGCCGACATCGGAATTTTCAAACGTTTCAAAGGAAGGCTGTCGGGCACGCCGCGGCCTTCTTCTCCGAGCACCAAATAAAGATTCTTCGGCCATTCGAGCTTCGAGATATCGAGCCCGCGCATGTCGAGGGCGTATCCGTCCTTCAAAGCCAGCTCGGCGAGCGCGCCCGTCGAGGCGAGCTTCACGCGCAGAGCGCTAAGGCTCGAAGCTTTGAGCGCGCGCGGAAGGTAGGGGGACGCCGACTCTCTGGTCAGAATCACGCGGCTCGCGCCGAACGCTTCGGCCGAGCGCAAGACCGCTCCGAGGTTCGCGGGGTCGCTCATCGCAACGATGAGCTCGAGCCCCTTCGGCTTGTCGTCCGGGTCCCACGCCGCAATTTCCGGCACGCGCACGACCGCGAGGGGAGACTTCGTACCGATCGTATCGAGCTCTTTAAAGATAGGGTTCGCGAGCCGGTAGAGTTTAGGCCCTTCCGCGGTGAATTCGCTCTTCATCGGAAGGAGGATCTCCTCCACGGTCTCGGGTCTCTGATCGAGCCATTCGCGCACAAGCTTTTCGCCGCTCAGAAGTGCGCGGCCTTCCTTGCGTATGCCCTTGGACTCGAGCAGGCTCGCCCAGCGCTTGAAGTTCGGATTATGAGAGCTCGCGATCTCCTTAATCATCGAAATCCTCGTCGGGCATATCGAACGGCGGAGTCTTGAGCTTCTTGTAGACCACGAGGCGGCGCTGATGGGGCGTGTTCGGCAGCGCGTACTTGATGTCGTCGGTGAGCTCGAAGTACTCGCTCCAGTCGCGTTTCGCGAGTTTGATTTCCTCGTCGCAGTTCGGCCCCTTCATGAAGTACATCTCGCCGCCGACCTCTAGGCACTGAGAGATCCCGCGCAGAGTCTGCGGGATCTCGGCGAAGGCGCGGGTGATGACGCCCTTGACGGGGAGCTGGAAGGTCTCGTCGATTTTGCGGCCGACGATGTCGAGCTCTTTCAGTTTCATCTCCTCACGCACGGCTTTCAGGAAGTCCACGCGCCGGCGCACGCCCTCGGCCAAGATGATTTTGTCGTCGGGAAAGAGGAGCTTCAGCGGCACTCCGGGAAAGCCGGGTCCGGTGCCCACGTCGAGCAGCGGGAATTTCAGTTTTTTCAGCCGCGGAACGATCAGCGAATCGATGAAATGCTTGATCGCGATGTCGCGAAATTTGACCAGGCGGGTAACGTTGTCGCGCAGCTGGTGAGTCATCAGCAGAACGTAGAATTCGACGAGGCGCTTGCGGGTGTCGTGAGGGAAATCCTCGAAGCCGTGATGCCGGAAGACGTCGTAGAGACGGGCGTCCGCCTCGGCGGGCGAATAAATCGTCTCCGGCTTCTTATGGGTTCCCTTGCGCTTCATAGGGGCCTCTTGTACCATAGCGCAATGGATCCGTCCCAGCTAATCTCGAACATCAATGCCCAATTGACCGAGGCTCTGAACAAGCTCAATTCCGCGCCCGATTTGCAGGCGCTGTACGACGTGAAAGTCGCTTTCGCCGGCAAGCAAGGTTTTTTAAGCGAAATCATGCGTGAGATGGGCAAGCTCCCCAAAGAGGAGAAGCCCGCCTTCGGCAAAGAAGTGAACAAGGTCAAAGAGGCGTTCGAGCAGGCCTACGTCGCCCGCGAAGAGGCTCTAAAAAATGCAAGCCTCATGGAAAAAGTAAAAAAGGACGCCGTTGACGTGAGCCTTCCGGGGCCGGGTCTCTCGGCCGGGGCCAAGCATCCGATCGCGCTCGTGATGGACGAAGTGATCACGATTCTAAGCCGGCTCGGCTACACGGTTCGGTCGGGTCCGCA
>CAYPFC010000051.1:0-14932 GCA_964409815.1 uncultured Pseudobdellovibrionaceae bacterium
TACGCGGCCGCATCTCTTTCCAATCGGTTCCCGTATAACGGATGCGCGAACGCGTGGTTTCGCCCGATGGAAACAAATCCGCAAGGAATTAGTTGCCTGAAGGCGCACACTCAAATCGCGCTTCAGGCGATCGGCGTTGAGGCGGGCGTGGTTTCGCTCGACCAACTGGTCCGCCGTAACGGATCCTCGGGCGTGCGCACGTTCCGTTCAGGCGCGCTGGCCAACGTGATCTTTGTGTCAGACACTCACGATCCCGGTCATAGCGCGTACTACGCGCGTGCGGGCGCCCCCTCGTCCCTGCCTTCGTACTCTGCGCTCACGCAGACGATTCACGCGTTAAACCCCGGTCTGGCGGGATTAAAATTTCACGGAATTGTCCCACTTCCCCCGGCGGGCTCGACTCAAATCGCGGGAGTGCGTACGATCGGCTACGTGCCGCCGACACTTTCACAGTCGCAGATTACGGGAGAAGACCTCGAAGGTTTTTCGTATATGCCGTACATTCGCAGCTCGGGAGGCGCGGCGATGCATCCGGTGAACAATGTCTGGTCAGAAGCCGTCCGCCAGATGGTGCAGGAGGCATCGATTCAACGCGCCCCCATCTTCACGACTCGCTACAAAGTGGCTCAGTTGATAGAGGTCAAGGCCAACGGCGTACGCCTGCAGCCGCACGAGTACACGTTGCACGCCGATCGCCAAAACCTTGAGCTGCATTACAATGCCAATTGGCCCGCGCAGATCACCATTCAGGTTCGCTATACGCGCCAGTGATGCACACCAGCACCGCAGCGGTTAAGCTTCGCGTCTAAAATTAAAAACCCGGACTCACCATCCGGGTTTCTAAATCCAAATTCTAATCTTGCGGTCCACGCCCGTACGAGGCGAGCTTAACTTGATCCTGGCTATGCTTGCGCCAAGCGAGCGTCGCGACGCGACTGAGCCGCGATCGTGCGAACGCGCTTACGGAGCTTCGCTTTCGCCGCGGCCTTCTTTGCCAGGCGCTTTTCGAGATCGGCATCGCCTTTTACGGTCTCTTTACCGGTTGCGGCCGGCGGAGTGTAATCGACGAATTCGAGGAATGCCATATCGGCCTGGTCACCGGGCCTGCTGCCTACGCGGATGATGCGAGTGTATCCACCTTCACGTTTCGCGAAGCGCTTCTGCAAATCCGAAGTCAGGATGTCCACGACATTGTCGTTCGGATAGCGCGAAAGCAACAGACGGCGAGCATTCAATCCGCCACGCTTGCTTACAGTGATCGCTTTTTCGACCAAACGGCGAACGGCTTTCGCGCGCTGAACGGTCGTTTTAATACGGCCGTTCTCGACGAGCGAATAAACCATCCCACGCATGAGGGCGACGCGAGGTCCAGGGCGGCGGTGAAAGTTACTTCTTTTAGAACGATGTCTCATCTTACGTCTCCTTACGGCGCCGTGACGGTGTCACGGCGACGGTCCTCAATTTACTGAGGAGTTCCATTTCCACGAGCGGCCGGTGCCGCGGGGGCGGCCGGTGCTTGCGGTTTGATCGGGTTATTCGGATCCCATCCCGGAGGCGGCCATCCATCGACCTTCATTCCGAGCGACAGTCCCATGTTCGACAGGATTTCTTTAATTTCGTTCAAGCTTTTACGACCGAAGTTTTTCGTCTTCAGCATCTCCGCTTCGGTCTTGCTCACAAGCTCGCCGATGTAGCGGATGTTCGCGTTCTTCAAGCAGTTCGCCGAGCGAACCGACAGCTCAAGGTCATCGACCGAGCGGAACAGGTTCTCGTTGAACTGGGGCGAACGCGTATCTTCTTCTTCTGCGACAGGCTCCATGTTCTCGTCGAACGTGAGGAAGATCTGCAGCTGTTCTTTGAGGATCTTCGATCCGAGCGCGACTGCTTCTTCCGGCTTCAACGAGCCATCGGTCCAAACTTCCAAAGTCAGAGCGTCGTAGTCCGTACGTTGTGCAACGCGAGCGGCATTTACGACGTAGTTCACGCGACGGATCGGCGAGTGAAGAGCGTCCACCGCGATGTAGCCGACCGGCAGATCTTTGCCGCGGCCTTCGGCTTCGACATAACCGCGACCGAAGGTCACGATCAGCTCCGCTTCAAAGCGCGCATCTTTACCCAGAGTCGCGATGACTTGGTCGGGATTCAGGATTTCGATGCCCTCGATCAACTGGATATCCGCGGCTGTCACTTTGCCCGGGCCGGTTTTCGAGATTCTCAAAGTCTTCGTGTCGGGATCAAACTGGCGGAAGCGAACTTCTTTCAGGTTCAGGATGATGTCGGTCACGTCCTCAAGGACGTCCGGAATCGTCGAGAACTCATGCAAGACACCTTCGAACTTCACTGCCGAAACGGCCGAGCCCATCATCGAGCTCAATAAAACCCGGCGGAGCGAGTTTCCAAGGGTCACGCCGAAGCCACGCTCGAGCGGACGCACATGGAACTTACCATAGCGAGGAGTGAGGCTTTCTTTTTCGACCTCGAAACCCTTCGGTTTGATCAGTTCGCGCCAGAATTTGTAGTAGTGAGGTTGCATCGCCAATTGTCCCATCATCTCTCCCGTCAAAAATTTAAAACTCTAAACCCATTCCATCGAGTGCGCCTTGTCTCCGGCGCAAGGGCCGCAGCCCTTTCTGGCGGATTTCATACGCCCGCCAGGGCGTCAGAAGGCCAGCTTAGATACGACGACGCTTCGGAGGACGACAGCCGTTGTGCGGAATCGGCGTCAGATCCTTCAGCGAAGTCACGCGGAAGCCAAGTCCCGAGAGCGCGCGAACCGCGGGCTCGCGACCTGCACCCGGACCGCGAACAACGACGTCAACCGTCTTCATTCCCGCTTCCAGAGCTTTTTTGCCGGCGTCTTCAGCCGCGACTTGTGCCGCGAACGGAGTGCCTTTACGGCTGCCTTTGAATCCCAGCATTCCTGCCGAGGACCAACATATCGTGTTGCCGTTCAAGTCAGTGAACGTCACGATCGTGTTGCCGAATCCGGCTTGAACGAAGCAACGGCCGATGGGAACGTTGCGCTTAATTTTCTTCTTGGGGGCACCCTTGTCGGATGCCGCTGCCGGTTTAGCGTCAGCCATTAACCATTACTCCTTAGACGACTTTTTTCTTGTTCGCGATTGTCTTACGAGGTCCTTTGCGAGTACGCGCGTTCGAGCGCGTACGTTGACCGCGAGTCGGTAAACCTTTTTTGTGACGAAGACCACGGTAGCAACCGAGATCCATCAAACGCTTGATCGAGAGGCCGACTTCACGACGAAGATCGCCTTCCACTTTGAACGCGCTTTCAATGATCGAACGCAGTTTTGCGACTTGTTCGTCCGTGAGTGCGTCCGTGCGAAGAGTGGGATTGAATCCCGCTTTCTCAACAACTTCTTTCGCGCGCGTCTTGCCGATTCCGTAAATGTACTGGAGAGCAATTTCGATGCGCTTATTTCTGGGCAAATCTACGCCAGCAATACGAGCCATTTTCTCTTATCCTTGTCTCTGTTTGTGTTTGCGATTTTCGCAGATCACGCGCAAAACGCCGCGACGGCGGATCACTTTACATTTGTTGCAGATGCGCTTCACAGAAGCTCTGACTTTCATACGAACCCCAATCACTCAACGACGCTAAAAAATTAGCACTCAAGTTAACTCAACCCCTCGATTTCACTGATTATTTCCATCCAGTGAAAGAGGGTCGCAAAGGAATGCAAGCGGTGAGGTTAACCCCGCCCGCCGCGCAAGTCCAGCACTTTTCGACCGTTTAGATCGTTAAGCCTTGACTTGAAGAACCTTTGTCAATCTACCAAAAACATCCTCGGTCGCACCCGTCCCGTCGATTTCGACGTAGGGTCCCTTCGCCTTGTAATAGTCCTTTAAGGGGCGAGTACTCGTCTCATAAGCCTCAAGACGGGTACGAATGACTTCTTCCTTATCATCAGGTCGTTGATACACCTCACCCCCGCAGTTGTCGCAAACCCCGGCCGTCGAAGGGGGCTTCGTCTGAGTGTGGAATACCGTACCGCAGGCCCGGCAAACGCGGCGCCCGGTCAGTCGACCGAGCAATTTGTCCATCGGGACCTCTAAAAACACGACTTTATCGATCTGCAAGCTCTTCTTCGTCAGCAAATCCTGAAGCGCTTCGGCCTGGGCAACGTTGCGCGGAAAGCCATCCAAGATGAAGCCCTTCCCAGCCAATTTCCCAAGCTCTTCCTCAACCAAACCTATTGTTACCGAATCCGGAACAAGCGTGCCCGCATCCAAGTAACCCTTAGCCTCTTTCCCGAGTGGCGTCTGATTCTTGATGGCCGCGCGGAACAGATCGCCGGTGGAGATCTGCTTCATCTGAAGACGGTCGACTAGAAGCTCGCTCTGAGTTCCCTTACCGGCTCCGGGAGGACCGAAGAGGATCAGGTTCAATATTGAACCCTCCGGCTCTTGAGCTTCACGCCCTTAAGCATACCCTCGTAACGAGCGGTCAAAAGGTGAGACTGAATCTGTTGGCTGGTGTCGAGAGCCACGCCCACCAAGATAAGCAAGCTCGTACCGCCGAAATAGAATGGAACCTTAAACGAGTTGATCAGAATCGTCGGCAGCACGCAGATAGCGCTCAAGTAGACAGCGCCTGCGACGGTCAACCGATCCAGAACTTTCTTAATGTAGTCTGCCGTGCTTTTGCCGGCACGAATGCCGGGAATGAAACCGCCGTACTTCTTGAGGTTGTCGGCCACTTCATTCGGATTGAACACGATTTCCGTATAAAAGAAGCAGAAGAACACGATCAGACCGACGAACAAAAGGTTGTACATCGTCGCGCCCGGATTCAGCGAGCTCGCCAGGCTCTTCACGGTTGGGTTCTCAACGAACTGAGAGACGGTCGCCGGGAACATGAGGAGAGACGAAGCGAAGATCGGCGGAATCACGTTCGAGAAGTTAATCTTCAGAGGAAGGTGCGACTGCTGGGTCTGCGCCATTCCCTCACGAGTGGCCGCGCGCTGCGAGTACTGAATTGGAATTCGGCGCTGACCGACTTCGAGGAAGACGATGATGCCGATGATCGCCACCATCGAGAGCACGATGATCAGGGCGACGAGACCGTTGATTTCACCCGATTGAGTCATCTGCCACAAGCGCAGCGCGCCCGAAGGAATTCCGGCTGCGATACCCGAAAAGATGATCAAGCTGGTCCCGTTTCCGATTCCGCGCTCGGTGATCTGCTCGCCCAGCCACATAACAAAGCACGTACCGGCGATCAGGGTCATAATCGTGACAAAGTGGAAGCTCAAACCGGGGCCGAACGAGCGCGTGGTGACCAGCGGAACGCCGTTATGGTCGGCACCCGAAAGGAACGACGCCATGGCATAACCTTGAACGACGGCCAGAACGATGGTCGCATAGCGCGTGTACTGATTGATTTTCTTGCGCCCTGGCTCCCCTTCTTTCTTCAATTGCTCAAGGTAGGGCACGGCGGTCTGCAAGAGCTGGAAAATAATCGACGCCGAGATGTACGGCATGATTCCCAACGCGAAGACCGAGAAGCGCTCAAGGGCGCCGCCCGTGAACGTGTTGAACAATCCGAAAATTCCGGAAGCTTGCCCTTGGAAGAAGGACAACATGACGTTGGCGTCAACGCCCGGAACGGGAACATGCACGCCTAAACGATAGACGGCCAGAATTCCAAGCGTGAAGAGAATGCGTTTGCGAAGCTCGGCGGGAATGCTAGGTGCTGCCACTTTAGATGACCTCTACTTTTCCTCCAGCCTTTTCCAAGGCGGCTTTGGCCGATTCGCTGAACTTATGAGCGCGTACCGTCAAACCTTTCGGAGCGTCACCGCGGCCGAGGATCTTGATACGGGCCTGCTTGCCCACCAATCCGGCTTTAGCCAGATCTTCGGGACCTACGGTACCGGAGAACTTGCCCAGCTGGTTCAGGTTCAAAATTTCGTACTCGTTCTTAAACGGAGTATTCGTAAATCCTACTTTAGGCATACGGCGAATCAAGGGAGTTTGTCCGCCCTCGAAGCCGCGGCGAATAGGAGCGCCCTTACGTGCCGTTTGACCTTTGCCACCCTTGGTGGAGGTCTTACCTTTACCCGAACCGCGTCCGCGACCCAGCGCTTTGGAGTTGTGGGTCGATCCACGGAATTTCTTTAAAGTCGAAAGCGAGCTCATTTTACTTCTCCACCTGCACGTCTACGAGGTGCTGGACTTTGTAGATCTGGCCGCGATTGGCCGGATTGTCTTTGATCACGCGCGAGGATCCGATCTTGCGAAGACCGAGGCAGCGAACGGTGTCGCGCTGGTCTTTCGTGGTACCGATCAATCCACGCTTCAATGTCACTTTAAAACTCTTAGCCATAAATCACCTTCGTATGTTTCTAATCCAAAGAGCGCCTAGGCACTCGCTCCATGAGCCGCCGAGCGGCCCATGCAATATCCAGCCGGTTACTCCGCTTTGGTCGGGCGGCGTGCGATCAACTGAGACAATCCATCCATCGTCGCGCGAACGGCGTTGTGCGGATTCGTCGTGCCCACGCACTTCGTGAGAATGTCTTTGATGCCTACGGCTTCCAGAACCGCGCGCACCGGACCGCCGGCGATAACGCCAGTCCCGGGTGCCGCCGGCATCAAGATCACTTTCGCCGCGCCGAACTTGCCCTCTACTTTGTGGGGGATCGTCCGGTTGTCTTTGATGTTCATCGACTTCTGAGTCTTCTTGGCGATGCGGCCGGCTTTGCCAATCGCTTCCGGAACTTCGCCGGCTTTACCGGTACCGAAGCCCACTTGACCGTTGCCGTTGCCGGCGACGACGAGAGCCGAGAAGGAGAAACGACGTCCACCCTTCACCACTTTGGCGACCCGGTTAATGGCCACCACGCGTTCTTGCAATTCCGTAAGGTTTTCCACTCTCTTCTTCTCCTTAGAAGCTCAGGCCCGCTTCACGGGCACCGTCTGCCACAGCCTTCACTCGGCCGTGGAATACATAACCACTGCGATCAAAAACTACGCTCTTAATATTCTTCGCGAGCGCGCGCTTCGCGAGCTCGGCGCCGACCTGCTTAGACGACTCAACGTTCTTCGATTTGATCTCGCCTTCGAGAGTCGAGAACGCGACCAGGGTTTTTCCGGTCGTATCGTCGACGATCTGCGCGTACATGTGCTTGCCACTGCGATAAACGGTCAAACGCGGGCGCTCGGTCGTGCCATCCACTTTTTTGCGAATGCGCGCCTTGTTCTTCAAGCGCTTATTCGCTTTGAATGAGGTCTTATTTTTTAACTTAATGCGAATCATATCTTACCTCACTACTTCGCGGCCGACTTACCGGCTTTGCGACGGATCGTTTCGTCTGCGTATTTAATGCCTTTACCCAGGTAGGGCTCCGGCGGGCGGAAGCTGCGAATCTTCGCGGCCACCTGACCAACCTGTTCGCGGCTCGGTCCCGATACGGTGATCTTCGTTTGCTTCTCAACCGCGATTTCAATTCCCGCGGGAATCATGAAAACCACCGGGTGCGAATAACCCAGAGTGAGCTCCAACTTCTTTCCGCTCACGGCCGCGCGATAACCGACACCGTTCAGCTCGAGCTCGCGCGTCCAGCCTTTGGAAACTCCGGTCACCGCGTTCTGAATCAACGCGCGGTAGAGACCGTGGAAACCTTTGGCCGTCGGCTCTTCGCTCTTCGTCGTCAGGGTCACTTTGCCGTCTTTGAACTCGGCTTTGATCTCCGGACGCATGGGAATGGTCAGAGTGTGCTTAGCGCCCTTAACCACGACTTCGTTTTTCGGAGTCACGGTCACTTGCACGGCTTTATCTACAAATACTGGAGCTCTTCCAACACGAGACATTGTTCACCTACCAAACGTTGCAGAGCAATTCGCCGCCAAGATTTTCTTTCTTAGCGGTATCACCGTCGACCACGCCGCGGTTTGTGCTCAAAATTGAAATTCCGAATCCATCGCGAACCGGCGCAATCTCTTTCGACTGCACGTAGACACGGCGACCAGGACGGCTGATGCGATCAATGGCCGTAATGATCGGTTTACCTTTTTCGTTGTACTTCAGGTACACGCGCATCACGCCCTGTTTGCCGTCGCGAACGACTTTGAACGAGCGGATGTAACCTTGATCCAACAAGATTTTGGCAATGCCAACTCTTACGTTGGAAGCAGGAATGTCGAGCTTCTCGTGGCGAGCAGCTCCGGCGTTACGTACTCTAGTTAAGAAATCTCCGATAGTATCCATACGTCAAAACACTCCTTAATTAGCGCTTTCTGAAGGGCATGCCCAAAGCTTCCAGCAGCGCCCGTCCCTGATTGTCATTCGCGGCCGATGTGCAGATGGTGATGTTCATCCCACGCACTTGCTCGGCTTTGTCGTAATCGATTTCCGGAAAAATGATTTGTTCCTTCAAACCCATATTGTAGTTACCGCGACCGTCGAAACCACGCGGCGAGAGGCCGCGGAAGTCACGCACGCGCGGAAGCGACAAGTGAATCAGACGCTCGAGGAACGCCCACATTCTCTCTTTGCGGAGAGTCACGGTGGCGCCGATCGGCATGCCTTCACGAAGCTTAAAGTTCGAGATCGACTTCTTCGACTTCGTGATCACGGCTTTTTGGCCGGTGATCGCGGTGAGCTCGTCAACGGCGGCATTCAAAACCTTCGGGTTCTTCACGGCTTCCGAAGTCGAGACGTTCAATACGATTTTCTTCAAGCCCGGAACCTGCATGCGCGATTTCAAACCCAGTTCCTTCATCAGCGACGGAACCATTTCTGCGGAGTACTTCTCCTGCAGCTGGATCTTAACTTTGTGGCTCGGGCCAGCTTCTTTTTTCTCTTTCGCCATCTTAAATCACCTCAGGTGCCAGCGACACGATCTTCACGAATTGCTTCGCGCGAAGCTCACGAGCCACGGGACCAAAAATACGAGTTCCGATGGGTTCCTTGGCGGCGTTGATAAGCACTGCCGAGTTATCATCGAAGCGAATGTAGCTGCCATCGGGACGGCGCAATTTATGGATAGTGCGCACGATCACGGCCTTAGCCACATCGCCTTTTTTCACTTTCGAGTTCGGGAGGGCATCCTTCACCGACACGACGATGACGTCGCCGATGGTGGCGTAACGGCGCTTCGATCCGCCGAGCACTTTGATACACTGAACCTCACGCGCGCCGGAATTGTCGGCTACGCGCAAGCGCGATTGCATCTGAATCATACGTTGGCCTCCACAGTGGTCTCGCCCTTCTCGACGACTTCCATCAAACGCCAGCGTTTGGTTTTGCTGAGCGGACGAGTCATCTGAATGCGAACCTTGTCGCCGGTCTTAGCTTCGTTCTTCTCGTCATGGGCCTTGTAAACCGACGTCTTCTTCAAGTACTTGCCGTACTTCTGGTGACGGACGCGGCGGAAAACCTGAACCGAGATGGTTTTATCCATCTTGTCGCTGACCACCTCACCGACCACTTCTTGGCGGCGGGCCGAGGTTTGTTCAGTTGTATGTTGAGTCGCTTTTGCCATGACTTATTCCTTATTGTTTCTTCGTGCCGAGTTTCATCTCGAGCGCCGTCTTCAAACGAGCGAGGTCACGACGTTTGCCGCGGATCTCGATCGGGCTACCGAGCTGGCCGAGGGAGTGCTTCATGCGAGCTTCGAAAAGCTCTTCGCGCAATTGAACCACGCGCTTGCGCAATTCACCGGCCGTCAATTCTTTAACTTCCGAATACTTCATACCTACTCCCGAGCCACAAACTTGGTCTTGAAAGGCAGCTTGTGCGCGGCCAAGCGGAACGCCGCTTGAGCTTGCTCACGAGTCACCCCGTTCATTTCAAACAAAATACGACCCGGAAGAATCATCGCCACCCACAATTCGGGGCTACCTTTACCGGATCCCATGCGAGTTTCAGCCGGCTTCTTCGTCAATGGAAGATCCGGGAAAACACGCAGCCACAACTTACCACCGCGCTTCACAGAGCGGCTGATCGCGATACGACCGGCCTCGAGCTGACGAGCCGTCAAACGGCCACCTTCCGTCGCGGCAAGACCGAAATCACCGAACGCCAGGTTCGAGCCGCGCTGGGCGAAACCTTTAAAGTTCGGGCGATGCTGACGACGCCATTTAACTCTCTTAGGACTTAACACGGCCTGCCTCCTCCATCTCACGAGCCGAATAAACGTCGCCGCGATAGATCCACACTTTGAGGCCGATCAGGCCATAAGTGGTGAGAGCTTCTGCAGTTCCGTAATCGATATCCGCACGCAGGGTGTGCAGCGGAATGCTCTTCTCGTTGTACCATTCCGAACGCGCGATCTCCGCGCCGTCCAAACGGCCACTCACACGAATTTTAATTCCACGAACGCCGCCTTTAACCGCAGCGGCCAACGCTTTTTTAAGAGCGCGGCGCCACGAGATACGCTTCTCCAACTGGAGCGCGATGTTCTCGGCGACGAGTTGAGCATCGAGGTCGGGCTTGCGCACTTCCTGGATGTTCACGAACACCTCATTGGTCGTCAGGGCTTGGATCTCAGCCTTGAGCTGATCGATGCCCGTACCTTTTTTACCGATCACCACACCGGGACGAGCGGTGGAGATAATGATCTTCACTTTATTCGCGGCGCGCTCGATCTCGATCTTCGCGACGCCGGCGTGCTTGAGCTTGTCCTTGATGAACTTACGAAGTTTGTAATCTTCCTGGAAATTGACTTGGTACTGTTTGCCCTTGGCATACCAACGCGAATCCCAGGTTCTGATCACTCCGACTCGTAAACCGACTGGATTTACCTTTTGTCCCACTCGAGCACCCTTCTCTTATTTCTCGTCCAAAATGACGTTAATGTGGCTGATCTTCTTCTTCACTTGGAACGCGCGCCCTTGAGCACGGGGACGAAAGCGCTTGATCGCCGGTCCCATGTCGACCCAAATGGTCTTCACGTAGAGATTGTCGATATCGATGGTCTTTTTGTTTTCCGCGTTCGCCACGGCCGACTCGATCAGCTTCTTCACGAGCCCAGCGCCCTTCAGTTTCATGAAGGTCAAAGAACGGATCGCCTCATTGACGTCTTTTCCGCGAACGACGTCGGCAACCAGTCTAGCTTTCTGGCAACCGATACGCGCGAAATTCAAACTTGCTTTCACTTCCATGACTTAATCCTCTACTTCTTCGCAGCCGGTGCTGCCGCGGCCGGAGCATTGGCTTTCTTCTCGGCATGCCCGTTGAACGTGCGCGTGGGCGCGAATTCGCCGAACTTGTGGCCGATCATGTTTTCAGTCGCGTATACGGGAATGAACTTCTTCCCGTTGTGAACCGCGAAGGTCAGCCCAACCATTTCCGGAAGAACCGTCGAGCGGCGCGACCAAGTCTTGATGACCTTTTTGTCGCCGGTCGATTTCGCGTGATCCACTTTTTTGGTCAGATGGTGGTCTACAAACGGACCTTTTTTTACTGAACGTCCCATCGTCTATCCTACTTTCTCATTTTGCGCTTAGCGCGACGCTTGATGATCATGCCGTCCGTACGCTTGTTGTGACGAGTCTTATAGCCTTTGCAAGGCTGACCCCACGGAGTCACCGGGTGGTGACCTTTACCCACGCCCTCACCACCACCGAGGGGGTGATCGATCGGGTTCATGGCCTGACCGCGAACCGAAGGACGGATGCCGCGCCAACGTGCGCGTCCGGCTTTACCCAAGGAGATGTTCTCGTTGTCCGTGTTACCAACTTGACCGATGGTCGCGCGGCACACGCTCAACACTTGGCGAACCTCACCCGAGGGCAATTTCACTTGGCAATATTGACCCATCTTCGCAACGAGCGTCGCTTCGGCGCCGGCGCCGCGAGCGATCTGCGCGCCCTTACCGGGACGCATTTCAACGTTATGAATGATGGTGCCGGCCGGAATCATTCCTAGCGGCAGGCTGTTCCCGGGCTTGATGTCGGCGTTGTCGCCCGAGAGGACTTTATCGCCCACGCTCAAACCGATCGGAGCGACGATGTACGCCTTTTCTCCGTCCATATAGTGGAGGAGGGCGATACGGCACGTGCGGTTCGGATCGTATTCGATCGCCGCGACGGTGGCCGGGATGTCGAATTTGTTGCGCTTGAAATCAATCAGACGATAACGACGTTTATGACCGCCACCCTTATAGCGGATCGACTTCATACCCGTGTTGGAGCGGCCCGCTTTGCGGTGGATCCAGCTGGTTAAGCCTTTTTCCGGCGTCGTTTTTGTGATCTCCGAAAAGTCGAAGCCAGTCGCCGCGCGAAGGCCAGGACTACGGGGACGGAACGTTTTGATACCCATCTTTATGCTCCCTCAAACAGGCCGATCTTCTCGCCGGCCTTCAAACGTACCAATGCTTTTTTCCAAGAAACAGGCTTCGAAATCCCGAACTTCGTGCGCTTCGAACGGCCACGGCAAGTTACAGTGTTCACGTTCGCAACCTTCACGCGGAAATACTTCTCGATGGCTTTCTTGATGTCCGTTTTCGTAGCGTCTTTTTCGACCTCGAAAACGTACACGCCCTTCTCGGCGAGGACGCTGTTCTTCTCGGTCACCAGCGGCTTCTTAATCACGTAGTACATGATTACTTATCTCCTAACTTCTCAACGATCGTGGCAACGGACGCTTTGGTCAGCAGCACGTTGTCGTATTTGAGAAGATCGTAAACGTTCAAACCTTCAACGCCGTAGTAGCGATACTTGGCGAGGTTGCGCGAGGCGCGACCGAACTTGGCGTCGGCTTTCGAGTCGATCAGGACGGCTTTCTCGACGCCGAACTTCTTCAAGCTCGATGCGAGATCTTTCGTTTTGCCTTCCGAGGAAGTCATCGCGTCGACCACGAATAGGCGGCCTTCTTTCTTGAGAAAAGAGAGCGCCGTGCGAAGTCCGAGGCGTTTAACTTTCTTGGGAAGAACATACGAGTAGTCGCGCGGAACGGGACCGAACGTGATACCACCGCCGGGCATCAAGGGAGAACGGGTCGAACCCTGACGGGCGTTACCGGTTCCCTTTTGCTTGAAGGGCTTCTTACCGCCCCCGCTCACTTCGGCGCGGGTCTTGGACTTGTGAGTTCCGGCGCGGCGGCAGGCGAGCTGCCAGCGAACCACGGTCTGCAGAATCTCTTTTTTAACGGGGATTTCGAAAACCGAAGCGTCAAGATCCACGCTTCCGACTTTTTTCTTATCCCATCCGAGTACGTCTACGGTTGCCATACTTATTTCACCTTCGTGAGCTGGATCAGAGTGTTGCGCGCTCCGGGAACGGGCCCTCTTACGAGAAGCACGTTCTCTTCCGGAATCACGTCGACGATTTTCAAATTACGAACGGTTGCAGTCTCGTTACCCCACTGACCGGCCATACGCTTACCGGGCATTACGCGACCGGGCCACGTACGGTTACCGACGGAGCCGGGCTTGCGGTGGAAACCGGATCCGTGAGAGGCGGGACCGCCGTTGAAGTTCCAGCGGCGTACGGCGCCCTGGAAGCCGCGACCGCGAGAGAGGCCGGTCACTTTTACGAGGTCACCTTTTTTGAGGCTGTCGATACCGATCTTCGCACCAACCGAAATGCCTTCGGTCTTCGTGCGGATTTCGCGCGAGAACTTCGCGCCGTTTTCGAATCCCGCGCCGCTTAAGCGAGTCTTTTGAGCGCCATTGGTTTGCGAAGCGCGATCCGGCTTGAACGAGACTTGGATCGACTCGTAGCCGTCTTTCTCGTTGGTCTTCACTTGCGAGACGACCATCGGCTCATATTTCAAAACGGTGACCGGAATGCGCTCACCTTCTTCGAAGATGGCGGACATTCCAACTTTGAATGCGAAAATGCCGCCAAGTTGCACGGCGCCCGCTGCGGCTTTCGTTTCTTGCTGAGGTGTTTCTGCAGTTTCTTTTACGTCGTTCGTTTCACTCATGGCTTATCCTCTTACACAACCGACAGTTTGATTTCGACGTCCACGCCGGCCGAGAGATCGAGCTTCATGAGCTGATCGATCGTTTGCTGAGTGGGCTCGAGAATGTCGAGCAGGCGTTTGTGCGTGCGCACTTCGAACTGCTCGCGCGATTTTTTATCTACGTGCGGAGAACGCAGAACGGTGTAGCGATTGATTCGCGTCGGAAGCGGAATCGGACCGGCAACACGCGCGCCCGTGCGACGTGCGGTCTCGACGATCTCTTTCGTCGACTGATCCAACAGCTTGTGATCGAATGCTCTTAAGCGAATACGGATTTTCTGACTTTGCATACGCTAACCTTTTTGTTTCTTCTCTTTTTACTTTTCAGTTCACTCGAAAGACAAAAGCAGACCGTTTTCTAACCAACCGTCAGCACCCAGTCTCAACAAAATCGCGGGGATTTCATCGACTTGGAAACATTTAGGTCGGAGAATTAGAGCCGCAAGTCGGCGATAATGCTCTACGGAGAATCGCCTTGTCAAAGGGAAATAACTAAGATTTCGAGCAGTTGTCAGCGGCCCAACTTCGTCAGAATTTCGGCCTCAACCTTCGGAGGCACCGGCGCGTACTGCAAGAATTCCATGGAGAAGTTGGCTCTCCCCTGCGTCAGCGAGCGTAAATCGGTCGCATAACCAAACATAGAGGCCAACGGCGCTTCGGCGTTGATCACCTGACCGCCCGGTTTCGGGTTCATGGCGTGGACCTTTCCACGACGGGCGTTAAGGTCGCCAATGACCGTGCCCATGAAGTCGTCGGGGGTAAAGATCTCGAGCTTGAAAACGGGTTCCAAGAGCTGGGATTTCACGGACTTAAGCGCTTCCCGCAAGGCTTGACTGGTGGCCACTTTAAAGGCCATTTCGGTAGATTCCTTATCGCGCGTTTTGAGGCTAATCAGGCTGATTAGCACGCCCATCAGCGGATATCCGGCCAGCACGCCGACCTCCGCCGCCTCCAAAGCTCCGCTGCGGATGGCTTTCAGAAGATCCGCGTCCAACCCAA
>CAYPFC010000052.1:0-2697 GCA_964409815.1 uncultured Pseudobdellovibrionaceae bacterium
GGCCGACCGAGAGATTGTCGAGGACCGTGACTTCATGTCCGTCTTTGAGGAGTCTTTCCGCGAGATGTGAGCCGATGAATCCGGCCCCTCCCGTTACGAGTGCGCGCGCCATATTTTTCCCTATGAGAGATGGTCTTAACTAAGGCGTCTCGCCTTGACAATCTCTGACGATTCTTATCATGTTACCTATATATGCAAGACCCGCGGTTCCTGAACAAAACTTTTAACCAAAGTTCTATTCAGTCTTATTTTTCGGATTATATCAATGCTCTCAGTGACGGATTGAAGTCGGTCTCCACCGAGGCGCTTGATTCGGCGCATCAGCTGATGCGGAAAACACGCAAAGCGGGCGGAAGAATTTTCTCTGGCGGCAATGGCGGCTCGTCGTCGATCTCCGAACACCTCTGCTGCGATTGGATGAAGGGCACGCACCTCGAGGGGAAGCCGTCGTTGAAGGTGCAGTCGATGACCTCGAACGTGGCCATTCTCACCGCGATCGGCAACGACCGCGGTTACGATCAGATTTTTTCCTACCAGCTCGAGATGGCGGGCCTTGCGGCCTCCGACCTCGTGGTCCTGGTGTCGTCTTCCGGCAACAGTCCCAATATCGTTAAGGCCGCCGAATACGCGAAGAGTAAAGGCACGCCGATCATTGGACTTACGGGCTTTTCCGGGGGAAAACTTAAAGGCTTGGCCAGCGTCTCGCTTCACGTCGCTTTCGAGAACTACGGTTTAGTCGAAGACGCGCACCAAGTTTTAATGCACAACTTGGCCCAGTTTCACGACCTCGAATCGCGCAAAGGGAACTGATTCATGAGTTACCAAATCTCCGTGGTGATGCCCGCTCTCAACGAGGAAGCCAACCTCGAGCGCGCGGTGATCGAAACCATTCAGGGATTTGAGAAACTTAGGATCAAGGGCGAGCTCGTGCTCATCAACGACGGCAGCCGTGACCGCACGCGCGAGATCGCCGACTCTTTGAAGCAGCGCTATCCCTTCATTCAGGTCATCCATCACGATCAACCGCACGGAATCGGCGGCTCGTTCTGGGAAGGCGGGCAGATCGCCAAGGGCGACGCGGTCACCATGCTTCCCGGAGACGGCGAGAACGATCCCGTCGAGATTCTTCGCTACCTCCCGCTGATGGAGCACGTGGATATCATCGTCCCCTTCGTTTACAACGTGGAAGTGCGCGGTCGTCATCGTCGCTGGGTCTCGCGCACGTATAAGGCGATCATCAATCTTTCGTTCGGTCTGCTCTTGAATTACATGAACGGCACCGTCGTTTACCGTCGCACCGTCTTGCAAAGTTTGAATTTGAATTCGCGCGGCTTTTTCTACCAGACCGAGCTTTTGATCAAAGCTATCCGCAAGGGCTACCTGTACGCCGAAGTTCCCTACGCTTTGGGAACGCGCTCGACGGGGAAGTCGAAAGCCTTGACCCTTAAATCATTTTTCAAACTCAGCCGCGATTATCTCGCCACCGTCCGCAGCGTTTACTTCGGGGCGGAGAAGAACGTCGTTGAGTATCCATCGCAATCGGTGACCGGCCAGCGCCGCGTCTCCGCGGGAAGTTAGTCATGAGCTCCGATCAACAATTACAGAACCTTTATTTCAAAATGCTTCGCATCCGTCGCGTGGAAGAAGAAATCGCCAAGCGCTACGCGGAGCAAAGAATGCGCTGTCCGGTTCACTTGAGTATCGGGCAAGAGGCTTGCGCCGTGGGAGTGGCCGAGGCGTTAAAGGTCGAGGACACCGTCGTCTCTACCCACCGTGCGCATGCGCATTATTTAGCGAAGGGCGGTCGCCTTACGGGCTTGCTCTGTGAGCTCTACGGAAAGCAAGACGGCTGCGCGAAGGGGCAGGGCGGATTCGCGGGCTCGACGTCGATTGTCGGCGGCACGATTCCCGTCGGCGTGGGCCTGGCGTTTGCGAACTGGATGCAGAAGAAACCGCTGATCACGGTCGTTTGCATCGGCGACGCCGCGATCGAAGAGGGCGTTTTTCACGAGTCGGCCAACTTCGCTTCCTTGCATAAACTTCCCGTGCTGTTCGTGAGCGAGAATAACTTGTACTCGTGCTACACGCACGTTCGCGACCGCCAGCCCGCGCGTCCGCTCACGGACGTAGCCGCGGGTCACGGTATGCGCCACATGTCCCTCGATGGAAACGACGTTTGGAATATTCATAGCGAGATCAAGCCCCTGATCGAAAGCTTGCGCAAGGGCGAGGGACCGGTATTCCTCGAGCTCAAGACGTACCGTTACCTCGAACATTGCGGACCGAACAATGACGATCAACTTCAGTATCGCGATAGCGAAGAGCTGAAGATGTGGCGCGCTCACGATCCGCTCGGCGTGACTCAACGTCAGCTCGAAGCGAAAGGTCTGTGGACCCCCGGTTGGGTGGAGCAGATCGAGGCGAAAGTGAGCGACGAGGTTCAATCGGCGTTCGCGTACGCGATCGAAGCCCCATTCCCTGAGCGCAGCGAGCTCGGAGCTTACATTTATGCGAATTCTTAGTTTCGTCGACGCCCTCCGCGAGGGCACCGAGCAGCTTTTAGCGAAAGACAAGTCCGTTTACGTGATCGGCGAAGGCGTTCCCGATCCAAAGAATATTTTCGGCACGACCGCGAAGCTAAAAGATAAGTTTCCGTCGCAAGTCTTCGACATGCCCATCGCCGAAAACGGCCTGACC
>CAYPFC010000052.1:2707-9892 GCA_964409815.1 uncultured Pseudobdellovibrionaceae bacterium
CGTGGCGGTCGGCTCGGCACTCGGCGGAATGAAACCGATTTTGGTTCACCAGCGGATGGATTTCAGCCTCTACGCTTTGGATCAAGTCATCAACAACGCCGCGAAGTGGTTCAGCATGTACGGCGGGCAGAAGTCGGTGCCCTTGATCATCCGCATGATCATAGGTCGCGGATGGGGACAGGGGAACCAGCACTCCCAGAACCTGGAAGTCTTGTACGCGCACATTCCCGGATTGAAAGTCGTCGTTCCGGCGACGGCCTACGCCGCGAAAGGGATGCTGATCTCGGCGATGAAGGATCCGAACCCGACGATTTTTATCGAGCACCGCTGGTTGCACAACACGGTCTCGGACGTTCCCGAGGGGATGTACGAAGTTCCGCTTTCGCAGGCGCGTGTTGCGCGCGAGGGTAAGGACCTCACGATCGTCACTTGGTCCTACATGGTTCTGGAAACGATGAAGGCGTGCGAGTACCTCGAGCAGCAGGGAATTTCGGTCGAAGTTCTCGATATGCAGACGCTGCGCCCGATGGACATGCCGGCCATCAAAAAGTCGGTGAAGAAAACGGGACGCTTGCTCGTCGTCAACGAAGCCTGGAAGTTCGGCGGGCTTGCCGGCGAGGTCATCGCTTCGGTGAGCGAGGACGAGAGCCTCGAATTGAAGTGCCGCCCTCAGCGCCTGACCAATCCGGATTTCCCGTCGCCTTCGACGCACGCATTAACGAAATATTACTACAACGGACCGCAAGAGATCGTGGCCGCCGTTTCGAGAATGCTTAAGAAGGATCTCGATCTGAGTGGCGTGAGCGAGTATCAATCGAAGCGCGTTCACGACGTTCCGGACCAGAATTTCAAGGGGCCGTTCTAATGGGACCGAAAACTCCGCGGAAGCATTCGCAGAAGATTTTGGATTTCGGACAGCTCGCCGAGCTCCGCTCGCGCTTTCCCGATAAGAAGATCGTCCAGACCCACGGCGTTTTCGACGTCTTGCACGCGGGCCACCTCGCGTACTTTCATTCCGCGAAATCCTTCGGCGATCTTTTGGTCGTGACCATCACCACCGATCGCTTCGTGAATAAAGGCCCCGGCCGCCCATACTTCACCGATAAGGTGCGCGCGATGATGATCGCGGCCCTCGAGGACGTCGACTTCGTCGCGATCAGCGATCACCCGCTCGCCGTGAACAGCATCGATACGTTGAAGCCCCACTTCTACGTAAAGGGCCCGGATTACCGCGATAAAACGAAAGACGTGACCGGCGGCATCTACCAGGAAGAAGCCGCCGTCGAAAAACACGGCGGAAACGCATAGCTCGTCGAGCCTGCTCAATCGCTTCTTCATCAATTGGACCGAGGATCAGCTCAAGACGATTAAGCGCGTGCAAGATTTGGGCGGCGAGGAAAAGATCGCCGAGGTGCTGGCGAAGGTCGGAACCCAGAAAGTTTTGGTGGTCGGCGAGCCGATCGTCGACACGTATCGCTTTTGCATTCCCGAGAATATCTCGTCGAAGAGCCCGTCGATCTCGGCGCGTTTTCTTTATGAAGAGAATTACGCCGGTGGATCGCTCGCGATCGCCAACCACCTGGCGGACTTCGGTAAGGAAGTCCATTTGTTGATCAGTCACGGCAATGAGCCGTACTTCAAGGAGCTGCTTCGCGAAAAAATGGATGAGCGGGTGATTCTGCACGAGATGCCGCTCGCGAATATTCCGACTCCGCGGAAGACCCGCTACATCGCGGTTGATCGCTCGCAACGCATGTTCGAGATCACGGACCTGCGCCATGATCAGTGGTCGACGAACGACAGCAATCAGTTCTGTAGTGAGATGGTTCAGCTCGCCAAGGGTATGGATATGGTCGTGATGGCGGACTTCGGTCACGGGCTTTTTGAGGCCAACGTGCTCGAGGCTTCGAAGAAGATCAACGCCTTCATCGCGCTGAACGTTCAAACGAACTCCTCGAACTACGGCTTTAACATCTACCGTAAGCACAAGCGCTTCAATTACCTCGCGCTCGACACGCGTGAGGCGCGCCTGGCGTACCACGATCGCTATTCTCCGCCGGTGGACATCGTCCGCCGCGCGAGCGAGGACATGCGCAAGATCGACGCCGGCATGGCGATGACCGTGGGCCCGAATGGCTCCTACTATTTCCCGGCCAAGGGCGGAGAGTCGTTCGCCCCGGCGTTTACCGACAACGTCGTCGACGCGACCGGCGCCGGCGACGCGTTCTTCTGTCTGACGGCGGCGCTCGTGAAAACCGATTGCCCGGCCGACCTCGTGCCGTTCATCGGAAACGTGTTCGCCGGATTGAAGACGAAGATCATCGGGAACAAAAGCTCGGTGACGAAAGCTCAGTTAACCAAGGCCATCGGCGCCATTTTAAAGTGAGTCGAAGATGTGCGGGATCGCGGGCTCCTTAAGATCTGAACCGGGAGGCGAGGGCGCGGTCCAAAGCATTCTCTCGGATCAACATCGCCGCGGACCCGACGCGCAAAAGCTTCTGACCCGAAACGGGCTCGTCTTCGGACACAATCGCCTCGCCATCCTCGACCTGGATCCGCGCTCCAATCAGCCCTTCCTCGACGAAGACTCGAACAATCTGCTCGTTTATAACGGCGAAGTTTATAATTTCGTTGAGTTGAAGTCCGAGCTCGAGTCCAAAAGCCACCGCTTCAAAACCACCAGCGACACCGAAGTCATCCTCAAAGCGTACCAAGAATGGGGATTGAAAGCCTTCGAGCGCTTCAACGGCATGTTCGCGCTCGCGCTTCACGACAAACAAAAGGACCAGACCGTCCTCGTGCGCGATCGCTTCGGCGTCAAGCCGCTGTATTACCATCTGAACGACGGCGTGCTCACGTTCGCCTCGAACGCGAAGGCGCTTGCGCGCGCCGTCTCGGCCAAGGTGAATTGGGATTATTTGAACCTCGGCCTCGCGTTCGACCTTTACGAAGGGTTGACGACCGAGACCGGATTTCATGGCGTTCAAAGTTTGCCGCCCGGCCAGCTCCTGATTTTCGAGCGCGGAAAACATCGCCTTGAAAGATTCTACGACCTCCGCGCGCGTGTCGACGCTATCCGCGCCGACCTCGCGGGCTTTAGCGAGGCCGAGCTCGTGTCGACTCTGAGAAGTCTATTGCTCAGCGCCGTCGAGTTCCGCCTGCGCTCCGACGTTCCCGTCACGCTCTCGCTCAGCGGGGGATTGGATTCCGGAATCTGCGCGGCGCTGATGCGCGAAACGCGCGAGGAGCCCTTCGACGTCTTCACGTTCGCAAATCCGGAAATGCAGGGGAGCGAAGCGGGCTTGGCCGCGCTCACCGCCAAACACCTCGGACTCACGCTGAATTATTCCGAGCTTGTCGCCGGCGACGTGCCGTCGATTTTCGAAGCGACGCTCGATGCGCAATCGCTTCCCTTCGCGCATCCGACCGTGATGGCCCAGAACACCGTCTTTCGCGGCATCAAGAAGGGCGGCTACAAAGTGTCCATCGGCGGGCAGGGCGCCGACGAAGCCTTCGCCGGCTACCGCAAGTTCCAGCTTTTTTATTTGAAAGAGCTTCTGCGCAAAGGCAATCTGCCCGCGTTCCTCGTTCAAGGCGCCGGCGTCGCCCGCACGCTCGCGCGCGAGCTCGGTTCTCCTCAGCGCTACTTCTATTATCTCACGCGCTTCCAGCGCTCCGAAAACGCGACGCTCACGTTCTCGCGCGGCGCGCTCGCGAAACCGCCTGCTCGCAGTGCGACGACGCTCTCCGAGCGCCAGATTCTTGACGTCGAGGCTTTAAGCCTTCCGACGCTTTTGAGGTACGAGGACTCGAACTCCATGTTCTACTCGATCGAAAGCCGCATGCCGTTCCTCGATTATCGCGTGGTCGAGTTCGGGCTCGCTTTGCCGGCCAAGTACAAGGTCCGCGGCGGGTTTGGAAAATATCTTCTGCGCAAAGTGGCGGAGCCCATGCTTCCGGCCGAGATCATCTGGGATCGCAACAAGCGCGCGTTCTCGCTCGATCAGGGCTGGTGGATGGCCAACGGGCTCGCCGCCATCCTTCGCGCGCAAGTCGAAAACCCGGTTGTCCAGGGCCTCGTCACCCCCGAGTTCTACAAGAAGCTCGAGGATCCCAAGTTCTACCTCGATCCGAATAACTTCACGAAGCTCACGAGCCTTGCGTGGCTCATGCGCAACCGGGAGTTCTGGGAATGAAGTGGGTGCTCGCCGTGCTCCTCGGCGTTCTCTTGAGTCTTGCGTTTCTGTACGTCGTCCCGGCGAAGCCACCGCCGCTGGTGTATGAGCAATTTTAAAACCGCGCTCTTCACGTTCGTGGGAGTCAGCCTCGCGCTGTGGCTCGCGGCCTTCGCCGCCGACTGGATGCACCCGAAACTCGCGTGCCTCGAAGCCGAAAAAAACTATTGGGAAAAACGGGCGGACGCGTACCGGTTCGAGCGGGTCTCGAGCTTCTTCTGGAGCTCGCTCTGCCGTGAGCCCGTGAAGCCCGTAATTATCACGGCGTCCGAGGGCACGGCGAAGTTGTCGTTTGCGCAGGCCGCGCGCCTTCATGGCGTCGAGGCCAACGAGTTCGTCGGCGCCCATAAAGGACTCAAGACCTTGGCCTATATGCTCGCGAGCGAGCCGCATTCCGAGCGGCTCCGAAACCTTCGCGTGGTCGCCTTCATCAACCCCGTGTACTTCAGCTTCGCCGCGCGCACCGACGCCTCGAGCGTGAGCCTGACTTCGATCTCGAACCTCTCTTATGTCGCGCGCTTAGGATCTTTTTATCAAAAATGGGATGAGTTCTTCTTGGCGTCGCTCTTCATCGGCGCGAAGTCGTATCTCGAGGAGCTCAAGCTCTTCGCGAACAGCTCACCTAGACCTTTGAAGGCGGAGTGGCCCGAGATCAAGGCGCCCGACGCTTCCGCGTACGATTTTGAGCGCCACATGCTGAGGGAGTCGACGCGCAATTACACGACCTTCCGGTCGAAATTTGCGAAAGAGGTCGAGCCCGCCAAAACGCTCTTCGACCGCGTCGTCACGTTCGCGAACAAGCACCCCGACGCCACCATCTGTTACGTCATGCTGCCCGCGAACCTGAAGAACCTGCGCCACTTCGGCCGCGACGCCGACGCCGTCGCGCGGGACATGCGCGCGCTCATCGAGCGCCTTCCCGAAGACCGCCGCGTGGACCTCGGCCACTTGAGCGAGGAGCCGTATGTTTTCACCGATCCGATGCACTTGACCGTGTGGGGCGTGAAGCGGGTGATGGACGAGGTTGTGAAAACTCCGTGCGCCGAGCGCGTGCTCGGCAAGGCGGGCGGATGATCAACGCGATTTTCTGCTTCTTCGCGATCTCGCTGCTCTTTCGTTCGTGGATCCTGCCGCGCGCGTTCGCGGTATGGGTGACCGTTTCGGTCCTCGCGCTCGCGCAGATGAGTCAGCCGACACTCTGGGCGGTATTCGGGATCCTCGCGATTCAAGAGCTCGTTTACCGCGCGCAGCTCAAGTTCCGGGTATCGCCGTTCCTGCCTCTCGCGTATGCGGCCATGCTGATCGTGATTCACCACGCGCTCAAGCTCAACGTCACCGGATTTTCTTACATGGTCCTCGGCTCGAGTCTCGATCTGTGGTGGAGACTGAAGACGCCCATCGCGTTTAAGGATCGATTCTTCAATCTGGTTTCTTTTCCCAAGGCGCTCGTGGGTCCCATCGCCTCCGCGAAAGACCACGCTCGAAAGGAGATTCCGCTTGAGCCCGTCGCAAAGCTCACGCTGATCGGGATTATAAAAGGCTTCGTGCTCGTGAATCTGTGGCGGCAGTACGTGCCCGGCCTGCAGTTTTACGAGATCAACGGCGTGGCCGACGCCGCGTGGTTCGGCATTTGGAACTACGTTCATTTGTATCTTGAGTTCTCGGGCGCGTGCGATCTGGTCGCGGCGGCGTTTTGGCTCTATGGCTTCGATTGCCCGCTGAATTTTCAAAAGCCCTACCTCGCGCTCACGATCACGGACTTCTGGAAGCGCTGGCACGTCACACTCGGACTTTGGATTAAGAACTTCGTGTTTATCCCGCTCGGGGGATCGCGCGTGAGGACGAATGCGAGGCTTTACGTGAACCTCGTGCTCGCGATGTTTATCTCGGGCGCGTGGCACGGGCTTACGTTCAATTATCTGGGATGGGGATTGCTTCAAGGCGCTTTGCTCTGTGCCGAGCGCGCGATCGGCACAGAGCGCTTCCTCGAGAAAGCCGGTCGTGGCACGCAGATCATGGCGTGGGCCATAACTCAAGCTTTGGTAACCGCTTCTTGGGTGTTGTTTTTCTCTCGATAGCGCCGCGCTCGGCGAGCATTACTTCTTAAAAATCGCCTCTTCGACGCCGGCACAGATCGCGTGACCGATGGCGATGTGGCACTCTTGAATCTTCGGCGTCGAGCTCGACGGCGCCTGAATCGCGTAGTCGCAAACGCTCGCCATGTCCGAGCCCTTTTCGCTCGTCATCGCGACGGTGATTAGTCCCATCGCCTTCGCGGTCGCGATCCCCTTCAACACGTTCGGCGACTTGCCAGAGGTCGAGATCGCGATCAGCACGTCTCCCGGTTTCCCGTGGGCCTGAACTTGGCGCGCGAAAAGATTTTCGTAACCGTAATCGTTGCCGATCGCGGTCACGACCGAAGGATCCGACGACAGCGAGATCGACGGCAGGCCCGGACGATCGAAGTAAAACCGGCTCACGAACTCGGCCGCCAGGTGTTGCGCGTCCGCGGCGCTCCCGCCGTTACCGGCGAACAAAACCTTGCCGCCGTTCTTGAACGCGTGAATGCAAACTTCCGTCACGCGCGCCACGGTCTTCATGATCTCCGCGTTTTCCATGAGCTTCATCTTGGTCTGTACGGAGGACTCGATCTCTTTGCGGATGAAGGCGTTAAGGTCTAGCACTGGTGGTCTCCTTGATGGTGCCGGTGATTTGTTTGCCGAGCGCGGAATCGGCCAGGTACTTCGCAAATGCGAAGCTCGACGTGAAGGCCGGAGAAATCGCGTTCAATACGTGCATCGAGTGGGGCGCAGCTTCGAGGACGAAGTCCATCTCGAGCTTGCCCTTCGAGAGGTCCATCAGCTGCGCGCGGATCCCGACTTTATAGAACTCGCCGATGTCGCCGCGATCCAGGCGATGCACCAGCGCCGCGGCCTCGCGGTAGAAATTA
>CAYPFC010000052.1:9902-14852 GCA_964409815.1 uncultured Pseudobdellovibrionaceae bacterium
AGCGGCCCATCTCGTCGGTCGCGTACTTGCGGAACCCACCCGGGTTGCGGATCAGCATTTTCAAGAGCTGCCAGCCGATCTTGGGCGACTCGAGCGGATCGAGCCCGCCGAAGAGCGAATAATTCTCGCGACCGAACGCGGGGATCGCGGTCGGGCCGAAAAGCACCTTGCCGTCCACGGTCCGCGTGATGTGCACGCCGAGGAAGGGCATCGTGATGTCGGGCGCGGGGTAAATCAGGCGCTGAATGCGACCGGCGTACGCGTCGCTGCTTTTCCAGTACAAGCCCTTGAACGGCAGGATCCGGTAGTTCAACCCGATGCCGAACTGGTGCGCGATCTTGTCCGCGTTCACGCCGGCCGTGTTGAAAAAAAATCCGTAACCGAAAGTTTCGTGAGTCGTTCGCACCGCGCGCTCGGAAGGATGGATTGTGAACACTTGCTCGGAGAGGCGAACCTCGACACCGAGCTCGCGGATTTCTTCCTGGAGGCGCTTCAAGACGGCCTTTGAGTCAATGACCGCGGTCTTCGGCGACCAGATCGCGTAGTCGTGCGAGCGCGCTTCGGGCTCGAGCTCGCGCAGCTCCTCCAAGGAAATCTTCTTCGCGTCGACGCCGTTCTGCTTCGAGCGCGTGAGCAGGGTCTCCAAAGTGGCGACGTTCTCAGGCTTCGTCGCGACGATCACTTTTCCGCACTTCAAGACGGGGAGTTTGTACTCGTCGACGTACTCGAGCAAACGGCGCGCGCCCTCGACGCAAAAGCGCGCCTTTTGAGAGTCCGCGGGATAGTAAATGCCCGCGTGCACGACGCCCGAGTTACGTCCGCTCGCGTGCTTTCCGACTTCTTTTTCTTTATCCAAAACAAGAATGCTTCCGGCTTTGCGGAGCGCGAGCTCGCGCGCGAGGGTCAAACCCACGACCCCGGCGCCGGCGATAACGAAATCGAAGTTACGTGACATAGGAGGTCCACTCTACGGCGGCTTGAACTAAAACTCCAGCCGAAATTGGCCGCATCCGCCTGCCCATGTCTCGCCGCTGCCGAAGCGATCCAGGTCGAACGTGAAGAGCAGGGCGAGCTCGCCCGCCTTCTTGAAACGCATCGCCGATTTGACGTTCAGGCGATGCTCGAGGTTCTGGTCGGTGCTCTGTTGATTCCGCATCTCGTAAATCGTCGCGTCGTAACCGAGGCTCAAGGCCCGCGTGCCCCAGGCGCGCGAGCGGGGCGGGAGCTCGAACCAGAGCGTGGGAAGGATCTCGCGCGTTACAAACTGATCGGCGTTCACCCGGTGTTCGCGGTAAAAGAAGTTCGCGCCCGTCCGCAAGACGTGAGGCCCGAAGCTCCATGCGCGCTCGAATTGGTTCAAGGAGCGCTTGCGCGCGCGCACCAGGTCCGCGGCGTAATCCGCGTGGTACGCGCGATCGTAAAGTACGCGCCACGACCAGACGCCGCTCACGCCTTCGAAGAACGCCGACTCGTATGAGAGGTCCGTTGTCGGCGCGCCGAGGTCGCTGCGCTGAGAGCGCGGCTCCCAGTGGAGCTCGGCGTTCATGAATTCCTTAAATCTTGTGACCGACAACGTTCCGCCGAAGGGAGCTTCCGACCATTCGTCGGTTTGGAGGTTGCGCTGATTGCGCTGGAAATCTCCCCACACGCCGCTCGCGCGGATTTCCCAATCGTCCGCCGGCGCAAAAAACAAAGACAATCCGACGTCGTCCTCGCTTTTGTACAAGGACGGCATGCCGAACACGGACACCGCCCACCTCTCGCTTAGGCGAAACTTCAGCTCCAAAGGTAAAGCGCGACGGTCTTGCTCGAAGTCGCGCTCCTCCAGCCAATGCACGCGCACCTGCACGTCGTCGGTCAGGTCCTTATGGATTTTTAAGCGCTGGTAGGTGAGAAACTGCTTCGAGGAAATGCTTCCGATCGAAAGATCGAAAGCCTGAGACGACCGCCACCAGGCGGCGTCCCACTCGATCGGGCGCTGGTAGGTGATGAAATCCGAGGAGGCTTCCGCGTCCCAATGGGTGTTGGAGTCCAAGGCCAGCTCGTCGGAGCTGGTCGCGACTTGATAGTGCGAGGTCGTGGGAAACGCGCGCGCTTGAACCGCGAAGAGCAAAAGAAGCGCGAGTCTCATCGCGCTACTGAAGCTCCATCTTGGCGATCGTCTGCAATTGCATATTGCTCGTGCCTTCGTAGATCTGTCCCACTTTGCAATCGCGGAAGAATTTTTCCACCGGATACTCTTTGGTGAATCCGTTGCCGCCGAACAGGTCGACGGCCATGGAGCAAATCTTCTCGGCATTGCGCGAGGCGATCAGTTTGGCCATCGCGGCGTCTTTCACGAAGTCGCGGCCCATGTCCTTCAGACGGGCGGCGTTGTACACGTGCAGGCGCGTGGACTCGAGCATGCAGCGCATTTCCGCGAGCTGGAACTGGACGCCCTGGAATTGGCTGATCGCTTTTCCGAACTGTTCGCGCGTTTTAATGTACTGAAGGGTCGCTTCGTAAGCGCCCTGGGCGATGCCGAGCATTTGCGCGCCGATGCCGATACGGCCTTCGTTCAGCGTTTCGATCGCGATCTTGTAGCCTTTGCCGACTTCTCCGATGACGTTCTCTTTCGGCACTTCGCAGTTTTCAAACAAGAGCTCGCAGGTCGACGACGCGCGGATGCCGAGCTTGTCTTCTTTTTTGCCGACTTTGAAACCCTTGAAACCGCGTTCAACAAGAAATCCCGTGATGCCTTTGTAGCCCTTCGAGAAATCCGTGTTCGCGAAGACCAGGAACAGGTTCGCTTCGTGCGCGTTCGTGATCCAGAGCTTGTGGCCGTTCAAAACGAACTTGTCGCCCTTATCCTCGGCCTTTAAGCGCAAAGCGAATGCGTCCGAGCCGCTGCCGCTCTCGCTTAAAGCGTAGGAAGCGACCCACTCGCTAGCCATTTTCGGGAGGTACTTCTGCTTTTGTGCCTCGTTCGCGTTCTTCAAAATCGCATTGGTCACCAGCGTGTTTTGTACGTCCACCAGAACGCTGCACGAGCCGTCCACGCGGCCGAGCTCTTCCACCGCCAAGCACGCCATCGTGAACGAGCCGCCGGCGCCGCCGTATTTTTCCGGGGATTCGATGCCCATCAGGCCCATCTCAAAGAACTTCTTCACCAGGTCCGGGCTCATCGACGCCTCTTCGTCCATTTTGCTGACCAGGGGGCGAATCTCACCCTCGCAAAACTCGCGAAGGCCCAGGCGGAAGGCGTTCTCGTCGTCGGTCAAAATACTCAAGGCGGGACGGGCACTGTCGGACATCGGCAATGACTCCTTATTTCAATCGGTTGACTCATGCTTTTGATAGGTTAAATTCAATCGGAATGCAAAGCCCTTATCGCGTACTTATTGCCAAGCCGGGACTCGATGGACACGACCGCGGTGCCAAAGTGGTGGCGCGTGCTCTGCGCGATGCCGGTTTTGAGGTCATTTATACGGGCTTGCACCAGACTCCGCAGATGGTGGTCGAGGCCGCAGTCCAAGAGGACGTCGACATCGTCGGCCTTTCCATTCTCTCGGGCGCGCACGTTCCGCTCGTGACCGCGGTTCAGGACCTGTTTAAATCGCGTAAAATCGCAAAACCCATCTTCGTCGGCGGAATTATCCCGGCCGATGATGCGAAGCTCCTTTTGCAGAACGGGGTGGCCGCCGTCTTCGGTCCCGGTTCCTCCACGCAGGAAATCGTGGGCGAGATTCATCGGGTTTTGAAATCTTAAAAAGACTTGCCTCAACGACGCCTTTGGCTTTTACTGACCCTCTAGAATTATGAGAGTTATCGAGCATATACAAGCTGCGAACGGTCCGCAGTTTTCATTTGAAATTATCCCTCCCGCGCGCGGTCGCACCGTTCGCGATCTTTTAGAGGTGGTCGAGACCCTCGTCCCGGTTCGCCCGAAGTGGATCGATGTGACGTCGCACTCGGCGAGCGCGTACTACCACGAGAAGCAGGACGGGACGATTCATCGCCGCACCTACAAGAAACGTCCGGGAACGATCGGTATCTGCGGGATTATTCAAAACCGATTCAAGATCGACACCGTCGCGCACGTTCTGTGTTTGGGATTTTCGCGCGAGGAGACCGAGGACGCATTGATCGAGCTGAATTTCCTCGGCGTCGAGAACATTCTCGCGCTGCGCGGGGACGGCCCGAACTTCGAGAAGAGTTTTTCGCGCGACAAGAGCGTGAACTTTTACGCGGCCGACCTCGTTCGCCAGGTCGTGGATCTTCGTAAAGGCCAATACCTTGACGACATCTCGAACTCGGCCGCCATGGACTTCTGCGTGGGCGTGGCCGGGTACCCTGAGAAGCATTTTGAGGCCGCCAACATGCGCACCGACATTCAGTACCTCAAGCAAAAGGTCGACGCCGGCGCCGAGTACATCGTCACGCAGATGTTCTTCGACAATCAGCATTTCTATAAGTTTGTCGAAGAGTGCCGCAAGGCCGGAATCACGGTTCCGATTTTGCCGGGGATTAAGGTGCTGCGCTCTTTGAATCAGCTGAAATCGATTCCGAAAACCTTCCACGTGGATCTTCCGGACGCGATGGTCGACGAGATCATGGCGAATCCCGAGCACGTCGTCGAGATCGGCCGCAAGTGGGCCGAGCGCCAAGTTCACGACCTGATCAGCCACGGCCACAACAGCGTTCATTTTTACGTCATGCAAGACGCGCACGTCGTAACCAAGATTATCGAGACGGTGAAATGAGTTTGAAAAAGTCGCCTATTCTGCAGGAGCTCGAGGCTCGCCTCGAGAAGGAAATTCTCATCCTCGACGGGGCGATGGGAACCCTCCTGCAGCAGCGCAAGTTCGGCGAGGCGGACTTCCGCGGCGAGCGCTTTAAGGATTTCGGCCGCGAGCTCAAAGGGAATTTCGATCTTTTGTGCCTGACCCAGCCCCGCGCGATCTATGAAGC
>CAYPFC010000053.1:0-812 GCA_964409815.1 uncultured Pseudobdellovibrionaceae bacterium
CGGGCGTGAGCTGAACGGGGCCGCCGGGACTGTCGGGCGAGATGCCGTGTCCGATCAGGTTGATCTCCAACTGTTTCACGTTCTTAAGCCTCGCGAGCGTGGCGGTGAAGTCCTCGGGCTTAACTCCGCCGGAGCCGTCCGGGCCGAGGGCGATAACGCAGAAGCCTTGGCTTTTCGCGCGCTCGTAAAGTTGATTTTCGCGAACGCGGAGCGAGCGATCGAGGGGTGGGGCGGAGCCGCCGTTAAAGATGACGGCGACTTTGTCGCGGCCTTCGCAGTCGGCGTGCGCGTAGGCGCCCATACAAATGACGATGAATAACAAGAGACGCATAACCAATTTTAATCCCTCCTGGATTCGATTCAGTAGTCCAGTTCGAGCGCGATGCGCAGACAGGCGTATAAAGTTCGAACACCTAGGCCTATGCTATTGCGCGCGCGCCGGTTCCGGGCTTGCAGGCTTAGAAGGAAATGACGAGCCCCATACGGATGCTTATAGCGATGTTTATGCTGCTCTTGGGTAACGGCGCGCGCGCGAGCGAGCTCGCGTTCTCGGCGCCCGCATTGGCCGGCCCTCAGGCGCCCCAAGTGACGGACGCGAGCCGACCGTACGATCCCGGGCGGGACGGGGCCGCGTTCAACGTTGTTGGCGAAATGGAAGTCACCCAGGGCGAGGTTTTATTGAACGGCAAGCCTGCGGTTCCGGGAGCGCAGATCCCGTTCGCGAGCGTGATTCGCACGGGCCCGGGTGGAGCGAAGGTGCGTTTTGTCGACGGTACGGAGCTTGTGATCGGCCCGAATTCGGAAGTGCGGAT
>CAYPFC010000053.1:822-1240 GCA_964409815.1 uncultured Pseudobdellovibrionaceae bacterium
CGTTCGTGTACGAGTACCGGCGCGGAGTTATCTCGATCGCGGTGACGGGGTTGTCGGGCCTTTTTCGCTTGGGTACGTCGCCGGTGTATGAGCCGGGACAGCAAGCGATCTCGATCTTCGCGACGATCGGCTTCCGCGGCTGATCCTCAATATTTATAAGAATGTAAATTTAAACAGATCAAATTTATAAAATGGATCTGGAAGCTAACTTCGCCGTGCATTAAATTAGCGACGGCTCGAACGACTTCCGTTCGAGTGAAGGAGCGAACCATGCGGAACGTGTTTCTTTCGGCTCTACTCATGATCGGCTTTTGTGCTCGCGTTTCGGGCGCCTCGAATATCGGCTTCCCGGATATCCCGATACGCTCAGCGGTTTTGGACTATATAAATTTGGACAAAGATTATCCCCAAGCGGATC
>CAYPFC010000053.1:1250-14813 GCA_964409815.1 uncultured Pseudobdellovibrionaceae bacterium
GGCGCCAGGGTGGTACTTGATCAGGCCGCGGGAAAGATCGTTCTCATTCTGCGGATCAGCAATTGCCCAAAAGGAGCCGAATGCCTGCTTCCCGTTCAGATTACCGAAAAAGACATCGAATTGCCCATAACGGGAGCGCGCACGGATGACTGTGGTGCGAGGTTCGTTACGGCGAAAAGGGATCTGCGCCCGTCCGGTGGTCTGTTGCAGGAGATTCGCCTTACGGACAATTCTCTGAATGAATGCCCGAGCTCGAATCGTTTTTCGAGAATGAGGGGCACCGAAGTTCGTCTTAAGCAGCAAGGCTACGCTTTTAGAACGGGCGCCGAAATCGATCGAATGTCGTACTTTGCGGGCCCGGGATTGACTCCTTAAAGACAAGAAGGTCGGGTGGTTTGGTCCCCGGGACTGGAGTTGCTGCGGCCCTCCTGGCCTTGTCCCTACGGGACTCGCCTGCGAGGGTCGGCGCATTTGCGACTTTTCGGTATCCGCGGCGCCGCGGATAGGAAAGCGAAATCGTGCAAGCGGCTCGCGCAAATCTTGCGAAGCAAGGATACTGTGTCGTTTTGTGGAGAGATTAGAAATTTGGTCCCGAGGACTGGACTTGAACCAGATAGGTTTTATCGTAGCTCAGGCTCAAATGAATAATACTACAAAACACGAATAAGGCCGGCGCTGAAGGCTTGCCATTTATCCCATTATACCGTATAGTGTAATAGTTTTTAGGGGCGGGAATGATTAAGAGCTTTGGTAGTCGAGCAACTCAGGAATTGTGGGAAACTAATGAATCTAAGTCGGTTCCCAGAGAACTTTGGCTTAGGGCGAAGGCGCTGATGACGATCATGCATGCAACGACGACCCTTGAGGACTTAAGGATCAAAGGGCAGCCACCCAATATCCGGTTGCATAAGCTGAAGGGTGATCGAAAGGAATATTGGAGCGTAACGATTAAATTACCCTGGTGTATTACATTCCGGTTTAAGGACGGCGAATTTTCTGAGGTCAAAATTGAGAACTACCACAAAGGATGACGTATGATTAAAAATCCTAAACCTCTCCATCCCGGCCAAGTGCTTAGTGAAGTCTATATGGCTGAAATGGGCTTGAATCAAAGTCAGTTGGCGGCGAAATGCGGTTGTAGCGCGAGAAAGATCAACGAGATTGTGAACGGCAAACGCGGGATCTCTCCAGAGTTTGCAATTCAGCTTGAGAAAGTGCTCGGAACGACGGCCGAGATGTGGGTTCGTATTCAGGCGGAGTATGATCTTTGGCAGGCAAGGAAGAACGTTGCTTAATGATCAGGTCCCAGGCTTCATAACGCACTACAATCGGAGCGTACCTTTTCGCTCCGTAACCCAAAGCCCACCGGAAAAGTGGCCCGAAGTCGTCCGACTTCTCAAGGATACATGATTGCGTTAGAGTCACTTTCTACCGACGTCGTCAGGATATTAGAAAAATAAAGTGGTTAGAGTGTGGTCCCCAGGACTGGAATTGCTGCGGCCATCCTGGCCTTGTCCCTTACGGGACTCGCCTGCGATGTTTTCGTCTTCGAATTTAGTTTCGGTATCCGCGGCGCCGCGGATACGAAAGCGAGATCGTGCAAGCGGCTCGCGCAAATTTAGCATCCTGCTAAATTAGTGAACCAGGTGCATCGATTCAGGTCCCAAGCTCTACAAACAATAACTTTTCTTCCCCACATATTGCGCGTTCAAAATCGGCTTGGCCGTAGGCTGGCCGCACGATGCGGCCACCGATTTTTCAGGGCAAGGAGCCCGAAGCGCAAAATGTGGGGAAGAAAAGTTTGGTCCCCAGGACTGGACTTGAACCAGCAAACCCTTGCGGGCGTCAGCCCCTCAAGCTGATGCGTTTACCAATTTCGCCACCTGGGGATACGTAACGTAGGTGTCTGAAAAGCCTATTGATATAGGCCAATCGAAATCCCGTCAACTCTTGATTCATATGCCTCAATTACCGGCAATTTTCCTAACCGGCACGGCCCAGACGCGCGTCCCACAAACAGAACGGCAGGACGCTGTTCGAAAGAACGGACCTCATGGACGGGGAGCAGGAAGCTCCCCGGGGTTTATATAGATTGTCAAATCGGGGGATGGCTTGAGCGAAACCGCGTTTTTATTCATGTTTCTGTTCCTAATGACATTTCAATTGATGGCGACCTTCTTTTACCTGATCGGCTTAAGCCGGATGAAGCTCGCGGTCCGCAAAGCATTGAGTCCCACGCACCGCCGCCTCCGCTAGCGCCCGAGCTGGCCGAGCGATTGCAGTCTTAGACTTCCAAAGCGAATTATTGCCAATAGACGCCTCCAGGGACGTATTCCTTACGATCTCCCTTGAAAGAAGGCGTCCAACGCTGAGGGAGTAAACGTGAAGTCGCGTAAAAGATCGGATCGCCGCCGCTTTTTAAAAAACTCGCTTAAAACCGGCGTGGGGCTTGGTGTATTCAGCCAACTTCCGCTTTTCAGCCGTCAAGTATTTGCGCAGTTAAAATCCGACGCCGACTTTAAACCCCAGTTCATCGTCATCGGGGCCGGCGCCGGCGGCGGGCCGCTCGCGGCGAGACTCGCGCGTCTAGGCTATCGCGTTTTGGTGCTCGAGGCGGGCGGGCGCGACGTCGACGACATCAGCAAAACGCCCGCGTTTCACGGACTCTCGACCGAGCATCCCACGATCTCTTGGAACTACTTCGTCAAACACTATGCCCAAGCCATCCATCCTCAAGATTCGAAGTTCGAAGCGGATAAGGGAGGCATTCTCTATCCACGCTCTTCCGGCATCGGCGGCAGCACTTTACACAACGCCATGATTACGATGTACCCCGACGCCAGCGACTGGAACGACATCATGACCGCGACCGGAGACAAGTCTTGGAACGCAAAGAGCATGCGCGAGTACTTCGTTCGTCTGGAGAACAATCGCTACCTCGGGCTTTACGAGAGCACCGCGGCCTTGGATAAGCACGGGCTTCGCGGGTGGCTTTCGACGGAGCGCTCGCGGATTTCCTTCGCGCTCAAAGATCGATTTTTTCGCGAGCTTTCCTTGGCGGCGTTCAAGTCCGATCGCTGGGGCCTTTTCGACGACGTATTGAAGCTGCTCTTCTCACCGGAAAGCGACCAGCTTTCCCCTGGACTTACGAAATACGATTCCAATCGCAACGTCCGCATGCGCTCGCCCGGGCCGTACCTCGTTCCAAAGGCGACCATGAACGGCGTCCGTCGCGGTCCCCGAGAATGGCTGCTTGAGACCGAGCGCGAGTTCCCCGAAAATTTAAAGATCGTCTCAAACGCGCTGGTGACCCGGCTTTTGTTTACGGATCCGCTGAAACCTCAAAAAGTCACGGGAGTCGAGTATCGCGTCGGGGAGCACTTGTATGAGGCTTCTCCTCTCTATAATCCGCTGATTTACGGCGCGACGAAGACCGCGCTCGCCGAGCATGAAGTCGTCTTGAGCGGAGGAGCTTTCAACACTCCTCAAATCCTCATGCTCTCGGGCATCGGCGACGAGGCGAGGATTCCCTCATCCATCCGGATGCGCAAACACTTGCCGGGTGTCGGACGCGGCCTGCAGGATCGCTACGAGGTCGGCGTCGTCTGCCGCTTGCGCGAACCGATCGCGTCGCTCACGAAGTGCACGTTTGAACCGGATCCGCAAAAGGACCCGTGCTTCAACGACTACAAGAAGGACCAAGGCGGCTCCCTTTACGGAACGAACGGCGTGATCGTCGGGCGCATTCATCGCTCTTCGAAAGCCAATCCACCGGCTTCCGGTGGCAAGCCGAATCCCGATTTGTTCGTGTTCGCGGCACCGGGATACTTCAAAGGTTACGAATCCGGTTGGTCGCGCAGAGCCCTTCAAAACGATCACTTCACGTGGGCGGTGCTCAAATCCCATACGGCGAATCGGCAGGGCGAAGTCACGTTGAACCCGGCCGACCCCACGAACCCCCAAAAACGACCGGACATCTGCTTCAACTATTTCAAAGAGGGCGAGCAAGATTTGGAAGCCGTAGCCGAAGGCGTGGAGCTCGCGCGCGAAATGAACGCTCAATCGGGTCTCGCGCAACTGATCGACGAAGAGGTTCTACCCGGGCGCCATATAAAAGGCGAAAGTCTCAGGCAGTTTATCCGCCGCGAGGCCTGGGGGCATCACGCTTCGTGCACGAGCAAGATGGGGCCGTCGAGCGATCCCATGGCCGTGGTGGATTCCGCGTTCCGCGTGCACGGAATCGAAGGCTTGAGAATCGTGGACGCTTCGGTCTTTCCCAATATCCCCGGCATGTTCATCGTCCTTCCGATTTATATGATCGCCGAGAAGGCGGCGAGCGTGATCGCGGCGACCTATAGGAAGCGCGTGTAGGCGAACCTTCCGCTGGACTTACGCGCGTTGCGCCATTAGGATCGCTCTTCCCATGAAGCTGAGCGATCTCGATTTTCCTTACCCCCCGGAACTGGTGGCCACCGAACCGAAGCGGCCCTCGCGCGTTGCGTTTGTCGCCGCCGGCCAGCCGCCGAAAGAGCTCAGCCTCGAAAACTTACTTTTACAAGTTAAACCGGGCGACCTCCTCGTCGTGAACGAGTCGAAGGTGATTCCCGCGCGCGTGTTCACGTCCACGGAAGTCGAAATTCTCTTTCTCACCGCGCTCGATAAAGACCGTTGGCAGGTTTTGTTTCCCGCCCGCGAGTTCGAAGTCGGCGAGACGCTGGCGCTTCCCGGGGGAGTGACGCTCATGCTGGAGCAAAAGGGAATTCCGCAGACGGTGAGAGTGTCCGCGCCTCTCGTCGACGACTATTTTCAAAAGCACGGCGAGGTCGCGCTGCCTCCCTACATTCAAGAAGCCCGTGAAGAGCGACACAACCGGCCCGGGGACCGCGAGTTCTACCAAACCGCTTGGGCGCAGCACCCCGGATCCGTCGCCGCGCCGACCGCGAGCCTTCATTTCTCGAACGCGGATCTCGAATGGCTCGCCGCCCGCGGCGTGAGCGTTCGTAAGCTCACGCTTCACGTCGGCGCGGGGACGTTCCTGCCCGTGCGCACGGAAAACTTGGACCAACACGAAATGCACGCCGAGAGCGTCCGCATCCCGAAGAGCACGCTCGAAGCCGTCGAGGCCACCAAGAAGCGCGGCGGCCGCGTGTGGGCACTGGGCACCACCGTCGCGCGCGCCCTCGAAGCGTGGTCGCTCGGGGAATTTGCCCATGATGGAGAAGGCGACGCTTCCGGCGCCACCAAGCTTTTCATCCGCCCCGGACACGAGTTCAAAATTGTTGATGGGTTGCTCACGAACTTCCACCAGCCGCGCTCGACGCTCATCAGCCTCGTCGGCGCCTTCGCGGGACTCGACAACGTCAAGAGCGCCTACGCGTGGGCGATCGAAAACAAGTTTCGCCTGTTTTCCTACGGAGACCTCAGCGTATGGACCCGGTAGGAACCTTCAAGATCGACAAACAAGTCGGCGAGGCGCGGGCGGCGCGCCTGCAAACCGCGCGCGGAGAAATTCGCACTCCCGTCTTCATGCCCGTGGGCACGAAAGCCACCGTCAAAGGCATGCTCCCCGAGGAAATGAAAGACCTCGGCGCGCAAATCATTCTGGGCAACACGTATCACTTGCACCTCCGTCCCGGCGAAGAGACGATCGATCGTCTCGGCGGCCTTCACAAATTCATGAATTGGAAGGGCCCCATTCTCACCGACAGCGGCGGGTTCCAAGTATTCTCGCTCTCGCAACTCAGCAAGATCCAAGAAGAGGGCGTCGAGTTCCGCTCGCACCTGGACGGCGCGAAGCACTTCCTTTCGCCTGAAAAGTCGATGCAGATCCAAATGGCCCTCGGCTCGGATATCATCATGGCGTTCGACGAATGCCTCAAGTATCCCGCCACCACTGAGGAAATCCGCAATTCGATGGCGCTAACGCTCCGCTGGCTCGAGCGCTCGAAAGCCGCGATGACCCGTAAGGAGAGCCTGCTCTTCGGAATCATACAGGGAGGTCTCGACCATAACCTGCGCAAGGAATCGCTCGAGCAGATCTGCTCGGTCGAGCTGCCGGGCTATGCCATCGGCGGCGTCAGCGTCGGCGAGCCGATCGAGCTCATGCACGCGCTCGTCAAAGAGGTCGCGCCTCTCATGCCGAAGAGCAAACCCCGCTATCTCATGGGCGTCGGGACGCCGCTCGACCTCGTGCTCGCGGTCGACGCCGGTCTCGACATGTTCGATTGCGTGATGCCCACCCGGGTCGCGCGCAACGGCACGCTCTTCACTTGGGCCGGCAAGATCTCGATCAAGCGCGCCGAATTTAAAGAAGATCCCACTCCACTCGATCCGGAATGCGATTGCTATACCTGCACGAACTACTCGAAAGCCTATCTCCGTCACCTCTTCTTGAGCGGTGAAATCCTTTCGGCGCGGCTGAATACCATTCACAATTTGCACTTCTACCTGAAGCTGATGGAGAAGATCCGCTTGAACATCATCGAAGGCACTTGGGAAGAGTTCCGCAACCACTGCCTGACGCGTTTTGTTAAATAGGCTAAGCGTTGATTTAGACAGGTCCTTCCAGGCATAAGAAAGCCTTCAATCTGAGGAGGCCTTTCCATGTTTTCAACTCTTGCGTGGGCACAAGCGCCTGCGGCTGCAGCACCCGCCGGTCCGAGCATGATGGAGACTTTGTTTCCGTATCTTTTCCTGTTCGTCATTTTCTTCTTTTTGATTCTCCGCCCGCAGCAAAAACGCGCCCAGAATCAGAAGACTTTTCTGGCCGGCCTGAAACGTGGCGATTCGGTTTTGACATCGGGCGGGATCATGGGGACCATTGAGGGTCTGACCGATACGTTCATCACCCTGCAAATCGCTAACGGAGTGAAAATCAAGGTGTTGAGATCGGCCATCGCATCCGCAGTATCCGCAGAGTTGGAGAAAGCCACATGATCGAAAGTCTCAAGGGCCGCACGTTCCTCATCGTCTTGTTCCTTGTCTTTACGACGATCTACCTGTTGCCGAACCTTACCAAGCTTCCCGAGGGCTGGATTTTTCACAAGAAGCCCCTCAACTACGGCTTGGACATCCAAGGCGGCGCGCACCTCGTCTACGGAGTCGACGTCGCCGGAGTGATGCGTGAGCGCACCGAGCGCACCGCGCGCGCGATGACCTCCGAGCTTAAAGAAAAGGGCATCGAAGCCGAAGTCACGATGAGCGATTCGCGCGACAGCCTCAAGGTCACTGCGAACTCGCCCGATGCGGTTAAGAAAGCGGCCGCGCACCTGAAAGACAATTACTCGACGATGCTCCAAATCACGAGCGAAACCGACACCGCCGTAGAGGCACGCTACTTCGACGCGGTTTTGAGCGATTACCGCACTCAGGTCGTGAATCAGGCGATCGAAGTCATCCGTAACCGCGTCGACGAGTTCGGCGTGGCCGAGCCCGTGATCGCGGCGCAAGGCGCGGATCGAATTCTGGTACAGCTGCCCGGAATCACCGATCCGGCCCGCGCGAAAGAGCTGATCAATAAGACCGCGCGCCTGGATTTCCGCCTCGTCGACAACTCGATGTCGGCCGATGCCGTTCAGGCGATGGTCGCGGAGGCCGAGAAGGCCGGAAATTTCGAGCTCAAGGGAGATCTGACGTACAACCAGTACGTGAAGAAAGTGAATGAAGCGCTGAAGGGCAAGCTTCCCGCGAACACCATGATCGCGTTCGAGAAAGCTCAGAACGCGGTGACGATGGAAGCCGGCAAGATCGCCTACCTCCTTCGCACCGATAGCGACGTCTCGGGCGATCAGCTCGAGGACGCGTTCATCAGCTTCGGCCAGTACGGCGAGCCGCAAGTCAGCTTCCGCTTCGGCAGCGACGGCCGCCGCAAGTTCGGCGATCTCACCGGCAACAACGTGAATCGCCAACTCGCGATCGTACTCGACGAAGTCGTCTATTCGGCGCCGAACATTCAAGAGCGCATCGACGGCCAGGGGCAAATCACCCTCGGTAACCGCGGGGGCGAAGACGCGCAGAAAGAGGCGCAGCTTATCGCGACGGCCCTGCGCGCGGGCGCCTTGCCGGCGGCCCTGCAGCAGCTCGAGGAGCGCTCGGTCGGACCGAGCCTCGGAGCGGACTCGATCCAAAAAGGTAAGCGCGCCGGAATGGTCGGCCTGCTGCTCGTGACGATCTTCGTGATCCTCTACTACAAAATGGTCGGCGTCGTCGCGGCTTGCGCTCTGGGGTTGAATATCTTGAGTCTGCTCGCGATCTTGAGCGCGCTTGGAGCGACACTCACGCTGCCCGGTATCGCCGGGATTACGCTGACGATGGGCATGGCGGTCGACGCGAACGTGATTATCTTCGAGCGGATCAAAGAGGAGCTCGCGCGGGGCGTGAATATGCGCACCGCGATCCAGGACGGGTTCAACAACGCGTTCTCGGCGATTTTCGACTCGAACGTGACCAACGCGATCGCGGCCGCGATTCTGATTTACTTCGGAACGGGCGCTGTGCGCGGGTTCGGCGTGACGCTGATCGCGGGCATCGTGACCACGATGATCACCGCGGTCTTCGTGACTCACTACTTGCTCGACGTTCTGGTCATTAAATTCAAAGTTAAGACGCTGAAGATCTAAGAGGTAGAAGATGGCAGCAAAGCAACAACAGGGACAGATTGGTAAAGACAGTTGGGGCCGCTTCGACTTCCTCGGGCCGGCGAAATACATCACCATCATGTCGATCATCTTGGTGATCATCGCGTTGGGAATGATCTTCACCAAAGGTTTGAACTACGGCGTCGACTTCGCCGGCGGTATCGAGGTGCAAGCCCAGTTCAACACAGGCGTTGAGCCCGAGCGCGTGCGTTCGTTCATGAGCGACATCGGCTTTGCGAACGCCAACGTGCAAGCACTCGGTGACGCAAAGACGGAATACCTGATTCGCGTGGAATCGAAGGGTGAGACCGACGAGCAAGCGAACGCGTTCATCACCGCGACCGTCGAAAAAATCAAAGCGGGACTCGCCGAGAAGTTCAGCGCGGAGGCCGCAAACGTCCGGCGCGTCGACACCGTCGGTCCACAAGTCGGAGCCGAGCTCAAGCGCAACGGGATCCTCGCCGGCTTCTACTGTCTGCTCTTGATCTTGATCTACGTCGGGCTTCGCTTCGACTACCGTTACGCTCCGGGCGCGGTGTTCTGCTTGTTCCACGACGCGATCATCACCGTAGGCATCTACTCTCTGTTTAACTGGGAGTTCACCACGCAAACGCTCGCCGCGGTTCTGACGATCATCGGATACTCGCTCAACGATACGATCGTGATCTTCGACCGTATCCGCGAGAACATCCCGATTCACCGGGACAAGACGCTTTATTGGATTTCGAACCGCTCGATTAACGAAACGCTCTCGCGTACCGTTCTAACGTACATCACGACCTGCTTGGCGCTCGCGTCGATGTATATTTTCGCGGACGGCGTGATTCAGGATTTCGCGCTGACGATGTTGATCGGTATGTTCTTGGGCGCGTACTCGACGATTTACGTCGCGACTCCGCTGATGCTTCTTGCGGACAACATGCAAAAGGCGCGTCGTCGTAAACTGCTGGCTGCTTAAAGGGATAGGGGGGGAAGTATGACAGATTTGACACAAATGATCCGCTGGAACGCGGGCTTCGTACGCGGGCTCGCGCAAAGCGTTTTGGATCGCGCGAAATCGATCCGCACCACGCTGACCGCGTACACGGAAGAGCCGATTCCGCGCTCGGCGGCCGCCGCGAAGCCGGCATCGAAGAAGCGCGCGACGACTAAGAAGTCGACGACTTCCAAGCGCGGCGCGACCGCCCGTCGCGCGAAAAGAACGGATGCCTAGAGATGGAAAAAGGCTCTGAGAAGCCCTCAGCCTTAGTGCTGTTGTCCTCAGGGCTGGACTCCACGTTTAACCTGTACAAGGCGCGCCAGCGGTTTCAAGTTCGGCTCGCCTTGACCTTCGATTACGGGCAGAAGTCCTCGGCCCGGGAAATCCTCGCCGCCAACAAGATCGCCAAGCGCCTGAACGTCCCTCATAAGGTCGTTCACTTGCCGTTTTTTAAGGATTTCACGACCGGATCGTTGCTCGCGGGCAGCGCGGGCGAAGTGCCGACCGGCGATGCCGTGAAGATTGAGTCGCTCGAGCGCTCGCTGGAGACCGCGCGCCAGGTCTGGGTGCCCAATCGCAACGGGATTTTCATGAACATCGCCGCCGGGTACGCCGAAGGCCTCGGCTGCGAGTATGTGATTCCCGGATTCAACATGGAGGAAGCCTCGACGTTTCCGGATAATAGTCACGGGTTCCTGCGCGCGCTCGACGAGAGCTTCGCGTATTCGACCGACGGCCGGGTTCGCCCGCTTTCGTTTTCGCTCGATATGCAGAAGGAAGAAATCGTTCGCGCCGCGATCGACCTCGGGGTTCCGCTGAACGAGCTTTGGCCGTGCTACCAGGGCGGCCCGAAGTGGTGCGGAGTCTGCGAATCATGCCTGCGGTTCAAGCGGGCGGTGGAGTCGTTGGGCCTTTCGTTTTCCGAGCTTCAAGAAGGCCGCACGTGAAGGCGAAGTTCATCGAAGGCTCGGAAGCTTACGATGGCTCCCAGCTTGTTTCCTTACGCTCGTACCTCAAGCACGAATTGCTCGGAGACTCGATCGTCGCGTGGATTGGCCCCTGCAACGTGGCCCTTGAGCACATGGTCGACGGCGAGGACATTCTCGAAAAAGCCGCGATCAGAGGCGACCGCATGGTTCACTTCATTGTTGAGAAATTCGATTCGACGTTGCTCGCCGCGGTGGCGCTTCAGCGCCTGCTTGCATCGATCGTTAGGGACGTCATCGGTCAGCCGGCCATGATCCGCGACGGGGACGATCTCTTCCTCGCGGGCAAGAAGCTCAGCATTTCGATCGCCACGCAAAGTCCCGTGAGCTCGCTCATTCATTTCGCGGTGAACGTGACGAACTCGGGAACGCCCGTGCCGACATTGTCTCTGGAAGATCTGAAAATCGAGCCGCGAGAATTCGCGAATGAAGTGATGAAACGTTTCGTTTCGGAAGTGGCTTCCATTCGAGAAGCCACCCAGAAAGTGCGCTGGGTTCGCTAGAGCCGGAACGCCCGGTGCACTCTTTTATTTCTTTGCGAGCAGAGTTACGATCAGGCCGCCGCCGCAGGAGTCGCCGGAGCCATCCATACCGAGTACCGTTACGGAGCCCTCGGCGTCCATTTTTACGAAGAAGTACGCCGAACCGTTTTCAACCGGAACCATGGGGACGGCGATGTACGTGTTCTTACCCGAGAGAGTAAGCTTATATTGATTGCCGTCGATTTGCGCCGAGCTCATGTCGGGCGAGAACGCGAAAGACTGGAAGGATTCGTGAATCGCGTCTCCGGGCTTATACTCGGTGCCGTTCTCGCATGCTCGTGAGCCGGCGGTTAAGACCGTGTTCTCACCTGCGTTTGCGGCAGTCGCTGTACAAAGACCCAACACTAAGAGAAAGAATTTCATTCCCATGTCCCCGTTCTTAAACATCAAACCGTTTGACGGATTCCCATACTGGCTAGAGCAATCGATGTGCCGCAATTTGTCTCGCCGTGAAAAATTTAACTTCGAGGAGGGGGCCGGCAAGATTGAGCGTGTTTAGAAGCTCGGTATTTTCCGTGCACATCAAGCGCGCGTGAAGCGAATTCTATGGATTGGAATAGCTCTCCTGCTGGCATTTCCACGGCCAGGTTTTGCCGCGACAAATGGCGCGGACGAACTTTGTCCCGTAAATCTGGCGTTGAATTTTGAGGAGCATCAGGCCTTTATATTATTCCACGCTCGGCTCTCGCACGTGCGCCCGCATTTCGGCAAACCGACCTTTCAATCCAAACTTAACCAGATCATCGCTAACGCCTGGCCTACCGAAAAGGTAATCGAAGTCGGACCGACATTCATGGAACGCGTCCTGAACCTCGTGGATCAGCAGTATTTAAAAGACATTATCGCCGCGACCGTGGGATTGGATCATCCACAATGGTATCCCTTCGAGCGAGTCATGAGGCGGGTCACGCTTCACAACGGCGGCACCGAGAATAAGTGGGGTCGGTTTACGCGCGAGGCGGAGGCGCTCATCGCCGCGATTCACGCCGTTCGCAAGCCCGAGGTTTTAAAGGCCCGGGCGGTCACTCAGATCGCCAACATGGTGGTGTTTTTAGAGCGGTGGACAATCATCAATCAGGCGATCGTTCAACAAAAAGGCGCCGCGGCCGGAAGACAGCTGCTTCTTGGCGCGGTGAGTGTGGCCGCCGGCGGCTTACTGATCGCGAGCCTCGTCTACGCGGGACCTATCGTCGCGGGAGCGGGCGCGTTCGGCGCCGGGTTCGCGACGGATGCGGTCGTCGCGGCGAATTTGGCAAGGCTTGGGCAAGTTGCCGCGGCCGGTGGCCTCGGGTTCGCGGGGGCGCCCACCGCTCTCTTATTGACCGACTCCGTAAGCGTCATGCTCGAAGCGGAACGTGCAGCCGCGGACAATCGCACGATTCTCGTATGTGAGATCGATAAGCAGATGAGCGCCTGGAAAGAGCGCGGGGTAAGCCCTTACATGCAAGCGGCGCTCGTCGGCGGCGGAATCGGCTTTGGCGGCGGGCTGTTGACCCTCTCCGCCGCCGGTTCGAAGGTTATTTTAGCGGCAACCACTTTTGGCGTGGGCGTGGCGCAGCTTTACGCTCTCGGACAACTGAATGAAGCCGCGGTTCAGTCGATAGCGGAATATCGCTGGGCGATCGAACAGCAAGCACTCGGAAATAACGAGCGGGCCCGGTATCATTTGCGTCGCTCACGCGCGTACGCCGTGCAGGCGCGCCAACGCGGGTTAGAGTCGATTATCCTCGCATCGCTCTCGGCGTCGATCGGCGGCAGCTTCAAGTCCGCGCTTCTTGAAGGTGAGTCGGCGATCTTGAAAATGTTCGCGAACTCGTCGGATACGCTTCCGATGAGCGTGGATATTGGGCTCGATACGCTCCAGAATCTCGGGGGCGGCGGAACTAGACCGCAATAACTTCGGTGATCTCGGGAATCGATTGCTTCAGTCGAACTTCAATGCCTTCTTTTAAAGTGAACATCGAGCTCGGGCAGCCCGCGCAGGATCCCTGCATGTGCAGATACACGCGTCCGTCTTCGTAACGGTCGAAGGTGATATCGCCTCCGTCCATCGCGACGGCCGGACGAATTTCCTCTCTGAGAATTTGCTTGATGGTCTTTACGATCGGGGAGTCGCTCGCGTCGTCTTCGATCGGCGCGGGGCCCGCGATGAGAACCGGCTCTTTATTGACTAAATGCTCTTTGATCAGCTCGCTGAGTGGATCGGCGATAATCTCCCAGTCCACCCAATCGGCCTTCGTCACGGTCACAAAATTCGGGCCGATGAACACGCCCGAAGCCCAAGGAAACCCGAGGATCTTTTGCGCGAGCGGGCTCCGTGCGGCGTCCGCGGCGCTCGTCATGTTGAGGGACTCGGAGGCAATGATCATTGTCGGCACGAACTTCATCGTGTGCGGGTTAGGGGTCGCCTCGTAATAGAC
>CAYPFC010000054.1:0-14743 GCA_964409815.1 uncultured Pseudobdellovibrionaceae bacterium
GATTATCAAGCTCGATATGCCGCTCGAGCCCTTCCCGAAGGTCACGCCGCCCGAGCGTCGCGTGCTCTTGAAATGGTTTAATGACGGAATGCCCGAATGAGATTTTTCGCGATTTTAGTTTTAGTGTGCTCCGCGCGCGCGTGGGCGTTTCCGGAAACGGTTCGCCATGGTTACATGCATTGTGTGGGTTGCCACACGTCGATAGTGGGCGGGAATTTATTAAACGAATACGGTCGCTCGCTTTCGCGCGAGTTGCTCTCGCAGCAGACGCTGGCGGGAAAGGCCGCGCAGGAAGGTGACGAAGCCTTCATGTTCGGCTTCGTGCAAACGCCGAAGTGGCTTCAGCTCGGCGGCGACATTCGCGTGCTTCAGTACTTCATGGAGTCCAAGCGCGCCTCGCGCGGCCGATTCTTCATCATGCAGGTGGATCTCGATGCTTCGGCGCAAGTCAATGAACGCTTTCGCGTATTTGCCTCGATCGGGCGGGTCGAGCCGCGCAACGCGGACGCCGTCGCCGAGGATTTCATCGCGAGTCCGCGGCACGGCGTGGAGTACCTCTTCAGTTCGCCCGAATCTGAGCAGCGGGTGGCCTTGCGCGCCGGTCGCTTCATGCCCGCCTACGGTATCCTGGTGCCGGAGCACACGTTCGTGACCCGCAGGCTATTGGATTTCGGTCCCGCGCAGGAGCGCTACGCCGCCGAGCTTTCGTGGAGCAACGACTCGACCGCCGTGATCGCCACCGGTATCGGCGCGCGTCTCGAAGGCAACGATACCGAGGATGAAACCGGTGGGGCGATTCAGGCGTACACCGCGGTCGGCGAGAGGTCGCGCGTCGGCGTGAACTATTACAACACCGAACGCGAACTCACGGGCACGAAGTACACGCGCGAGATCTACGGCGCGTTCGCGCATATCGGATTCACGAAGGAAGTGTACGGGCTCCTCGAGGTCGATCGCCCGAGGAGCGCCGCCGACACGTGGGGCTTGGTCGAGATGTTCAAGCTCGGCTACGAAATCCACCAGGGCTTCCACGTATTCGGCGTTCAGGAGTTCGCGAATCTGGATACCGAAAACTCAAATCCCAAGTTCGAGGCGTATTCAGTAGGAGCGCAGTGGTTTCCGCGGCCCCACTGGGAGTTCTACGGTCTCTACCGGCGCGAGCGGGACACGGCTTTTGGAAATGACTTTGCGGATGTCGTTTGGCTGATCGGCCATTTTTATTTATGAGATTTTTCGCCGTATGCATTTTTATTTTGGCGAGTGTCGGCCGCGCCCAAGAGGCGCCGGCGCCCGAGATGAAATGGTACGGCGACATCCGCCTTCGCGAGCAGATCGAAAAAGACGGGGATAACGAAGCCCGCTCAAGCACGCGTATTCGTGTGCGCTTCGGTGTCGGTATTCAAATGCAGAGGGACCTCAAGGCCGAGATTCGCTTGGCGTCCGCGCGCTCGAACCGCAGCACGAACCAGTCGCTGGGGGATTCGAGCGAGCCCGGGTCGCGGCGCCGGTTCATCGGTTTGGACTTGGCCTACGCCGAATGGTCGCCTCTCCCTTTCGGCAGACTTTACGCCGGACGATTTCCGCAAGCGCATTTTCGACCCGGAGACAGCCAAATTCTGCTCGACGATGATCTCACGCTCGAGGGTGGGGCGCTGACGGTGGAGCACGAGTTCTTGCCGGCGTGGCGCGTGTTCGGCTCGCTGGGTTCGGCGTTCATTCGCGAGAATTACGACAATTATTATTCCGAGGACCTGGCCGACAACATGCTGAACTGGGGACAGCTCGGCGTCGCGTGGATGAAGGACGCACGAAAAGTTCGCGCGGGTGCGGGGTTCTTCAATTTCACGAGCGTTCAGGGGATGAACTTCGCGGATCTCGCGGCGGGCGGCAAGGCCAACGGCAATACAGAGGCCGCGGCGGGCGTCGTGAAGAATCCGTATCTTCCGCGTCAGTACTTTATCGACTACCGTGACAAGCTGGGAGCGCTCGATACGGGCCTATTTTACGAGCTTGTCCAGAATCCCGAGACGACGGATCCGAACGAAGCGTTTTGGACGGGCGTTTCAGTCGGTCAGAAGTCGTGGGACGCGCAGCTTGCCTATACGGAAGTGGAATCGGACGCCACGCTCGCGCTGTTTACGAACTCGGATCTCGGCAACGGCACGACGGACCTAAAAGGTTGGGTGGGAGCGGGACGGTGGAAATTCATGAAGAACATGAATTTCCGATTTACCCAGATGGTCGCGCGCACGGACATGAGCGGACTCAACAAAGAATACCGCCGGTCTCACTTTGATCTCTCGGCGTCGTTTTGATAAAAGGAGTTTGCAATGAAGATCTTATTTTTGTGCGTAGCAAATTCCGCGAGAAGCCAAATGGCCGAAGGCCTTGCGCGCGAGCTCCTCAGCCCCGAGATCGAGGTTTTCAGCGCGGGCTCCGCGCCTTCGGGGCGCGTTCAGCCTTGGGCGATTCTCGTGCTTGAGGAGATCGGCATCGATATTTCGGAAGCAACTTCCAAATCGATCGACGACCTAAATCCCGGCGTGAGGGAAACGGTCGACTACGTCATCACTCTTTGCGCGGAAGAAGTTTGCCCGGTCGGGGAGTTTCCCTCGGCGAAACGCCTGCACTGGCCGATTCCGGATCCCGCCGGCGTCGACGAGCTCGAAAAGCCGCACGCATTTCGCGAAGCGCGCGGCCTCTTGATGAAGAGGTTGCTGGAGTTCAGGGACCGGATTCTCTAGTGACGGCTGCCGTCGGCGGCGAACAGCGAGTTGTCGACGATGTGGAAGTATGTTCTCAGAAGCATTTCGAACGATTCCTGATCGAGCGACTCGAGCCACATGCGCTTTTGTTGCAGAGACTCGTTTTGGACGAACGCCGTGAACAACTCCTGGATCCGGTCTAGATTCCGGTAATGAAACAGATCCTTTTCTTCCGTCGGCGTTTTGAGAATTTTAGCGATCGTCTCATTATCGAACAGAAGGTGGATGCCATTCATACTTTGAGCGAGAAGGTGTTCGATCTGGTCAAGGTGGTCATCGTTGATTTTTAGGTCTTTCACAAGTTCAGGGTTAAGTTAAATCGTTGGTCGGGCAACAGAAAATCCAAGCGCGTTTCGAAACAGGACCCCCGATCCGGACTTTTGTCGGTCTCACAACGAGACGCGAAAAACTGGTATACTGAAGCCATGTCAAGAACGTCGAGGAAGAAACCATTAGAACCCATCGTCATCGATGAGGAACATGGCTTGGTATTCGACTCCGAGCAGGATCTGTATTCTCACTTCGAGAAAGAGATCCAAACGCTGGAGCGCGAGTTCTTTTCCTTGCGCGGACAGCAGGATATCTCGGAGTTCGAATTCAAAAAATACGACAAGCACCTCGAGACCCTGCTCGACGACCCGGACGAGGTTTGGGAAGACACGAACACGCTCGGGGAGCAGCGGGTCTTCATATATATCCGCAAATTCGAAAAGGTGTTTCACGTCGCCGCTTGCTACCTGACTCAAAGCACGCCCAGTTTCGTTTACCTCCATTTTCCGACGACGGACGACGGGCTCGTTGAGCGCTACCGCCGCGGACAGATGGTTTTCCGGCGCCTCCACGGCGACATGGCGATGGGCGCGATCGACGGGGACGCCCTGTACGAGGGCGACGACCTGGCGACCGGCTTATATAAAGCCATGCTGCTGCTGCGTTCGGACAAGGACATTCCCGAAGACGATTTCCAGACGTATGCCGACTGCCGTGAGGAGGCGCTCGAAGAAGCCGACGAGATTTGGCGAAACGGCGATTCTCAGGGCAACGTGCTCGTTACGTTCATCAAGGAGTTCACCGAGGACGACGAGTTCTACTACATCGTCGTGACCGCCGAGGACGCGCCGTCGGGCTCGCATGCCTTGTTGTTCTCGTTCCCGACGCGCGATAAGGGTCTCGTGGACCGTTACCGCCACGGCGAAAACCTGCAAGCCGAAGAGGTCGTGCAGGAAAGTTCCCATTAGGGTGCCAGGCACTATATCCGGGTCACGGCGCGTCTTACAAATTGCACAATTGATCGAAGTACGAAGCGTACAGCGCATCGGTCCACCCGGCGCTCTTGTTCGTGAAGTGCGGGTGCAGCTGCTGAAGCAGCATCGAGGGATTCTGAAGCGCGTACTGATTCGGGTTCGCGTGGAAGGCCGGGATGAGCGCGTTCTGAGAGGCATAAGGGCCGGACCCGCGCGCGCTATCGAAGAACTGGAACGTGAGCGCGTCGTACCCCATATCGACCTCATCGATCAAAACGCTGACCTTCTGGAAGAAATTGCTCGTGGTCACGCCGTGCGAACCGAGGCCGTAGGAGGAGATCACCGAGTTGATTGAGTTGCTCGAAAGCTCGAGCGCCGGCGAAGCCTCGTTGATGACGACGTTGTGCGAGTTGAGTAGGAATCGGATCGGCGCGGGGACACCGTTCGTCGTCTGTTGCCCGTTCGAGACGCCCCAGCGCAGAACTTTCATGCTGACGTTCGCGTTCATAAGCAGTGCCGAGGGCACGCGCGTGATCTTCAATTGGATGCGATCGTATTTGTATCCCGTTCCGGTCCAATACGCTTTCAGAACGCCTTCCATATTCGCCGCCGGAACCGAGACGATGTTGCAGCGGGCGGCCGATTTACCGCTCACCACGCCCCCGGAGCGCGACGCGAGCTCGGAGGCGTCCGCGGGGCCCGTTTTTTTCGCGCCACACGCCGACAGGCCCAGGGCGAAGGCGAACGTTAGACTAACCAAGAGAGCGATTTTCATATCCATAAGGAATAGCAACGGAAGTGCCAGACCTCCGTCCAGAAGTGAGATTTACCGGTCCTCGTCGATGGGCTAAATTTGTTCATACACGGAGGTCCTCGTGGGCGCTGCACGGAATTTGTTCACCTGTATGTCAGTTGGATTAGCGCTGTCGGCGTGTTCCACAATGAGACAGTCGAGCTCGAAGCCCGAGGCCGGCGAGAGCGTGGTCATCGAGTTGAAGGGCGTGCCCGGCGCCTCGAGCCTCACGCGCTACTACTCGAGCTCGCGCATTCTCACGTACACCGAAAGCACGCAGCTCTTGCGCGACAAAACCGAATCGGTGGAGTTCGACGTGAGCACGGCGATCAAATTTTACGATCCCGCTTCGGGCGTTTTGAAATTCAAAACCAAGACGGTGCGCAAGGACGGGCAGGTGGACTTGCACGATCTCGCTTTCCCCGAGCTCAAAGAGGAAATCGACTTCATCGTGAGCGGCAAAACGGCTCAGGTCATTCAGGCGGGCTCATACTCGCCGCAGGGGATTTTCTATGTTCCGTCGGTTCCGATTCCGAAAGGGCCCGTGCGCGTGGGCGACACGTGGACGATGGAGCACAGCTGGTACTCGGCGGCCGAAAATATTCCCCTTAAGCTCGACATCGTCGGGATCTTAAAGGGAATCGTCACGTGCGAAGGCTCGAAGACCTGCGCGGATATCGAGATCTCGGGCGGTGTGGAGCTCGTGAACCCGATCACGAAAAAGGACGCTGGCTTTCGCAGCAAACTTTGGGGCCGCATGCTCTTCAGTGTCGATCGTGGCGACGTGATTTGGTCCGAGATGCGCTCTATCGAAGAAATGAACGTGGTCAAAGAGCGCGTGGTCGTCACGTCGTGCATGATTTCCGAGACGAAGCTCGCCGAAAATTTTCGCGTGAGATTCGAGTGCGCGCCCGGCGAGCAGCCGGTGAAATCGGTGCCTAGTCTTTGATTTCGACCCAGGTGACGCCGTCGCCGCCAGTCTCGGGCGTGCCGGCCTTCCACTTCTTCACGTAAATGCTGCGCGAGAGATAATTGCGGATGCCTTTCTTTAGCGTATCCGTTCCGTGGCCGTGCACGATCTTCACGCGCGATTCTTCATTCACCACCGCGGTGTCGAGCTGGTCCTCAAGGTGCCTAAGCGCCTCGTCCATCTGCAGCCCGCGTAAGTCGACGCTTCGGTCTTGATCGAGGGGAGAGGCGACTTCCCCGGCGCGGCGGATGATTTCAACCGTCGGGTTCACTGCCTGTTGGGGCGGGCGAATCTGCGTCCACGGAACCATGAGGCGCATCGAGTTCGACAAGATCGCGACTTCGCCCTTTGAGTTCGGCAGGCTCTGGATCACGCCGTCGCGGCCGATCGAGGGCGCGAAGACCTTCGAGCCGGGCGGATAGGCGCGGCCGAAATCCTCGGCGGTCTCGATTTTGGGAGTGGCGGCCTTCGGCTGCGTCGAGGCCTTGATGACCTCGGGCATGGATTGCTTGATCTGCTCTAGGCGCTCGTGGCGGCGGAAGACATCTTCGACTTTCGAGTGCTCGATGAGGGTTTCGATTTTCTTTTCGGCGCGCTTGACGCTCTGGTCGAGCATTTTTTCCTTATCGCGCTCGAATTTCTGAACGAGGGCGGCGTAGCGGCTCTTCTCGGCTTTGGCCTCTTTGCTCTTGGCGTGGGTCTGCTCGCGCAAGCTGCGCAGCTCTTCCTTCATCTTTTCGACCTCGTCGAGGCCGGAGTGATACGCCTTCACTTCGGGGCTGAGGAAATTCATCGCGCGGTCGATGATCGCGGGCGAGACGCCCACGCGACGCGCGGTCTGCAGCGCGAGCGATTGGCCGGCGACGCCCATGAGGAACATGTACGTCGGTTTTCCCGACTTCGCGTCGTACTCGAGCGACCCGTTCACGACTCCGGTCTCGGGCGTCCAACCCAGCTTGAGCGGGCCCAAGTGGGAGGTGATCACGCCGAACGAGCCGTTTTCGGCGTAGGTTTGGATGAACGAGCGCGCGAGCGCCGTGCCTTCCTCGGGATCGGTGGACCCGCAGATCTCATCGATCAGCAGGAGCGTGCCGGGGCCCTTGCTCTCGGTCGCTTCGTTGAGAACCTTCAAGTGCGCGGCGAAGGTGGAAAGGTGCTGATCCACGCTCTGCGAGTCTCCGACGCCGACGTGGATTTTTTCGAAAAACGGCAGGCGCGACTCTTCGCCCGCGGCGATCAGGAGCCCGCAGCGGGCCATCTGCGCGGCGAGACCGACGGATTTGAGCAGCACGGTCTTACCGCCGGCGTTCGGGCCCGAAAGGAGCAGGATGCGCTTCTTGCGGTCGAGCTCGACGGTATTGGGGACGACGTCAACGTTCGCGAGCAGGAGTAAGGGGTGCTGAAGGTTCGCGAGGTACAGTTCCTCGTCGCTGAAACGCACAGGGTTCGCGCGCATATGCGCCGCGAGTTGGGCTTCCGCGAAACGAATGTCGCATTCGAGCAGCAAGCGGGCGGCCGATTCGAACTCGGTCATGCGCGTGAGCAAGTACTCGCTCAGTTGGCGAAGGAGTCGCTCGATTTCCTCTTCCATGTCGTATTCGATCTGCCGCAGCCGATTGTTGAGCGGGATGATCTCTTTGGGCTCCATAAACAAAGTTTGCTTACTTTGCGAGGAGGCGTGAATGATTCCCTCGAACTGCGCCTTGCGCCCGCTACGGATCGGCAGCACCCAGCGACCTTCGCGGGTGGTGACGTAACGATCTTGCAAGACGGTCTCGAGCTCGTGCTGGCGGATGAGTTTATCGAGGACTCCTTGGGTTTGTTTCACGACCTGGTTTTTCTCGTTGTAAAGCGAGTACAGCGTTTCGCTCGCGTCGGTGCGAATCTCGCCCTCCGGAGTCATGATCTGGTCGATCGCGCTTAACGGCTCGGTGGCGTCCATGAGCGCGTCGTAAATGCCACGCGCCCACGGCGTCTGGATAGGCTTCAGAATCTCCTTGAGCGCGAGGATCTCCAAACAAAAATGACGGGCGTCTTTAAGCTCGAGCGTCTTGAGCGAGGCGCCCTTGTTCAGGCGCTGCTGCCAGAGCGGAAATAAATCAAGCGACTCCATGAAGGGGCGGCGGCCGAGCGCGAGAATTTCCACGGCCTCGGCGATCGCGACGAAACTGCGGTGGGCTTCTTCCGGCCCGCTCAGCGCCTCGAGCGCGCGCAGGCGTTCGCGACCGGAGGTGCTCGTCGCGAACTCCGCGAGGCGGGAGAGGATCTCCTCCCAATCCAAGTTTTTCATTTGTCCGGCGGCCACTCAATTTCCTATCGTCTGCGCCTGAGAGCGCGGGCTGCGATGATCAAGAAGGCCAGAGCCAGCATTCCAGGCACGAGCCAGTAGCCCCAGCCCATGAACAGCGTGGGGCGGGGGAACATCGCGTAAGGTACTTCGTATAGATAAAACCACTCTTGATGTAAAGGAGACAGCTCGAGAATTTTTCCGTCGGCCAGAATTACGGTGGAGATTCCGGTGTTGGTCGAGCGAACGAGCGGGCGGCGCACTTCGACGGCGCGCGCGAGGGTCATGTAGAGATGCTGGTACGGCTGCATCCACGTCCCGTACCAGGAATCGTTGGTGACGTTGACGATGATGCCGGCGCCGTCGTTGGCGAGTCGGCGCGTGAACCAGTCGAAGAGTCCCTCATAGCAAATCTGCGCGCCGATTTTTAAACCGTAGCCCGCCTCGAGAACGGTCGGGCCGGGCCCGCGGCCGAAGTCTCCGATTTCTGGGAAGTAGCGGTCGATGAGCGCGCGTGGGAGCAGGTCTTTGCCGGGGAAATATTCCCCGAACGCCAGTAGGATTGTTTTGTGATACGGGGGCGCCGCCCATTCTCCCTTTTCATCTAAAACGAAAAACGAGTTCGTGGTTTGGCCCGTCGACGGGAGGGTCGAATATCCGCCGGTGATCAGTCTCACCTGCATCTGCGCGAACGCGTCCTTGAGCAGGCGCGGGTAGCCGAAGCCGAGAAGGCGGTCGGTGATGATCTCGGGGAAGGCGGTCTCGGGCCATACGACGAAGGCGGGTTTGGAGCGTGAATTTTCAATACCTTGGCGCGTGAGGCTCACGAATCGGTTGATGACCACCGAGCGGTAGGCGGAGCCCTTTTCGGCCATGAGCTTTTCTTGATTGTCGACGTTCGCTTGGACGATGAGAAAGCTCGTTTTGGCGTCGGGGACCGGCGTCGATCGCGGTCCGTGCCAAGCGCCGAGCGCGTTCAGTACGGCGAACGCGACGGGAACGCTCGCGACCCAATATTTCCAGTTGGAATTCTTGGCTTTGTACTGCCTCCACCCCCAGAACAGGATTGCGTTAAACGCAAGACCGACATTGGAGAGGCCGATGAAACCGATGATGTCGGCGAGATGAAATGCGGGAAAACCGGCGTAAAGCCAGGTGTATCCAAAGTGCCAGTCGAAAATCATCGGAAAGATGCGCTCTCCCACGCTCATGAAGACGGCGAGCGCGGCGATGCTGGCGCCGTCGCCGAGCTTCAAGCGTTTGCGCGCGAACTGCCAAACCAATCCCGCAAGTGGCACATATAAATTCGCGAAACTACAGAAGGCGAGCAGGACGAGAATCGCGAGCGGCCACGGGATGTGGCCGAACTCGTTGACCGTGTAGCTAACCCAATTGAAGCCGATAAGGGTCAATACAAATTGAGTGATCCACCCGGTCCAGAAAATCTGTTTGTACGAATCGCAGTGCGCGAGCCACGCTTGCCAGAGCGGGATGAAACAGAAAAAAATCGCCCACGGTGGAAAGGGAATATAGCTTGTGCCGATGAGCAATCCTGATAGAATGGCCAAGAGGTAGCGGGGTTTCATGGAACATGGATGTAGCCAGCTTCGCATACCGGTAGGCTAAGATATCCGGGAGTGGGAGTCACGATGCCTGTAGATACGCCGATGACGAACGAGATGGAACGGACGCCATACGTCACAGAAAGCCTCCGGGTGCGGTGCCCGGCCTGCAGAAAGCTTTACTTAGTACAATTTGGCGACATTCAAGAGGCGAAACCGCGTTTTGAGTGCGTGCAGTGTCGCGGCCGTTTTTGGCTGTCATTGCCCGATATGGATCTGGCGTCGGAGCTCGTGGGCATTCCGCTGCAGGTGAAGGATGTGCCGATGACGGCGCGGAAGTCGCGCGCGGCGACGGATGCATCGGCGCGCGGCGAGACCGAGCCGTGCCCGAAGTGCGCGAAGCCGGTGGCTCTTGGCGCATCGGAATGCGGTTCGTGCGGCGTGATGATTTCGAAGGCGCGAGACGTGGCGGCGGCGGGCGGGGAACCGCGTTTGCCGGCGGCTACGCCCATGCTTGAGAGTTTGTGGAAGAAAGTGATCGCCGATTACGGAGATCCGGCGTTGCACGCGGAGTTTGTGCGCTTGGCGGAGAAGGAGCGGGCGTTGCCGTACGCGGCCGCGCAGTACGCACAGATGTTGAAGTTGATGCCGACGGATGAGGTGACTCAGTCGAAGGTGCGCGAAGTGCAGGCGTTGGCGACGTTGATCATGCCGCCGCGAGAGCCGGCGATGGCGGCGGGATTCGTGTCGGGGTCTGCGGGCTCGTCGAGCAGCGGTGGCGAGTCGAAATTGAATCGTCCGCGGAAGTACGTGCGTTTGTGGCAGTTGCCGTTGATGGCGGCGACCGTTTTGATCATCGTTGGATTGTTGATTCCGTTCTTTAGGAATTTGGTTGGAGTGGGCGCGGCGTTTTTGTTTTTGGCCGTGGCGGTGCAGTTCCAGTTCAATCGCCGGGGTTAGTTTGAGATTTCAAGGGACAAGATGCGTATTCTTCTTCTTCGCGAGGTTTGCGGGCGTGGCGCGCGTCGCGCTGGCGGCGGGGGTTTGGGTGGCTGGCGTCGTGGGCGGATGGCCATCGTGGGCGGCGGATCCGCGTTTGGAAATCCCTTCGGTACGTCGTTGCGTGGATACGGCGAAGGAGTATCTGCGCTCGGATCAGTTCGCGCGAGAAGATCAGCAGGTGCAGATCATTACGGCGTGCCGGAATACCGAGGCCGAGTGCGTGCGTGAGATCGGCGAGGCGCTGAGCAGTCACGAGCGCGCGTACGCCGAAAAGTTTCTGCCGCTGGTGAAGGCTTGTAAGGGCGAGGGCACGGTGAATTGTCTGAAGGCGCAAGTCGCGTCGATTCCCTCGTTCGACCGCAACGAAGCGTCCGAAGTCGAAGGCTTGTTAAAAAAGTGCGAGTGAGCCGAGCCGCGAAGCGATCAGGGCTACCGCAAGCGACCGATTCGCTGAAGCTGCCGAGGCCCTGGAATCGTGCTACGAGCCATCGCGATGTTCTACGCGATGATGTCCCGAGCACAATAATAGCAAATTCGAAATCTCATTGGTCCCTCCGGACGCGATCGGGACGCGATGATGTATATGGAGGAACCGCCGCTGACCACACCGTTTTCCATTCCGTTCAAACGCACATTGCCCACCGAATTTCAAAAACACTTGATGCTTAATCTTCGCCGCAATTGGTCGCCGAACTGTGCCCGGGCCCAGTTTAGCGGTGTGACGCGTCCCCGCGTTTGAAGTTGGCTTCGCCGAGCGTGCTGTTGCCAGAGCCAGCGTTGGGTTCTGATCCCCTGAGGGAGTGTCCGTCAACTCGGCGGGCGTGGACTTTTGGGGTGCCAAACGACCCGCGATGTGCGAGCGCTTCGCCTTTTCCACGGGGTCTTCTTTCCGAATGTAGGAATCCAGTAAAGCTGAAAGCGTTTCTTCGAGGCCGACGCTTTGCTGACGTTTAGAGCTCAAAATATCCTGAGCGCGACGCAACTTCAGCATCACATCTTCAGATACGTCGACCTGAAGCTGAACCCGCGCCTCCCGCTGCAAAACCTTGTCTCTCGGCCCGGCGGAATAAGACAACCGATCCGAAGTGCGCGGTGCCGCCCGCGCTACGCGCTTCTCGATTTCACGCTTCGAAGCTGTCGACGCGAGCTTAAGCCATTCGCTTTGATTGGATTGGTTCAGCACGGGCACAATCCGCTTCGCCTTAGAAACGCTAAGCCGCCCGGAGCGTAGCTCTTCTTGAAGTGCCGGCACCGCGCGCGCCTTCCGGGCAACACCGATGAACGCGTACGTCACTTCCTCCGACAACCCCAAGGCCTCACAGCAGTACTTAAACAGCGACGGATACCCCAGGCACGTAAACACTCGCCCGGCATCGACCTCCTGCAAGACCTCGATCAACTCGATCTCGCACTTACGATACCGACGAGCCACGTCCACTGCGCGCGCGTGAATTGAAGATGAAGACATAAAACCCCCGGTCCTCACGTACCACGCCAAATGCAAAACGCGAAGCTCGTAAGCTTCGCGTCGTTATTTTTACTCGCGGGCACGAACCGCGCGCATATATAAAATTAGTTTTTAAGACCCGAGGCTAGTTCTCCGAAGAGCGATTCTCGGCTTCCGCCTGCGGCAAAACGGTCAGCGACTTCAAGCCAAGATGTGACTGAATTTGCTTACCGAACGAAGTGATCTTGCTCTCTTCGCCCACCAAAGCCGCGGTCTCGGCGCGATCCGACGCGAACTGGTTCTTATCAAACGAAGCCGCGTTGTCCGCGCGCACGCCGTTGAACGACAGGTCCGAGTCCTGGATCGCCAACGCCTTATACGAGTTCAAGCGCTTGCGGTAGCGAGTCTTGCCGGCGAGCTTCTCGTCCTCATCGCCCGTTAAAGTCAGATACTTAATGATGTGCTCGGCCTTACGAAGCTCGGTGTTGTTCGCCATCACCAACGCGGCAACGCCCGTCGCGAAAGCCGTGGCCTGAGAAGTGCCGGTCATGAAACCATACTGACCGTTCGGCAGCGTCGAGATAATATCGTTCCCCGGAGCCGCGACATCCACGGTTTGCTCGCCGTAATTGGAAGACGGAAGAACATTCTGAAAACGATCGATCGCGGTCACGCTCAGGATGTTCGGCAGACCGTAGTCCGCGGGATAGTACTTGCGAATGTCGCTGTTCGAGCGCTCGTTGCCGGCCGCCGCCACGAACAGGATACCTTTCTTCATCGCGCGCTCGATGGCGGCTTTCTCGTCCGCCGACGGAGCCACGCCGCCACCGCTATAGTTGATGATGTTGCAGTCCATCTTCACGGCGTAGTCGATCGCTTTCACCGTGTTGATCAGGTTGTTTACGTCCGAGCCCTTGGCGTCGTAGTACTTCAACGCCATCAGCGAAACTTTGGGAGCCACGCCGCTAATACCGATGCCGTTGCCGCCCTCGGCGCCGATAATGCCCGCGATGTGCGTGCCGTGGCCGTGGTCGTCGGTGAGATCGTTCGAGTTCGTCACGAAATTCCAGCCGTGAACGTCGTCGGCGAAACCGTTCTTGTCGTCGTCGATGCCGTTAGAAGCCTTATCGTTGCCTTTGGCGTCTTTACCGACTTCGCCTTTATTGACCCACAGGTTTTTCTGAAGGTCGGGGTGGCGGATATCCATTCCCGTGTCGATCACGCAAACGGTGATGTCGCGCGAGCCTTGCGAAATGCGCCAAGCCTTCGCCGAGTCCGTCATCTTCAAGCCCCAGCCCGAGGAAATCGCCGGGTCATTCAACAGCACTTCCACTTCTTTTTCAGGTTTGGCTTTGGGAACGGGTTTGCCGAGCTCGGCAGTACGACCCTTGGGAGCTTTGGAGGCATAATCGTCCGAAGACTCAACGTCCGCGGTCCAATCCAGATGCGCAAGCCATTGAACTAAACATAAGACCACCAAACTCGCTGCCAGCTTCTTATGAGACAGGGACTTCATTGGATGATACTCCTTCACTCTTACCCCTGATAAGAGCAAGGCCGAGGCCACGGTTAACCCTACGAAAAGAGGCGTAAACTCTCAATTTGAGCCGGGTTTTCTCTGGTGAACTGTTAACGGGTTGTCAAAACTTTAGACGTTTTAAGATGGATCCAGTTTCAATACCCAGGAGGGGAATTCGATCGAGGCCGAGCGCGATTTTAACAACGAATAGAAGATCAAATTGCGCATCACCAGGCGCACGTAAACGCGCGTTTCCTCGTACGGTATCTCTTCGATGAATTCCAGGGAGTCTCCGCGGTAGCGGGTTCGCATCCAGTTGCGAATCGCGTTTTCGTTAGCGTTGTATGCCGCGACCGCGAGGATGAACTGGCCTTTGTGGCGTCTCAACAAATCTTGTATATGAGCGGCGCCGATCGGAATGTTCACGCGCGGCTCGTAAAGATCTTCCATCGAAGCATAGGGAAGCTTCGAATCGCGCGCGGTGACCTCGGCCACCTCCGGAAGAATCTGCATCAGGCCGAAAGCGTCCGCGAACGAGCGCGCCCGCGGGTCGAACGCCGACTCTTGCCGCATGATCGCGTAGATCAGCTCCTCACCCACGCCGAACTGAAGCGCCGCGAGTTTCACGTCCTCGTTCCACGGCTGGGGGAACAAAAGCTCGGGCTGGTTTTCCAAGATCAGTTTTCGACGCTCGGGCGGAAGCGAGCCCAGGCTCTCGTAGAGCTTCTGGTAAAGGCCGCCCTTCGCGTAATACTTGAATAAAGTGATCCAGCCTTCGTTTGTCTGCGAAGCGACCTTACGGTAGCTGTCCGAAGCCAAGTCCAGCATCGCGGTCAGCGCTTCTCGCTCATCGAGCGCCGCGAGCCACTCCGCCATTGTTAGATCCAAAGGCAGGCTCTCGAGCGCCGACGGATCCGTATTCGCGGGCGAGCGCTTGAACGAAATCGCCAGTCCGAGATGGCGGTGCGCGAGCAAGCCGTAGTAACCGAGGGGATCGAGCGAAATCAAACGCTCCAAAACCCGCTTCGCGTCCTCGGGCTGTTTCATCGCATCGTAGCTCTTCGCCTGCCAGAACAAGGCGCGCACGCGCGTGAACTCGCTCTCTGTCCGCGTGTCGAGCTCCCCCAGAATTTCGGTCGCACGAGCGAAGTTCC
>CAYPFC010000055.1:0-14614 GCA_964409815.1 uncultured Pseudobdellovibrionaceae bacterium
GAAGTATGCTCCTGAGCTCGAAAAGCGGATGCTCTCTTTGCTGCCGATTCCGAGGAACCCGCCGTTGGCAAGGGACTCGCGGAACAAGCGGAAGACGCGGTCTTGCAGCTCGCGCGTGAAGTAAATGAGAACGTTACGGCAGAGGATCAGGTGCGCCTCGACGAACGCGGAATCGGTCGCGAGATTGTGGGCCGAGAACACGACGTTTTCAAGTAGGCGAGAGCTGAAGCGCACGAGGTCGTAATCGGCCGTGTAGTACTCCGACGGCGATTTAAAGCCGCTCGCGATCGCGTAGTTCTTCGCGAACGATTGCAGCGCCGGAAAATCGAAGATGCCTTGTTTGGCTCGCTTGATCATCGCGGGGCTGACGTCCGTCGCGTAGATCGTGGTGCGGTCGAGCAAGCCGGCTTCGTCGAGGAGGATCGCGAGGCTGAGGACCTCTTCGCCGCTGCTGCAGCCCGCGCTCCAAACGCGAAGGCTCGGATAAGTCTTCAACACCGGGATCACGTTCTCGCGCAACGAGCGGAAGAACAGGGGGTCACGGAAAAACTCGGTCGAGTTGATCGTGAGCTGCGGCAGGAGCTCGTGAAAATGCTCCTTCGACTTCAATACGTCGTCCAAAACCGAAATCAGGCTGTCGGTCTTCCAAGACGCCAGGATCGCGCCCAGGCGCCGGTTCAAGGAGCCTTCGGAATACTGACGGAAGTCGTACCCGTACCTGAGGAAAATCCCCTCGAGGAAGAGGTGTCTCTGCACGGGATCGATATAACTCACGCGAAAACGCCTCCCGCCGGCAGCCAAACTTTAAGGATGGTCGTGAGATGGTCGAGTTGCACGGGTTTCGGGATGTAATCGCTCGCGCCGGCGGCGATGCACTTCTCGTGGTCCTCACGCATCGCCTTCGCCGTAAGCGCGACGATCGGAAGCTCGCGGATCCGGCGATCCTCGCTCTTACGGATGCGCTTCATCGCCTCGAATCCGTCCATCCGGGGCATCATGATGTCCATGAGGACCAAGTCGATGTCGGCGTGTTTTTCTATCTGCTCGAGCGCCTCGACGCCGTCGCGGGCGATGCGCACGTTGAGGTTCTTCGCCTCAAGCGCGTTCGTCAGCGCGAACACGTTGCGAAGGTCGTCGTCGACCAGGAGGACGGTTTTTCCTTCGAAGTTCTGATCTTGCAGTCGAAGTTGCGAGAGCATTTGGCGCTTGTCCTCGGGAATCATGGATTCCACGCGGTGAAGGAAGAGGTTGACCTCGTCAAGGAGGCGCTCGGGAGAGCGCGCGCCCTTGATGATGATGCTTTCGGAGTACTTATAGAGATGAGTTTCTTCCTCTTTCGAGAGATCCTTACCCGTGTAGATCACGATCGGCGGGAGCGAAATCTCCATCTTGTTGAACTCGTCAAGGAGCTCGACGCCGCTCATGTCGGGCAGGTTTAAGTCGACGACGATGCAATCGAAGCCGACTTCCTTCAGTTTCGAGATCGCGTCGCGACCCGAGCTTGACGTCGTGACCTTCACGTCGTCTCCGGAAACAAGTTGCTCGATACCGAGCGCCTGCGTTTGGTCGTCCTCGACAAGGAGGATGTGGCGCACGCGATTGGAGAGCATGTTCTCGACACGCTCGAGCGCAGCGCGGACTTTGTCCATCGTCACGGGCTTCGTGAGGTAGCCGAGCGCCCCCATGCGAAGGGCGTTGTGTTGATAATCGAGCGCCGAGATCATGTGCACGGGAATGTGGCGAAGGTGCGGGAGGTGCTTGATCATCTCGAGCAGGCCCATACCGCTGATGCCGGGGAGCTTGATGTCCAGAAGGATGGCGTCGGGCGTGTGTTTCTCGAGGATGGCGAGCGCGAGCTCGCCGCTGTCCGCGACCACGGGTTGGAAGCCGTATTGTTTCGCGGCCTCGACGACGGACTCTTGGAACTTCAAGTCGTCTTCCACGATCATGATCGAGCGCCCGCCCTTTTTAAGGTCGCGCAGGGCCTTTTCGGCCTCTCGTCCGAGCGTGCCGGCTTTGCTCGTCGCTTCGGTCTCGGCCCTTTCTTTCGCGGCGACCGTTTGCACGTGTGGAGTCGCGTCGATCATCGCGCCCTCAAGGGTCACGGGGATTGCGAGCGTGAAGCGGCTACCTTTGCCGAGCTCGCTCTCGAGCTTGACCTCGCCGCCAAGAAGCGCCGCGAGCTCGCGCGCGATGGTTAGGCCGAGTCCCGTTCCGCCGAAGCGGCGGCCGACGCTGCCGTCGGCCTGCTCGAAGGCTTCGAATACGGCTTCGCGTTTTTCCGGCGCGATGCCGATGCCGGTGTCGGTGACCGAGATTTCGACGAGCGATCCGGCGCGTTTAAGAACCGCTTCGATCCGCACGAATCCTTTGTCGGTGAACTTGATCGCGTTCGAAAGAAAGTTGCGCAGCACTTGCTCGAGGCGCAGGCGGTCTGTGAAGAGCTCGAGGCCCGTCGCCTCCTTGGGCACCGCGATCTGCAGGTCGAGGTTTTTCGATTTCGCCTGGGGCTCGAAGGCCAAGCGCATCTGTTCGATCATCGTGCCGAAGTTGAACTTCTCGGGCCGCATCGTGAGCTTGCGCGCCTCGATCTTCGAGAGATCGAGAATGTCGTTGATCAAGAGCAAGAGGTCGTTACCGGCGCTGTGGATGGAGCGCGCGAATTGCTTCTGCTGGTCGGTGAGGTTCTTTTCTTTGTTCTCGATGAGCAATGTGGAGAGGATCATCAAACCGTTGAGCGGCGTGCGCAGCTCGTGGGACATCTTCGCGAGGAAGTCCGATTTGTATTGGCTTGAGCGCATGAGCTCCTGGGCTTTGGCCTCAAGATCCATGCGCGTGGATTCGAGCTCGCGGTTCTTGATGTTCATGGCTTGTTGCTGGCTTTCGAGCGCGCGGGCTTGTTGCTCGAGCTCTTCGTTCGAGGAACGCAGCTCTTCTTGTTGCGCTTCGAGCTCTTCGGCCTGAGATTGCGTTTTCTCCAGAAGGTCTTGCAGTTCGTCGCGCGCTTGGGCGGCGTTTACGCCGATCGCGATGACTTCGGCGCTTTTCTCGAGGAGCTCGCGCGCTTCCGCGCCGATGGGCTGAAACGTGGCAAGCTCGATGACACCTAAGCGGCGTCCCTGGAACGAGAGCTGAAGGAAGGCGAGCTGACGCGGTCTCGCCCCGCCGAGCTCGGACGAGATCTTCCAGTAGTCGTCCGGCACGTCGTCGACGATCCACAGACCGCCGCGGGTGAGGCTTTCGTCGATGAGGCTGCGGGCGCGCGGATGGTTTTCGGCGGGGTCGCCGTCTCCGGAAAGACGAATGGGCTCGAGGCGTCCGCCGCGGAACGCGAAGAATCGCGCGGCGAGTACGCCGGCCTGCTCGGTGAGGAATTTTCTGACGTTGGCGACGGTTTCTTCGAGCGAAAGATCGCCGGCCACGCTCTTCGCGGCGACGTTGAGTCCGTCACGGAGCCGGGCGGTGGCGGCGCGCTCGCGCGATTCGGCTTCCATGCGCTCGTTGTTTTTCCAGAACTGGCGGAAGGCGAACGAAACCGCGAGCACGCTGATGATCATCGAGGCGGCCAGCGCGAAATAGAAGAGCGTTTGGCTGCGCGCGGCCTTTTCCACGCGCTCGCGAAGGAGGGCGCGCTCGGTGTCTTCCATTTTGAGGGCCTGGGCGCGGACCATCTCCATGAGCGCGCGTCCCTCGGAGAGCTCCTTCTCCCTGCGCGCGAAATCGAATCGGCGGTCGCGACCGGCCTCCAGGAGCTGATCGAGAAACACGCGTCGTTTGGAAATCTCCTCCTTGAGTATGCCGAGCTCGGTCTTCTGTGTGGGATTGTCGGCGACCAGGCGATCCAGGTGCTCAAGGTGGGCGTTGAGCTCGACGGAGCCTCGGCGGTAGGGCTCAAGAAAGCGGTCTTGATGGGTCAGAAGAAAGCCGCGTTGGCCGGTCTCCATGTTGACGAGGGCGAGGACGGTTTGCTCGAGACGGAAGAGAACCTCGTTCGTGTGTGTGACCCACCGTTGCTGGTCCCTCACCCGCTCGAAACTGAAGTAAAGAAGCCCGCTGCAAGCGGTGAGGACGGTCAATACGAGGACCAGTAGTCCGAGGATCCGAAAGGCTTTATCGCGAATGTTCATCGTTCACTTTCACTGTGGGGCGAGAGGCCTTGGGGCGTTTATGTACGTAAAAAATGCCGGTGTGAAGGGGCATTTTAGTGCGTTATCTCAAGGATTTCGTCCTAATCGTTTATGAGGGCTATTTATGCAATTTTCGGGCGGAGTTGGCTAAAGGAAAGTCGCTAGTTCGCGCGATTTTCGAGGAGTGCTTGGCCTGGGCGGTGGGGGGCTATCCCGCCGGCACTTACGAAACTATCGTGGTTGCCGTCGACAAATCGAAGGGGTACGCGTTCACTTCAGTTGATATATTTTCAGACGTTACACCGCCAGCAGGGGGAAGTAGGCCTTCTGTAATTCTTCAAATCTAACAGGCGGATACCGGTCGACTGACTACAAGTACAACTTTGATCGGAAGTTAATTGAAAAGAAGAGGGCGAACGATCGAAGAGTCTATTTCAACTACAATTCTAGTGGTGAGCTGGCTGAAATTCAGACGCCGGACGGAAATTATAACTTCGAGTTTGATAGTATATATGGCCAGCCATTAGTGGCCACTTCGAGATACGGAATTTATTTGGAGTTCGGCTATCTTGGCCCACTGAAAATGCGTGAGATTCAGCGTTATGCGAGCTTCGAGCATACTATAGATTATAGATATGACGACGAGCATAGGCTAAGCGGGATCAGTATTCCCGGAAGTTCGGTTGGAAGTTCGATGTCCTATGATCGTGATGGACTCCTTGTGCGAAGTGGATCGGCTCGGTACGCGCGTGGTTCTATCGGCGAGTTACTTAGCATCCGCCTCGACAACTCTGAAGTCCGCTATCAATACGATAGTCAGTACGGTGAGCTCAAAAGTATCGAATTTCTTCAGTCAGGGCGGAAACTCTTCCAGCAAGAATATCTTCGCGACAGGCTTGGGCGAGTTGCTTGGCAAAAGGAAGGCGGCAAAGCCACCTACTTTTTCTATGACCAAAACGGTAGGCTTATTGGGAAGAGGCCAGAAGTTTCCAGATTGGCTTCCCACGAATATCGATATGACAATAATGGGAATAGAATTTACACCAGAACTCCCGACGGCGAGGCGTCAGCTACTTATCGTCGGAACGACACTCTATTAAATTGGGATGGTTTAGCCGTGCTCGTAAATTACAATAACGAGGGCGCACGAGTGTTCAAATTCTCAGGTGAGACGGGAGTAACGACTTATGCGTATGACGACCTAGAACATATGCGCGAAGTAACTCTGCCCACGTCGGATATCATCAACTACGAGATGGATGCGTTGGGAAGGAGAACAATCCGCAAATTCAACGGTACTATAACAGCTTGGTACCTTTACGTGGATAATCTTCGAATTGCCGCTGAGATCGATCCGAGCACGAATGAGATAAAGAAATATTTCGTGTACGGTGATAGCCCAAATGTGCCCGACTATATGGTTTTTAACGGAAGCCGCTACATTTTTGTCAAAGATCCGCGTGGCTCGGTAAGAATGGTCGTCAATTCGCAAACCGGACAGATCGAACAGCGAATTGAATACGATGATTGGGGAAAGATCATTACGGATACGAACCCGGGCTTTCAGCCGTTCGGCTTTGCGGGTGGTCTTTATGACCCTGATACGAAATTCGTTAGATTCGGGGCGAGAGATTACGATCCAGCAACGGGCGCGTGGATCAGTAAGGACCCCATTCTTTTCCAAGGTGGCGATACCAACCTTTATGGGTATGTGCTCCAAGATCCAGTCAACTTCACGGATTCAGATGGTCTACAGAGGGACGGTGGCACCAGAGGTTCAACTTATCAGATGCTGATAGAGCAGATTTTGCTCGACCAAATAAACAGAGAATCAAGAAGGCGAGAGCAGCAGAATCATTGCGCGTCAGACCCAAATCAGTCGCCAATTGTACCTCTGCTCCCGCCGCCCTTTAGTCCAGATCCTCCACCGTCACGACGGTGCGAGGGGCCAACTTGTGTTCCATTTGGACTTGGCGAATAATTCTATAAGGACTGGAGAAGCTGCGTGGCTTTGCGCGTGTATCTAAAATTTGCTCTACGAACATCTATCACTTTCCTGGGAGTGATGGGGTTCTTTCAGTTGACCCTCCTGATTATGTATATTGGCTTTGGGGATTTCAGTTCTTGGAGTTGGGATAAACTATCGCTTGTAGCATCGGGCGCGTCGATGCTCATTCAATATTCTTTGTGGCTGTATATCTATTCAGTCTTTTTAAGTAAAATGCGTGAGCATCAGCCCATATCCGAGCCAGTTGCAAAATTGATTCTCACACTAGCATCGTTTAGCTTTTTGATCGATTTACTAAACATTTTGTTTAGTGGACAATTTCCGAAATCGCCTGGAATCAATTGGATTGTAGTTGCATCGCAATTGAAATTAGCCAATCCATGGCTTTCGTCTGCCGTCGACTTTTATGGAAATTATCAGAATTATCTAGGTGGCATCATTGAACTGTGTATGCCAATACCTTTTGGAGCAGCTTCCCTTGCAGTTGGATTGCTACCTTTCTATTTTTTGAATAGGCAAATTGGAAAATCTAACCCAGGGGCTTAGTCTGCCATCGAGCTTATTCAGAGTGACCGGCTCCCCAAAATTTAGACAGCTTCCATCCTGACTCGCTCCGTGTCATAGCAGCCCGATTGGGCAGGAGTGAGTCATGAAGAAACGGTTCACCAACGAGCAAATCGTGAAGGTGCTCGGCCGCGCAGCGGCCGGCGAGAAGACAAAAGATCTTTGTCGCGAGATTGGCATTTCGAACGCCACGCTTTGCGCCTGGAAAGCGAAATTCGGCGGCATGGAAGTTAATGACGTGCGCAGATTGAAAGATCTTGAAGCCGAAAATACTCGGCTTTAAAGAGTTGTCGCCAATTTGGTTTTGGACAACGAAATCATGAGAGATGTTACAGCCGAAAGTGGTAGGACCCACGGCCAAGAAGTCGGCGGTCAGGGAAATAGTATTTAATTAATCTTGTTCAATCTATGCCGGGGCTTTATGGATAATCTGAGGAGAGAAAACATTAGAGGTGAATATTTTGATAAAATCTATTAAACTATTTTTATTTATTACCATTAATCTATTTTGCTTTTATACTAATGCTACGGGCGATGTCAAAACCGCTTGTCGAGGGGCTAAGCTGGGGGTTTTGGAGTTACGGGAGCGAGATAGAATTTCGAACGTTGGCATTATTAAATCTCAGAAGTTCGGCGGGTCTAAATTCGCATTGGCATTAAGAGATTTTTATTCACGAAAGGTTATCCCAGAAAATGAATCCGACTTGATTCAATTTGCAGGAGAAGTCAATAAATCTCACATTCCTGAGTCAAACCTCAAGCGATCTTCGCTAAAATATTTTTCTCAAAAGAGCAAAGTCGAAGACCCGAAAGGCTACAGGCAAGAGCTAATTGATAGATTCAACGAAGTAGTACCAGACAGGTTTAATAAAATGCAATGGCTTCTCAATCTTAAAGATCCGGTATTGCTCCCCCCAACAATTGGTCCCGCTTTTCGAGATGAGATACAGAATTTTTATGGGGCGAAAGCTCGCCTAAGCCGAGCTCTAAATGGCAAGTTTAGCTTGGAAGTTGTTTTTTCAAATCATGCGAGTGAGTCGCTACCATCGCTAATCCCACTTATCGCTCACGAATTACACCATGCCTCGATGTATAAGACACGCATAGCGCTATTGGAAGACGAGGAGTTATATACGGAATTCTTGCTGATCGATGAGGCGGTTGCGAATGATCTTCAGATGCAGGTTTACGTTGAGCTCGCAAAGAAGTATCCAGAGATTTTTTGCGATTGGATTTATGTCAGCTGGCGATTTGGCGAGATACCGATTCCATTAAGCTGGGCGATGGCTTCATTTGAGAAGGAAATGCGATCAGGTAAGACGATTCTCTGGTACGCAACGAACGGTGGCTTTAAGAATCACAAAAATCTTCTGAATGGTTCGGGCGCGGCGCTAAGAAAAGACATTCAGGAAAAGATCACGAGTTTGCGTCTGCGGTACGTAAAATAGCATATTCCAAATATCAAACAAACTCCGAAAACACCTTCATCTGCGCGGTACAAAGCAATTCATCCCCGCGAATGACCTGACCGTTGAACAACGTGATCGGCCCGAGCATGCGAACTCCAGAAATCTTAACTTTCAGCTCGTCGCCCTCACGCACGTCGTGCAGACGCTCGGGCGAGCATGTGCGCGCGTCCTTGATCGACGCCAGGAACGCGCGCTTCAGGGGCTTCGCGTTCGGCTGCGATTCATAAATCCGGTACGCGATCGACATGTACCCGTAAGCCTGCGCGATGAACTCGATGCACGCCGATGGACGCAAACCATCGGGATCCATGTAGAGCGCGTCCTTCTTCACGCGCACCACGCACTCGCCGGCCGTCGCGCCGTACTCGGTGACCGCGTCGATCCACACCATCGGCGGACGGTGGGGAGAGTAGGGCAGAATTTTTTGAAAATCGACGTTTCTCATAGCTCCACCGAAAACGCTTTGCTCACCGCGCGCCGGTCGAGCTTCGAGCACTCGTTCAGCGGGAAGTCGCTCATAAAGGTCACACGTTCACGCACTAAACGCAATCCGTAGGCCTCCATGAGCGCGGACGCGGCACGGTTGTACCATCTTTCCTGATCCTGAATCGTCATCAGCGCGAGGCCGGAGGCCTCGCCCAGACGCGTATCTCGAACCGCCGTCGCCACGACGCCCACACCGAGCTTCTCATGCAGCACCTTTTCGATTTCCTCGAGCGAGTACTTGTGGCCGCCGCGATTCAAAGTCAGATCCAAACGACCGCCGTAAATCCAGCGTCCCTCCGGCGTCACCTCCACGCGATCGCGAATCGTCAAGCGGCGCGGGTACTCGACCCCGCCGTTTTGAATAATCGCCGAGCAGAGCGCGCGGCCATCGATCTGCACGCCCTCGCGCGTGACCACTGAGCGAATCGACCCGAGCGGCACGCCGATCTCGTCGTTACGCTGGGGTTCGACACCAGGATTCAAATGCGTGATTCCCGGAGACGCCTCCGTACAGCCGTAGCCGATGCTCGGCGCCTCGATCAAAAGCTCGCGCCGCACCCGATGCCAAAGCTCCCGCGAAACGCTCGCGCCGCCCATGATGCAGCTGTAGCTCGGCGCGATCGGCATAACCGTTTCGCGAACGTGAGTCATCAAATCGAAAAAGTGCGTCGGCGTTCCAAGCGTGAGCACGTCCTCTTCCCGCAAAGCCAGGCGCTGCTCGTGCGAAGCGCGCTGGTACTTGCCTTGCGGCGTGTGCAGCCGCCAACCATAAACGTGAGAGGCGACGTACCCGAGAGTCAGTCCGAACGTGTGAAACGCCTGCGGATAACAGTACACGTGGGCGATGCGCTTCTTATCGAACAACCCGAAGATCGCCTCGAGCGAAGCGAGAACGTTCTCTTTGGAATACAAAACCAAACGCGGCGACGTGCTCAGCGTTCCGGAAGTGAACACGCCGAGGACCGGCTTGAAGGGAAGATCCATGCGCGTGCGGCGGATTTTCTCGAGGAGCTCGCGTTCGGACGAGGTCCAGAGGCCCTCGATGCGCAATTCGCCCTCGGGCAGCGCCGAAAGAAACGAAAAGTCCTGCAGCAACGGGGGGCACAGAATTAAAAGCTCTTCGCGGTCCCACGCTTTCGCGATGAGCTCCGAAAGATTCCCTCCATGGTAACCCTTCCAAACGCGCACGATCATAGGACGTTCTTCTGGAACAAGAAGTTGTCCTCGTTCCACACGTCGCCCGCGACCGCGGACGTAAAGCCTTTGCGCATGTTCTCGCGCACCAAAGTCTTCTTCATCCGCTCGACAAAATGGCCCTCATAAAACATCAAGATCAGGTTTTTGAAGCGGCCGGCGCCCAGGCGCACCTTCGCCTCATAAGGCGCGCCAAGATCGGCGTCCGTCAGCGGACGTTTGCCGTCCCACGCGCGCAGCAGGGTCTGGGCCGCGAACTTGCTCGACGACATCGACATGTGCACGCCGCTTGAGAAAATCGGATCGAGGAACACGGCCGCGTCTCCCGAGCAGATCCAGCGCTCGCCGAAGAATTTCTCGCAGGTGTGCGAGTAGTTGCCGATCGAGTGGAAGTTTCCGACTTGAACGGCGTTCTTCATGTCGTCGGCGACTTTCGCGCTCTTCATCAGGTTTTCTTTCAGGTACGCTTGCAAATCGGGCGTTCCGACGAACTTCGCGCTCGCGACCACGCCGACGGACGTGACCTCGCCCTTGAACGGAATGATCCACGTCCACGCGCGATTCGGCAGCAAGCCGATGGTGATGTCGCCCTCGCGGAGGCCTTCCGCGCGCTTGACGCCCTTATAGTGCGCGAACACGGCCACGTTGTTCAAGTCGGCGTTCACCTGGCGCATCTTCATGCGCTTGCCGATGAGCGAGTCGCGACCGGTGACGTCCATCATGTACTCGGCTTCGAAACGGTGCTTGTCCGTTTGCAGGCGAACGCCCGTCGGCGATACGTCGAACTCGACGACGGTTTCGGGCTGGTAAAGATCGGCGCCGCACTTCACGGCGTAGTCCAGAATGTCTTTGTCGAATTCGGAGCGCTCGACCTCGAACGCCATCGGGATCTCGGCGTTCAGGCCGTCGGCGAAACCGAAGTACACTTCGTCGTCGTTGCGGTAATCGACGAAGCGCGCGCCGTACTTGCGAATGTACTTTCCGGAATCCAAGACCTTATAAAAGCCGGTCTCTTTCAGAAGCGGCATCGAGGCCGGGAGCAAGCTTTCGCCGATGTGAAAGCGCGGGTAGGTTTCGCGCTCGATGATGGCCACTTTTCTTCCGGCTTGCGCGAGCACGGTCGCGGCCATGCTACCGCCGGGCCCTCCGCCCACGATCACCACGTCGTACTTCTGAACCACTTTTATTCCCCCTTGAAGGACAAGTCCTTCAAAGCCCCTCTCAATACGCTTAAGCGATCCCCCAGAGCCTGATCGCGATCGACGAACGGAACCGATTTGCGCACGGTCATGTAGGCGTCCATGGACTTACGGCCTTTCAAGCGAACGCCGCGAAGATCCAACGCCTGCGCCAGAACCACCGACTGCAAAGTCGTCAGCGTGTACAAAGGCTCGAGCATCTCCGAGCATTGAACCGCGGCGCTCATGCCGAGGCTGACTTTGTCCTGGTTGTGCGACTCGCTCGAGCGCGAGAAAATCCCGCCCGGGGTCGCGCGCTGCAGAACCTCGCTCGCGATCGCCGAGACCGACTGATGCAAGCCTTTCAGGCCGTGATGCAAGTGGCGCTCCTCTTCACGGAGGCCGTTCCAATTTGCGAGGTTCGCGGGCAAACCGCGATTCGATTTTTCGTCGATGATGTACGCCACTTGACGATCGATCAGATCCGCCATGTGCGCGAGCGAGATTTTCAAGTAATCCATGCCCTGGCTCAGGTAACCGCCATAGAAATTTCCGCCCGAGGCGAGCGTTTCGCCGTCGAGCAGCGGGTTGTCCGAGGCCGAGTTGATCTCGCGCTCAAGCCAGCGCTCAAGAAGATCCAAAGTTTCGACGACGGGCCCGAGGATCTGCGGCACGCACCTTAAAGAATAGCGATCCTGCACCCATTCTCGCGTTTGCGAATCTTCGATTCGAATTTCGTTTAAAGGTTTCGACGTATAGCCTTCGGCCTCGAGCAACTCGCGCACGCGCCCGGCGATTTCACTCTGACCTTCGCTGGTCTTCGCCGACTCGTTCACCAGCGCGCCGAACGCTTCGGTGCGCCCGCCGAGCGCCAGACACAGCCACGCGGTATTCACGCACAGGCGCTCGACCAAAAACCGCGCGTGACTCAAGTTTACCGCGAACAGCCCGGCCATCGCCGACGTTCCGTTCACCAGAGCGAGGCCTTCCTTTGCTTTCAAGACATAGGGCTCGACGCCGCTTTCGCGCAAGACGTCGGCCATCTCGCGCGTCTCGCCGCCGCAATAGACGCGGCCGCGACCTTGAATATTCTCTGCTAAATAAGCGAGAGGCACCAGATCTCCCGACGCGCCCAAAGAGCCCTCGCGCGGAATCACGGGGAGCCAGTCATTCTGCAAGTGCAGGCGCAGGCGCTCCACCAAGGCCGTCGACACGCCCGAAAGACCGCGGCACATCGAATTCAAACGGATCGCGACGATCGCGCGCGAAACCTCCGGCGCGAGAACCGGACCCGATCCGCACAATAAATACGAAACCAGATTTTTTTGAAGCTGTTCGCTCTGATGAAACGAGATCGTGCGGTATCCGCTGTCGCCGAATCCGGTCGTTACGCCGTAAATGGGAATCTTGCTTTCGAGCAAACCGAGCAGCGCTTGGTGCGTGCGCCCGACGCGCTCGAAGGCCTCGGGCGGAACCTCCACCTGACCGCGCTCGCGCTGGAAGCTCCAGTCGAGCAGCGCACTCAATCGCAAATTGACGCCGTCAATGATCATTTAGCCAAGTTTTATCATGCAGGGAGGGGTCGTCTACAGTTTTGCGGCGTGGTGTCTCGTCCAAAACGAAGATATGCGCCTCAAAACCCGCATCCGCTGAGCCGAACGCGCTGACCACCCATGAGCGTCCGCCCACGTGGCTGGCCTCGTGGATCGCGGCCACGATCGTCGACGGATCCTTTTGGATGCAAAACACGCGGCCGCTCCATTTCATGACCTGGAGCAAAGGCGCCGAGCGAATATTGGGAAGCGTGTGGACGAATTTGGAGGGGCTCGGCGGGCCGCTCGCGAATTGCCAGTCGGTCAGGTTCGAGGCGCCGGGACTGGCCAGGAAAATCTGATCGGGAAGAGGGCGGAGCTCCGCGCGGTGCCGCCAGTAGAGCTCGGTCAGCCCGTAGGCGGCCGCGTCGAGTTGGTACCAACGCTCGACCTGCGGCGCCCACTCGGGTTGGGTCTTGGTCGGATAATCGTACTTGAAGGAAAAGTGCTTCATGCGCGAGCTCCTTCCTCAGGCTCATCGGAAACCATCGCCATCGCGTGCGCGCCGCCAAAACCTAAGGATGAGATCAGTACTTTTCTATATTCGACTGCTCCCGGGACCAGTCGGTAATGACCTCTGAAGGACGGATCCACCTCGGCGGTCGACATGAGTCCGAAGCACTCTCGACGGCGCAGAATCTCGCAGGCGAGAATCGTGTCGATCGCGGCGCTCGCGGCCAGCGTGTGACCGACGCACCATTTGCTTCCGGTAATGGGCGGCGTGCCCTCGGGAAACAATTTGTTGAAGGCGAGATCCTCGGTCGCGTCGTTGATTTCGGTGCCGGTTCCGTGCGCGAGAATCAGATCGGGTCGCGCGAAGCCGCGACCGGCGCGCACCAGGCTCTCGCCCGAATGCGAGGGCCTGGCGACCGCGTAGCCTTCCGAGTCCATGCCGACCGGGTGCAGGTAAAATCCTTCGCGCCGCTTCGAAATCCAAATCGCGGCGGCGGCTTCGCCCAGAAAAAATCCGCTGCGCCCGCGGGCGAATGGCCTGGGCGCGTCCTGGGTGATCAAGTTCAAAGCGCCGAAACCCTTTTCCACGAAGGGAGTCACGGCGTCCGCCGCGATCACGAGGACTTCGTCCAAGCCTTGCGCGAGCCACATCCGCCCGAGCTCCAGGGCCGCGAGTCCCGACGAGCACGCGTTGCTCACGCAGAGCGCGCGTGCCGGCGACAACTCCGCCGCTCTCAGAAACTCGTTCAATACGGGAGTCAATGGATCCGAAGTGCCCGGGCCGTCCGAGATAAAATCCCACGAGCATCCTTTGGTCGAAGCCAGGATCACGCCGTAGGAACCGATCGGACGCCGAGGCAGAACTCCGACCAATCGGCGCACCAAGAACTGAAGTACGCTCGCGCCGCGCTCTCCCGGCATCCGACCCGGCCCGCGCAGAACGCGACCCTCCATCAACGCGGACCAGAGTGAATCCACGGATTCGCCAGCCGCCGTCGTGCATGCATAGGCGTTGATCCAGGCCATATTAGCGGCTACCCTTTACCGGATGTTTAACGAAGCCGAGTTTTTCAAAGACCTGTGCTCGAAGGAAGCCTGCGAGGAAGGGCCGCCGTACCATACGGTGTGGACGCTTCCGAAAGAGTTTCCTTTGCTCGATGGTCATTTTCCCGGCCTTCCCATTTTTCCCGCGGTCGGCATCGTCGATGCGACCTTGCATTTTCTAAGAGGCGTTCTTAAAGATCAAAACGTTTATATCCAGAATCTTGCCGCCGCGAAATTCATGGCCCCGATCACGCCGGAATTGCCGGTGCGCTTGGAGCTTACGCCTTTGGCTGAAAAAGAATGGCAGGCGGAGTGGAAAGAAGCCGGAACCGAAAAGTTACTGGCCACCTTGCGCGTCCAATTGGCGAGCCCGGCCACTGGATTCAAAAGCTAGCTGATACACGTCCTCGAGCGTCTTCACTTGCGCCAGGCGCTCGCCCTCGACTTTCACGCCCAGAGTTTCTTCTATGTAAACGAGCATGTCGACGGCGTCCAAGCT
>CAYPFC010000056.1:0-11858 GCA_964409815.1 uncultured Pseudobdellovibrionaceae bacterium
CGGGAGAGCTTACGCTCTCGCTGATTTCGGGAAAGTGGAAAGTGATTGTGCTGTGGTTGTTGCGTAAGGGTTCCCAGCGGAGCGGGAAGCTGAAGTCGCGAATGCCGGGGATCAGCCCGACGGCTTTTTCATTGGCGGTGAGGGAGCTCGAGGCGGACGGCTTGATCCGGCGGAGCGTGAGGATGACGACGCCGCCGCAGGTGAGTTACGCGCTGACTGCGAGGGGAGAGTCGATGAGTCCGATCGTTCGAGCGCTTGTGAAGTGGGGGCTTTCGAACTCGGCGGACTATTTGAGCGGCGAGTTTGGGATGGCGGCGTTTTATAAGCCGGGGTTCAGGGGGCGGGAGTCCGGAGTCAGGGACGGGTAGCGGAATTCGGGAGCGGGCAACCTGGTCAACGCCGTCACCTGACGGCAATCTCTTCTCAGATCAAATATAATCTGAGTACTTCCGCTGCGGAACTGGCAACCGGCGCCGGGACTGCAAACCGACTACTGATTCTTCAGAAACGTAAAATCCCGATCCATCAAAGTCTTCCGCCCATCCGCGCGCGCATTATCAATCGCACGATCACACAAGATACGAACGTAATCCGACAAGATATCGATCACCTGCGCGGAAGTATTCATGTCCGCCCGCGCCTGAACGAATTCTTTCAATCGTGAGGCGATGATCAAAACTTCGCGGGGAGCTCCGGACTTACTCGCACCCGCAGGAGTGGGCGACGAAATGATTTTGCGCGTGGGTTCCCGTCCACCCGTGGCCGCAGCCTGTGCCGGCGCCGCGGTCATCGGAGCCTTGTTCTCGATCGCCGCCGCGTCCTTGTGGCGCGCGCTCGGCAAATGAACCTCGAAACAACCGACGCTGCAAAAAACGTAGCCCGTGCGCTGACCGTTGCACGTCGAGACGCTGCAGGTGTAGTAACGCGATCCAAGCGCGATGTTCTTCTTGCACGAGCTACACTTTCTCCACACATTTTCTTCCATAACCCTATCCTTACCTGGCGCGGACGCGCACTGTCCAGTCCGGACCGGAGCCGATACGGTGGCGGCCCGCAAAGCTGGCCTGATTCAGCGCGAACGACAGATTCATCAAACTGTTGTAGTAGGCGAGAGGCCGACCCTCCGGCACCGCGCCGAACGTGTCCGCGAAGGGAATCTCGCCCTCGTACACCTTTCGCTTGCCCTTAAGGATCGTGACGTGGAACCGCTTCGGCGTTCCGCCGATGAGCGCCTTCGGAATGTTCGTCCACACGTTGCCAAAGTTCGGATCGAGAACCGGAATCATCCCGGAATAGTCATCCCCGCGACGCTCGGGGCGGGCGTAGGCGAGGCGAACGACCTCGGTTCCGCGCGAGGGGCCGACTTGCTCGAAGGCCATCTTTCCCGCGGCGAGCTTCGCCCCGGCGTGAACGTAAACGTCGCGACCGTGAAAGGTGTACGAATGCTCGGAGCCTTTGCGGCGATGATCGGCCTCGGAAATCTCGCGAACTTCGTCGATCCCGACGAGATCGGCGATGAGCGTGAGCAGCCCGTTGTCGGGGCCGACGAAAAAGTGTCCGCTTTTCGCGCGCGCGATCACGGACTTGCGGCTCGTGCCGACACCCGGATCGACAACCGTTACGAACACGGTGCCCACCGGCCAGTACGCGAACGTTTGCTCGAGCCGGTAGGCGGCCTCCCAGATGTTGTAAGGCGGAACCGCGTGCGTGAGATCGCTCACCTTCAACGACGAATCGACACCGAAGGCGACGCCCTTCATCGCGCTGACCGCTCCGTCGGCCGTACCGAAGTCGGTCATCAACACGAGCGCGGAATCGTGCGCGCGCGGCGAGCTCGCGCAGCCGGAGACGAAGGCCAGACAAAGGATCCAGCGAATCATGCGATAAGTATCTCTCGGTAACTGGACTTTGGTCATTATTTACCATCTTCCGGAGATTCGGATCCCCTGTGCGCGGCGCGGCTGTTGTATCCTCGCATATACATACATCTAAATAGTGTCGCTAACAAACATCAAGTCCTAGGGAAGGGTCTTATGAGTCGACTAGCGAATTGGACCAGAACCGCGGTCGTTGCCGGCATGGTCACTTGGCTGTGCGCGTGCGCCGAAAATCAGAACCCGGTGGCGTTCGAGCCGATCAATCCCGAGCTCGACGAAACGGGCTTCATGCAAACCCTCGTTGACGACAATCCACGTGTGAAGACGCTCCTTGATTCCGTCGTTCAGCAAGGCGTGCCGACGAAAGTCGCGACGACCGCGTTTCTCAAGTTCGATCAGTTCAAAGCTCAAGTGAAGAACGACGCCTACATCACGATGATCGACTTTTCTCAGCACTCGGGTGCGAAGCGCATGTACATCGTGAATCGCAAGACCGGAAAAGTGGACGCGATTCATACCGCGCACGGCGAGGGCTCCGATCCCGATGGGGACGGAAACGCTCAGTACTTCTCGAACATTCCGGATTCGCGAATGTCTTCGCTCGGCTCGTATCTGATTCAAGAAAGATACGTCGGCAAGTGGGGCGCTTCGATGCGCATGGACGGCCTGGAGAGCACGAACTCGAACGTTCGTAAGCGCGCCATTGTACTGCACCCCGCAAGCTACGTGAAGGATGGCAAGGACGAGCAGGGATTGAGCTGGGGATGCCCCGCCGTTCCCTTCGCGTGGATCGATCGCGTGATCACGCGTCTGCGCGACGGAAGCTTCATGTACGCGTATGGCGTGAACACCTACAAGGAAACGTCGGCCGATATTTTTATGCAGCAAATGGCATTGAGCCCCGACTTCCAGTGGACCGATGAGTCCGACTCGCCCGCCGACGGCGGCCGCGCTCACTAAGGAGAACCGACTATGAAATGGATGCTTCTCGCGCTCGCAGTTCAGGCGAGCGCCGCGGAGAAAAGCGTGTCGGTGACCGGCAACTGTTCGCGCGAAGTCGCGCCCGATCGCGCGAGCGTTCTGTTGACGAGCGAGTCGCGCGAAAATGGCGCCTCCGAAGCCGCCGAAAAGGCGACAAAGCTCTATGAAAAGCTGCGCGCGGAAGTGAAAAAGATGAAGCTCGCGGACTTGAAGCTGCAGACCGCGCAGTATTCCGTTCAGCCGATCATCGAGTACGACAGCGGGCGCCCCAAGCGCAAGGGGTTCGTCGCCCAGATGGGTCTCGAGGTCGAAACGTCCGAAATCTCGCGCATGGGTGACGTCATCGCGCTCGCGACGAAACTGGGAATTCAAAACGCGGGCGGCCTCAATACCTTTCTGTCGGTCGCGAAGTCCCGGGGAGAGATGGAAAGCTGTCTGGAGGACGCCGTGAAGAACGCGCGCATGAAGGCCGATCGCATGGCCAAGGCGGGTGGCGCTTCGATCGGCGAGGTTCTGACACTGGAAGAGTACAAACTTGTTCCCGCGGAAGGGCCCCGGCCCATGGCGGGCGCGGTGTACGCCATGGACGCGATGTCAAAATCCTCGCCGCCCGGCGTGGAAGCGAAAGCCCAGGGGCTTTCGGTCACGGTCTACGTAAAATACTCTCTGAAATAGCTCAGCCCGCGTTCTTGCGGGTTTTGGTCGCGGGCTTGGAAGGCGCGGCCGAAGCTTTGGCGTGCTCGGACGCCGCCTTCTGCAGGAAATCGAGCATGCGGTACGAGTCGCTTAAGCGCCCGACGGTGATCGTGCCCTCGGCCTCGCCCTTCGAGTTCTTCTTCAGCGTTGTCGCGATATCGGCGCGAATCACGTCGCCGTCCTTCTTCACCATCGTCACGTTCACGAGCGGATGAAAGCCGAGCGCGCGAACGGTGTCCAAGCCCTTGAGGGCTTTTTTGTGGTTCTCGGGCGGGTAGAGCTCGCGAATCGATTTGCCGATAAGCTCGCCGTCCTCGTAGCCGAGCACGAAGTGCAGCATGCGATTGGCCGCCACGATCGTTCCGGTCAGATCGAGCGAGTGCATGAGGTAAGGGGCGTCGTGATACATCTGCTGGTAATCCGAGAGCATACGACGGGTGTCGTGCAACTCTCTTAAGATCGATTCGATTTGTTTCTGAACGATATCGTCGATGTTCTGACTCGAGTCCTTGTTCACGCCGGCCATATAGAGCAGAAGATCTTTCGGGCTCAACGCGCCCGTCAGCTTATGGTCATGAACCGCGTAGATTCGGTGGTTCGGCGATTGAATCATCAGGCGGAACGCGTTGACGATCGATTCTTTCTCGTGAATCGTGACGACGGGATCGAGCTCATCGCCGAACGCGGCGATCGTCGTTTCCTTCGCCGTGCCCTTCGAGCGCAACAGGAATCGCAAGAGCTGGAAATCCGTAAGCACGCCGACGATCTCGCCCTTTTTGTTCAATACGGGCACGGTCGTGAGCTTTTGAGAAGCGAAGAACTGCGCCGTGTCCGCGAGACTCAGATTGTCTTCGAGCGTGAAGAGCACTTGGCTCATGAAGAGATTCACGGTTGGAACATTTGCCGGCTTGTCGCTGCTCATGACTAATAGAATATTCTATTTGCTGAACAATGTGAGGCTGGAACTGTCGCGTCTGGCCCTAAGTTTGGAGCTTCTTTTTGATGCTCGAATAGCCGAACGCGAGCAGTGCCGCGGAGTAAACGATGAGAATCGGCGCGTGAATGCTGAAGGCTTGCGCGAGGTTCTCGTCCCAAAAGAGCGCTTGGCTCAGCATCACGCCGTGATAGAGCGGAAGAAGCTTCGCCGCGAACTGGACCCAGACGGGCATTTGATCGAGGGGAAAGAAAATTCCCGAGAAGAAATAAAGCGGCGAGATCAAGAACGAGTAAACCGTTTGAAACTGATTGATGTTGCGCACGAAGCACGTCGAGAGCAAGCCGAGCGCGCCGAGCGGAAGGCCGACGAGAATCCCGATCAGCGGAACAAGCGCGAGATTCGCGGGATTCTTAAAGAGGCCGAACCCGAATAGGACGACGCTCACGCCGGTAACCATGATCGCGGATTTCAATCCGACCCAGATGAACTCGCCGAGAATCAGCTCGCGGGTTCCGATCGGCGTTGTCAACATGGCCTTGAAGATATTCTCGAACGTCATGCGAATGTAAAAGCCGTAGCTTGTTTCGAAGAACGCGGTAAAGAGCGCGGTGGAGACCGCGAGACCCGGAGCGAGGTAGGCGAGGTAGCTCCGCCCCTGCACGTCGGCGACGAACGTTCCAAGCCCCACGCCGAGAGAGAGAATCATGAACGCCGGATCGCTCAACGTCGGCGAGATATTCGCGACGAAGTCTTTGCGGTAGACCCACCAATTGCGGCGCACGATGTGGAAGCTGAGTTTCAAGGTCTCAAGCATCGGCGCTGAGCTCCTGTCCGGTGAGTTTCAAAAAAACGTCCTCGAGGTTCGAGGGGCGAAGTTGAAGCGCGTTCCGTTTTTGCTCGTCCTGAAGCCTCAAGAGCATCGCGAGCTCCGGCGCGCGAACGTAAAGTCCCGAGCTGTCCTCGCTCAGCGCGAACCCTTGCCCGCGGGCGGCGTCTTGGAGGGCGGTGCCTTCCCCTTTGTCGAAGGCGGCGACGTAGCCGGGCGTGTGCTCTTCGCGAAGCGCGTTCGGCGTGCCTTCGGCGATCACCTGGCCCTTATTCATAATCACGAGTCGGTCACAAAGAACTTCCGCTTCGTGCATGTAGTGCGTGGTCAGGAGGACCGTTTTTCCCTCGCTCTTGAGCTGATTCACTTTTCCCCACAGCAGGTGGCGCACGGCCGGGTCCAGCCCCGTGGTCGGCTCATCGAGGATCACGAGCTCGGGATTTCCTAGAAGCGCGCGGACGAATACGAGCCGGCGCTTCATGCCCCCGCTCAAGAAGCGGATGTTGTCGTTTTCTTTATGCGCGAGCTGCATGAACTCAAGCAGCGCGCGTACGCGCGATTTACGCTCGTGACCGGGCACGTTCACGAAGCTCGCGTAGAGCTCCATGTTCTCGCGAACGGTGAGTCCCTCGTCGAGGGCGTTGTCCTGTGTCACGACTCCGAGTCTTTTCTTGATTCCGCGCGCGTCGCGGTCCGGGTCAAGGCCGAAAACCTCCAACTCACCGGCGTTTCTGCGAGCCGCTCCGTATATGAGGTTGATGAGCGTCGACTTCCCGGCGCCGTTCGGACCGAGTAAACCAAAGCACTCACCGCGCTGGACGTTTAGCGTGACCCCCGCGACGGCTTCGAATTTTCCGAAAGATTTGCGAACGTCACGGGCGCGCACGATCGCGGATGCAGCTTGGGACATGAACGGGAATCAATCAGATTTGATCTTAGGAGACAAGTTGAACGAGGGCGGAAGTGCTAAAATACAAGACGACCATCAGTACATAGCCGCGTAGGGAGAAAATTTCGGTCGCGATGTTCATCGGTTTGCCCTCACCCGTCGCTTGAGCAATCCCGAGTCCCGGAACAAAAGGTCGCGGATAACCAGGGATTTCGAGGGGTTGCGGAGTGACCACCCCGAACACCATATGTCTAACTTTTCAACGGCGAGGACAAATTGGCGTCTTTTAAGCTGGCGCGGGCACTGCACATGAGTCCGGGAGGCCGATAATTGCGCTCGAATCATGACGTTGGTCGAATAGGCGTTCGCGGTTTGGTCTTCTACACTGACTATAAGGATATCAGGAGGATTCTCACAATGCGCTTAATGATCGGCTTCGTCCTCGCGGCCTGCTTCAGTATGAGCCCGGCCCTTGCGAAAGATGCGAAAGCGGCGACAGCCGCGAAGAAGGCCCCGGCAAAAGTGGTCAAGAAGAAGGTCGCGAAGCACGCGGCGAAACGGAAAGGCAAGTTCCAAATTCGCCTTCTCACGTACACGCAAGTCGCGAAGCTTTCCAAAGCGAAACGCGCGAAATACATCCAGGACATGCGCGCGCTCCTGATTTATCTGGAAGGCACGCAAAGGCAATACGAAGTCGCGGACAACCGCAAGTTCGAGGAACTCAAAGAGCAGATCGCGCTCTTGATGCAGTGGATGAGCGTGATGCCTGAAGCGCACGCCGAGCCGGGCTCGTGGAGAACGTCGGCCACGGCCGCGCAGCTGCGCCTTGCCGACGTCACTCGCTACGCGAAAGCTTATCCCCAACACGTGGGCTCCGGTTGGACCTGCGGAACCGGGCTGGAATTCAACGTTTGGGCGGGTACCTGTTACCTGCTGAACTCGACGGGTACGACCCAGTGGTCCGCGCCCGGAACCGCGTCGGGCGAGTTCTGCCCGACGAACCTAGGATTCAAAGAGGTCATGCACTCAGAGAACAGCGCGGGCGGTGGCGGCGCTTGGATTCAGGTCCAGCGCGCGTGCGTGCCCAATGCTTCTTGGGCTTTGTTAAGCCCCGAGCGCCAAGCGGCGGTTTTGAACGGCCAACGGCTCGAGGCGAACACGTTTGCGGGCGACCTGACCGACGCACAGACCGCGCTCGTGAAGGGCGGCAGCGGCGTGAGCGTCGATGTGGCAAGCGTGGGCACCTCGGGCGTGACCCCCGATCCCGCGGCGACGCCTCCTGCAACGGCTGCGGCAGAAGGTGGCGATGGCGTGGTTACGGACCCGGCCGCGACGGGTGTGGGTACGAGCTCGGCGATCGGCGCGCCCGTACCGGGCGAAGGCACAGAAATCGACGGCGGAACTCCTGCGGCGGCCGGAACGGGCGCCTGCACGCCGCCCGTTCTTGCATGTAAATCGCTGACGGCCCAGCAGAAAACCGAAGCGATCACTCGTTTCCGCTCAAACGGGCGCGACGACGATCGGATTTGCATCGCCGGCGGCTTCCTGCAGAGATATCCGGATCGATCGAAGGCATCGGGTACGTGTCGATCGATCAGTGCCCTTCCGTACCTCGAGCGCTTCGGCGACAACCAGCCGAAATGCGCGGCGAACCGCGCGATGTGTAACCCGGTTGCGTTCTGTATGTCGACCGAGCAGACGATCGGCGGCGCGAAGAAACAGGTTCCGATGATGTTCTGCGTGAGCAAAGCGCGCGAGGCCGATGGAACGCTCCCGCTCACCAAGCGTTGCAACGACGAATATGCACGCATGATGAGAGGCGAGCCGCGCAAAAACGCCCAGGGACAACCTGTGGCCGGCGAGATCGTCGAGGGCTTGCCCGGCATCGTGCCGAACAAGTGCGATCCGTTCTCGTTCCAGGGTCTTCCGATTCAGGAAGAGTGGAATAAGCTCGTCGCAGACACTCAGGCACTCGTGACGAATTGGTGTACGGATAAAAATCCCGACCTCCAGGCTTTGTTCTGCCTCGAGTGCGAGATCATCATGGAGAAAATGGCGGCGATGAACGCCGCGGCCGGCACGAACAACTGCGCGCCTGCCGCCGGCACGCCTCCCGCCGGTGTTACTGAGCCTCCTCCGGGCGGCGCTTCGCCGGCGATCAATGAGGGCGCTCCCGATCCCGACGCGGACGTCGAATAGTCTCGTCAAGATCCATCAGCGAATCTACGAACGCGGCCCCTAAGGCCGCGTTTGTGCTTTTACGGGATCGCGATTCCACCAAATGAAGGCCGCGCACCCGAGGCCCGCGAAAAGGTGCTTCAGCGTATGCCCGCTGATCCACTCGCCCGAGAGCTCGAAGACGCGCGCGTCGAACACTTCCGCGATTTTGGCGACGATGTACGCCGCGAAGAGCGTACGCCACGATTTCGCGGACGGGCTCCTTCCGGGAAATAGGACGAAGATCAGAAGCGAGAGAAGGATCGCCCCGAACTGAATGAACGCGTAGGGCCTGAGGTCGCCGCGCCCCTCGACCTCGGTCATCCGCCAGTAATAGACACTGGCAAGACCGAGTAGGACGAGCACGGCGAGCAAGACGTACGCACGCTTGTGGGTGATGCGCTCCTCGATGAAGTACGTAAGCAATCCCATGAAGGCGATCGTCATCGGCAAGCGGTCCCAAAAGAGGCGCTCGGTCGTGGGCTCAAGGTGATAGTAAGCGGAGCCGAAAGCGGTGAGCGCCACCCCGAGGAGAAATACGGCGAACGAAGGTTCGCGCCATCTACGCCAGCCGAGCGCGGCCGCGGCGAGGAACGAAAGGTTCGAAGTCACGTCCCAGAAATTGGGCACGCCAAAGAGCGCGCGCGTGTCGGCGAAGAGATGATAGGCCGGATCTTGCGGAACTCGCGGAGCAAGGCCCGCGAGGAGCGCGAGTACGCCGGCGGTAACGATGAAAATCCAGATTCGCATGATGGGACTAAAGCGCCAAGTTGACCCGGAGGTCAAGGCTCGGCCAAAATGGCGCATGCGAAAATCCCGCGACAATCCAAAAGCCGTCGTCCGCCGAACTCGACGCTACGGCCGCGCGGTTTTCGCGGCGAAGCCCATTCGCAAGGGCGAGCGCGTCGCCTCGTTCGACGGGCCCGTCCTCGATGAGAGCTTCGAGGATTGGACGCCGGATCTATTGAGTCACGCGATTCAGTTCGACGAGGAGAAGTGGCGCGACTCGATCGGAATCGCCCGCTGGATCAATCACTCCTGCGATCCCAATTGCGGAATCAAGAACCTGTTCGACATCGTAGCCATGCGTCCGATCGCGGTCGGAGAAGAGATTACCTGGGACTACGAAATGACGGAGAAGAGTTGGTGGTGGCGGATGAAGTGCCGTTGCGGCTCGCCACTATGTCGCGGTCGCATCGGCAACTACGCGAACCTGCCCCGGAGCCGGCGTAAGAAATACGCCGGTTTCATTTCCGAGTGGCTGTTGCGTCGACGCAAGCGCTAGTCGACTGAATTTCAAAGCGAGCTCATTATTTCAAAGCCTCACCGGCCAACAATCGCTTTAATAAATGATGTAGATCCTTGGCGACCGGCTCCGTCGGCGGCGTGAAGAGCTTGTTTTTCGCTGTTAGGTAGACCGCCTGGTTCCCGTTGCCGTAAGTTCCAATAGTGTCCACGAGAATCAGGTCTTCCCCATAAACTCCCACTGTATACACACCGGGAAAAGCCTCAACGAATCCTTGCTCCTCATGCATCTCATCGATGCGTATGAACTGGTTCCAGTCGAAGAGGTAGGCTTCGCGAGTCGGAGCGATGACTCCAAGGCCGTTCGATGTTCTGTAGACCTCCATGATTTCGTGGGGGAAATCTTCGCCCAGTTCCAAGCCTTCGGCGGCTTGCGCGGGTAGTGGGTCAGCCAGATGGACTTGAACGTTCGCGGCGACCCCGAACATCGTGCCGAAGGGTTTCAGGTTTTCCATTAGCTCTTTGATGTTTGTTGTCACGGTATCTCCTCGCCAAGTGATGGCGGTTCGAGAATATGATTTCCGGTTTACCAATGAGACATTCAATTTGGATTTTGTAAATTAGCCATCCAGGCGTTTGCCAGTGGGCGACCTTCCGCCTGCCATATTGTTTATAGAGGCGATCAAGTGAAGAACTATCTGTTGTTGGCTGTTGCCATGATATTCGCTTGCGGATGCTCCGGAATCTACTGTTCTAAGTTCTTTTTGCCGGCCTTCGGGTTCGTACTCTCGAGCTGACGGCCGGCTCCGTGCGCGTGATTGTACGAGTTATCTTTCTCTGGGGGCTTCTTGTCGGACACGTAGCCACCGTGGCCGTCACGCTCGCCGAACTGGTCGCCGCGTTTTTGATCGTAACCCGAGCCGTAGTTGGGTTTGGAGGGGCGAATGTCTTTTGCCATTTATTTGCTCCTGTTCGACGTTCAAAAATGGGTCTTCCTTCAGACGCAAAGTTACTTAAGGCAACATTCGCGCCAGTCTCAAAATTAAGCTCTTTGCAAACGGCGTTTGATCTCTGGACCCATGGTGCTCGAGCGACGTAATGAGCTCGAGATGGCTGGCGTCTTGCAGATCTGGCTGGCTTCGGAGGGAGAGCCATGGATCAGTCGGACGACTTGGGTGATTTGAAAAACTCAAAAACTCCGTCGGCGCGAGCCCTGATCAAGCTGAAAGAAAAGGTTCTGAAGGAGTGGGAGGAGGAGGTCCGCAAGACCGTCGAGTCGGCAACCGATTTGTCTCACCCGCTGATTATCAATACGGTTCCCACATTCTTGGATAATTTGGCGGAGGCGTTGGCCGAAGAGCATCCGCGATCGTTCGCCTCCGAGGCCTCGAGCATTTCGCAGGAGCACGGCGGCGAGCGCGCCCGACTGACGAGCTACAGTCCGGAACAGCTGATTCAAGAGTACCAGGTTTTGAGAGATGTCGTCTTGAGTCTGCTCGCGCGGGAGCTTGAGCTTACGGAGCGCGACCGCCGGGTCATCGGGCACTCGATCGATTATTCGGTTCGCGAGGCGATGACGGCGTACTTTCTCATCCACAATCAAATTCGCGAGCACTTCGTCGCGAGTCTCACGCACGATCTGCGCAACCCTTTAAGCGCGGCCAAGCTTTCCGCCGAGATCATCGTCGTGGCGTTGTCGCGGAACCAGGAGGTATTCGACCATTCGGATATCAAATCGTTGGCGGAGCGAATCGTGAATAACACGAAGCGCGCGGATCGGATGATTCAGAGTTTGCTCGACACGACGGTGATTCGCATGGGGGAGCGGATTCCACTCGAGTTCGCGGAGTGCGAGGTGCTCGCGGTTTTAAGGCGGGTGTTGGAGGACATCGAACGGTCGCAGGCGGAGCGAATTCGGCTGGACGGGCGAGCGTGTTGGGGGCACTGGGATGGCGATGCGTTGCGGAGGTCGGTTGAGAACTTGATTTCGAACGCGTTGAAGTACGGCGATCCCGACTCAGTGGTGACGATTCGGGTGACGACCGCGGGAGAGCGGATGATGTTGTCGGTTCACAATATGGGGCCCGCGATCCCGGCGCACGAGCAGGAATACTTGTTTCAGGCGTTTCGTCGCGCGGAGGCGGCGAAGGCGGGCGGCAACAGGGGGTGGGGGATCGGACTGGCGTACGT
>CAYPFC010000056.1:11893-14499 GCA_964409815.1 uncultured Pseudobdellovibrionaceae bacterium
CTTTTTCCCGCGCGCAAAACCGAGTTCAATTGGTGCGGCGCTCGCGCGAGCGAGCGGCGCTGCCAATTGCCTGTCTGAGCGTTTTGCGCGCGGGAAAAAGTCTGGTGCCCGAAAGAGGACTTGAACCTCCACAGCCTTGCGGCCACAGGCTTCTGAGACCTGCGTGTCTACCAATTCCACCATCCGGGCTCTCGGATAAGAGGGGATAAAAATAAGGCCAAGGGGCGGTTAGGTCAACCCTGGATTTGAAGCGCCTTGAGGCCCACGCGAACGGCTAAAAACAATAGGGCCGCGGCGAGAAGGCGGACGATCCCGGGGCCGCGCATGCGGCGGGAGAGATAGCTGCCGAGAATGCCTCCGCAAACGACGAGCGGGGCTAACGTGAGGAAGGTCTGCCAGGGCATTTCCACGCGACGCACGCCCAAATAGAGAACCAGGGAGAACGCCGCGACCGTAGAGAGGATCACTTGGGATGTTGCGGTGGATTGCTTCACGGCGCGCTTGCGGACGTAAACCATGTAGGGCACTTGGAGGACACCGCCGCCCAAGCCGAAAAAGCTCGCGACCAACCCAATCAGAACGCTGAAGCCGCCGTCCGCGCGGTTAAACGGTTGCGGGTTCGTAGGAGTTTCGCGGTCGGCTTGCGACGAGCGCCAGAAAATAAAAAGGCTCAGTAAAAACAAAAACACGGCGAGGTAGGCCTCGAAAGATTCGCGCGAGACGAGGCTTTGCAGGTACACGCCGGCGGCCGCGCCGGTCAACGATGCTCCGGCCATTCCGCGCGCGAACGAAAAGTCGACGTTCCTCATTTGCTTGCCCAGATAGAGCGAGGTGAGCGAGTTCACCAGGACGATGCTCAACGAGAGACTTGCGAGGCTCGCCGGACTCCACTCTCGTCCCATCACGCTCACGAAAATGGGAATGAGAAAAACGCCTCCGCCAAGGCCGGAAATCGCGCCGAGCGTAGCCGCCGTGAATGCAAGAATAGCGAGAAGGATCATCCCTTGGTTAAAGCGCCGGGTGAATTAAATGTCAAAGCGTGGGGTTAGTCTGTGCGCCGCGCGGGAACGACAGAGAGACGGTCGTTCCCGAGCCGCGCTCGTTCTCGCTGAGCTGGATGGTCACGTTGTGAAGGCGCGCGATCTCGGCCGCGATCGAGAGTCCGAGGCCTGAGCCCGGTATGATGTTCGAAGGCTCGCCGCGGGTGAATCGCTCGAAGACTTTTTGGCGAAGCTCCGGGGGGACCCCGGGACCGGCGTCGCGAATCTGCACGAGCACGGAATTCGCGCCCGTGCGCATGACGACCTCGACGGTCGAGTCATTCGGCGCGTACTTGATCGCGTTCTCGAGGAAGTTTTCGATCATCGAGTCGATCAGCTCCTCGTCGCCGAGAACCTCGACGTCGAGCTCGGAGTCCGTGCCTTCGCAGGAGAAGTGGGTCGTGATCGTGACGTTCTTTTTCTTCGCGAGCTTCTGCAGGCGCGCGACCGCTTGCATGAGGACTTCATCCAGACGCGCGGGCGTCAGCGAGATCGTGTCGCGGCCCGCTTCTAGGCGCGCGAGCAAGAGCAAGTCTTGCACGAGCTGAATGAGCCGGTTGATTTCGCCCGACGCCGAGTCGAGCGCCTCCTCGAGCGCTTTTCCGGTCAACTCGCCCTTGCGGAGCAGCTCGAGCTCGCCCTTAAGAATTGTCAGCGGCGTTTTCAATTGGTGAGAAGCATTCGAGACGAATCGATCCTGCGAGGCGAAAGCCAAATCGAGTCGGTTCAGGAGATCGTTGAACGTCTGCGCGAGCTCGTGGATCTCGTCGCGCGCTTCGGGCACGGGAATGCGTTCCTTCAGGTTTTCGACGCCGGTGATGCCGCGCGCCTTTTGGGTGATCTGATGCACGGGAATGAGCGCGTACTTCGACATCCAGATGCCCGCCACGCCGGCGATCAGCAAGAAGGTCGGAATCGCGAGGGCGAAAAACAGCAGAAGATCGCGCAGCTCGCGGCGGGGAAGATCGAGCGGCACCGCGACCATCAGGATCAGCGGCTCGCGCCATTCGGAGTGGTGCGCCCAGTAGATCAAAAGCCGCAAATCCTCGGCCTTCGAGCTCAGTCCGAGCCTCGAAGCCTTGATCGTCTGAAAGATCGCGCGCTCTTTGGGAATGCGCTGAAGAATGCGCGCGTCGAGAGGAAGGTTACGCTCTTTGAGCGAGCGCGTATGAAGCAGCACTTTGCCGCGTGAGTCGCGGATCTCGAGAAAACTTCCGCCGAGGTGAAACGGAAAGAGCTTCCCCGCCTCCGCGACATTGGAGTTCACGACGAATAAGCGGCCGACGAAATCCATCTCGAGGTTGGTGCTGATATCGACCGCGAAGTTGTAGAGGGTGGTGTTAAAGGCCTGCTCTTGCGTGCGCCGGAAGTACTGAAACAGCACCGTACAGAACACGCCGAGGCCGATCGCGAAAATACTCAGGTACAGAAGCGCAAGGCGCCAACGGATACCTTGCTGCCTCAAGAACATCTATGACATTTCTCCGCGCTTGAGCACGTATCCGTAGCCCGTCACCGTATGAAGCAAGCGGGTGGGGAAGGGCTCATCGATTTTCTTGCGGAGGT
>CAYPFC010000057.1:0-3449 GCA_964409815.1 uncultured Pseudobdellovibrionaceae bacterium
TCAGAACGACCAAGTAAATTGGACGAGGTTGACGCCGATCCGCGCCCGCTCGAACGATCGCGCATTCACGAAAAGCTCAGGCGACCATGAAAATGATCCCGACGAGCTGAGCGCAAATCGCTTACCGAGCTTCGCGTAACCATAGAACGCCTGAGAAGCCTCGAATTTCTCGTGTCGACCGAAGTCCGCATAGCCCGCGCCCGCACCGACATAATATGCGCGCGCGAGGTCATCACTGAGATTGTACGTGAGCCCCGTACTCAACGCGTAGTACGAGCCGGCGCCTTCCACCAGAAATTGCCCGGCACCATCCCATTGGAGGCGCGAAGTGAGCGCACGCGCGTACTCCAATTTTGCCCCGTACACGAAGCCGTGGAAATTTGAATATCCAAGCGTTGGTGAAAGCGAAATCTGGTGCGCGATCGAGTCCGCGTGAGCTCGTGCCGAGCCGAGGGTCGCGAGCATAACGAGCGCGGCTGTTTTCTTCTTCATCGAGGCTCCTTTCGCAAAGCCAGTTTCACATCTTGCACCGCGCGCAGATTTTAAAAACCAGAATCAGTCTTTATTGCGAAACTTTAATTTCGCTTTCATCGGGAAATGAACGTGACTTCATGAACGTTTCAGATGAAAAAGATTTAGATACACTTCGTGAGAGGACGCGACATTGCTCCAGATTAAAAAGGGAAATTCGAGATGAGTCATCTTCCCCCGATGATCATCGACCTTGCCGTCATTCTCGCCGCCGCTGCGGTGAGTACGATCCTTTTTAGCCGCTTCAAGCAGCCCATCGTCCTCGGCTACCTGATCGCGGGTTTTGCAGTGGGACCTCATTTCCCGCTCTTCCCTACCGTCGTGGATACCGAAGGCGTAAAGCTCTGGGCCGAGATCGGCGTCATCTTCCTTCTCTTCGGTCTCGGTCTCGAATTCAGCTTTAAGAAGCTCGCGAAAGTCGGCCGTAGCGCCTTCATCGCGGCGTTTTTCGAGATCGTCACCATGGCGGCCCTCGGCTATTTGGTTGGACGATCGCTCGGCTGGAAAGCCATGGACAGCATCTACCTCGGCGCCGCGCTCAGCGTCTCATCAACTACGATTATCGTGCGCGCGTTCGGCGAGCTCGGACTCAAAGGTCGAAACTTCGTCAATCTGGTTTTCGGAATCCTCATCGTCGAAGATCTCATCGCGATCCTCCTCATGGTTATTCTCTCGGCAATCAGCATTCCCGGCTCGTTTTCGGGCGCGAACCTCGCCTTGCTTTCGGCCCGGCTCGGGTTCTTCCTCCTAATATGGTTCCTCGTCGGCATTTACGTCGTACCGTCCGCGCTCAGGCAAGTCCGCAAACTGCTGAGCGATGAAATTCTCCTTATCGTCTCCATCGGGCTTTGCCTCATCATGGTCGTTCTGGCCGTAAAGGCCGGATTCTCCGCTGCTCTCGGCGCGTTCATCATGGGCTCGATTCTGGCCGAGACCGAAGAGGGCGAGCGCATTGAGCATATCTTGATGTCGGTGAAAGATCTTTTCGCCGCGGTGTTCTTCGTCTCGGTCGGCATGATGATCGACCTCGCCGTCCTGCGCGAGCACTTCGCCGTGATCTTCCTGATCACCGCGCTGACTATCGTCGGAAAGCTCTTCGGATCGGGCTTCGGCGCCGTTCTCTCGGGACGAAGCCTGAAGCACTCGGTTCAATCCGGGATGAGCCTCGCGCAGATCGGCGAATTTTCATTCATTATCGTCACGCTCGGGGCTTCCCTCAACGTGATCAGCGATTTCCTCTACCCGATCGTTATCGCCGTATCGGCGGTCACGACCTTCACCACTCCTTATATGATTCGCTTTTCCGACCCGTTCTATGCCTGGGTAGAACCTCGGCTGCCCCAGCGTTTCCTGCAAACCTTGCGCACCTACGAGCGTGCGATGGCGACCCCCGGGAAGGAAGGCACGCTCCGGCTCATCTGGAGGATCTACGGTCTCGGCACGCTTCTAAATGCCGTAGTGGTGCTGGGCATCGGCTTCGCCTCGGCCAAGCTCGCGCTCCCCTACCTGCTCGAATTTTTCGGGGACCGCACGATCGTCCGCTTCATTTCTTGCTTCGCAACCCTGACCCTTTGCTCGCCGTTCCTTTTAGCGATCGTGTTCAAGCGACCAAAGCTCGCGGATCTGGGAGCGGCGACCCTCGTGCGCCTGCGCGCCCTGCAGTTCGGAATCGTGCTCGTACAAGTCGTTCTCACCGTCGCCCTCATTGACGTGATCATCAATCAATTCTCCACGACTCGCCTTCTTCCGCTCGTCGTCCTTCTCGTCTCGCCGTTCTTTATCTTCCTGTTTCGTGGCTTCATCGAAAAACTCTATGGCACGGTAGAATCACGCTTCCTGAAAAATCTGAACGCCAAGGAGCTCGCCGCCGTAGAAAATCTTTCGCGCGTGCCCCACCTCGCCCCATGGAACGCGTCGCTCACCAAATTGAAGCTTTCGCCGGACTCCAAGGTCGTGGGGCTTTCGCTCGAGGAAGCGAAATTCCGCACGCTCACGGGCGCGACCATCGCGATGATCGACCGCGGGCGCAGCCGTATCTTCGCTCCCAACCGTTCGGATCGCTTGCTGCCCGCGGACGAATTGTTCCTGATCGGGACCGAGGACCAGCTCGCGGCGGCGGAAAAGTTCCTCGCGCCCGACCTCACCGACTCGGCCCTCCCGCACGATGAGCTTTACCAATTGGATTCGATGGTCATCACGGACGGCTCACGCTACGCGCATCGCTCGATCAAGGACACCGGCCTCGGGGAAGAGTTCGGCAGCCTGATCGTCGGAATCGAGCGCGGCGAGAAGCGCATCCTCAATCCCGAAAGCGCGGCGGTTCTTGAGCCCGGCGATTTGATCTGGATCTTCGGCCACCGCAATAAAATCCGCGAATTGAAACAGGCCTCGCTCGCCCACCCTTAAGCCGGTAAAGTTTTCGCCCCGGGTCGCGCGCGCGCCCTCTCCTTTCTGCAATTTCCGAACAATTCCGAACGAAAATCGCGGATCTGGAGCGGCGCTCCTGGATTTCCACTTGGGAATCGCGAGCGCCCTTTGTTAAGCCTGTTTCACTAAGTTCTTAGGGGGAAAAACGATGTTTCTGATCCAAGCTTTCCGCGATGGCGGACCGTTCATGTTTGTCATCTTGATCTTCGCCGTTCTCACGCTAGGCTTTATCATCGAGCGGTACATCTTCCTCTACACGCAGACCAAAACCGTTTCTGACGAGTTTATCCAAGGCGTGCGCCAATCCATCGCTCGCGGCGACTTCAGCCAAGTCGAGCGTTGGTCGCTGCAATCGCCCTCCCCGCTCAGCCGCATCGTCGCGCGCGGCTGCCAGGTCATGCAGCACGGCGGAAGCGAAGAGGAAGTCCAGGCGAGAATGGACGAAGAGCTCAACAAAGCGATCAATAAGATCGACAAGCGCTCGGGGTTCC
>CAYPFC010000057.1:3459-10154 GCA_964409815.1 uncultured Pseudobdellovibrionaceae bacterium
AACGTCGCCACGCTTGTTGGTTTGCTCGGAACGATCGCGGGTATGATCCACTCGTTCGCGGCGGTGGCTCAAGCGAATCCGATGGATCGCGCGACCATGCTCTCGAAAGGGATCGCCGAAGCGATGAACTGTACCGCCTTCGGCCTGATCGTCGCCGTCCCGGCCCTCGTGTTCTTCGCGGTCTACCAGAACAAAACCGAAGCGCTCATTCAGGACCTCACGCAAAAGACCTCAGAAATTTATCACGACCTGATTTTCTTCTTCGATCGCGGCACGGTCGCGACCAAGTCGCGCACGCCGAACGCTCGCCCGGGTGAGGTTCAGGCTTAATGGCGGGCGGAGGCGCGGGCCCCTCATTCGGCCACGGACGCCGACGCACGCTCGACGGAGAGATGAACCTCGTTCCGTTCATCGATCTGCTCTCGATGTGCATCTGCTTCCTCCTCATGACCGCGATCTGGATTGAAGTGGGTTCGATTCCCCTCCACCAGTTGCTCGGCACCGAAGCGGTCGTTGACCCCAAAGAGCGGCTCGAGTTCCAGGTCAAGATGCAGTCTCCGACGAAGGCCGAGCTCTCACTCGAGCAACAAGGCCGCGTGATTCACCAACTCGCGCTTGACGGCCAAGACTTCGAGCAGCTCAAATCGCGCCTCAGCGCGAGCGTAGGTCAGGTTCAGGGGTCGCTGCTGACTCAGAATCCGGAAGCCGAGATCTCGGCGCGCTTGATTCCCACGGGCGCCGTCGATTACGGGAGCATGATCGCGATCCTCGACATCCTGAAAGGCTACGGTATCTCCGCGCTGGCGGTGGTCCCGGTGAGAGAGTGAGGCGCGCGTGATTTTAAACAAAGCCCTCCACACCACCCGCTTCACTCAACGCCTCCTGGGACTGAAACATCGCAAGAATCGCACGCGTCGCGTTCTCGTCGCGGGTCTCATGCTGACCTCGATGGTCGACATGTTCAGTCTACTCGTGATTTTCCTGTTGCAGTCGTTTTCGAACTCGCCGGAAGTCATGGCGCTTACGAAGGGCATCACGCTTCCGGTCGCGGTGAGCGCGGCGGCCCCCATTGATGCGCCCCTGCTCACGCTCACCGCGGATCAGGTTCTAGTCGACCAGAAACCCGTGGGCACTACGAAGGAAATTCTCGAGCAGCCGGCCAAGCTTCTCAAGCCGCTCGGCGAGCTTCAAAAACAGTGGAAAACCACGCACACTCAGGGCGATTTCAAAGGCGAGATTCACCTGCAGGCCGATAAAAGCCTCTCGTCGGTCCTCGTTTCTAGAATCATCAACATCGTGAACGCTCAAGGATATTCCTCCGTCCACTTGGCGGTCGTCTCGGGAGGCGGAAAATAATGAAACTCGCGCTCGCGCTGCTCCTACTTTCCTTTACTTTTCCGTCGTTCGCGCTTCAGTCGCGGGACCTGATCCGTGACGCCGAGTCCTTATATAATCAACTCGGCCCGAGAGCGCCCGAGCGACGGGGCGTGGCGCTCCGCTTGGCCGACTTGTGCTTCGAAGGCGCGGTCGAGATCGACGCTGACACGAAGTCCACGCCGAAGGACGCGAAGCTGGCCGACCAGTATCGCCGACGCGCGTTTCAGCTCTATTCCGAGTCGCTGCCGTCGCTTACGGGACTGAACGCCGTTCGCGTGCGCTTTCAGCTCTCGCGGCTGCACGTGTATGCCGCGCGGATCGATAGCGCGATCGCCCTCTGGAAGGGATTGATCCAGCAGAATCTCGACAAGCGCATCCGCCGCGAATCGGCCCTACACTTGGCCGAGCAATACGAAATGAGCAATCGCCGCGAGCTCGTTTTGGAAGCGGTCAAGATGTACGACGTCGCGATGCCGCTGGCCGAGACCGAGGACCTTCGAGGCTATATTCACTTTCGCACGGCGTGGACGCGCTTCCGCCTCGGTCAGGGAGATCTCGCGATCGCGCAGATGCGTAAGAGCCTGGAGCTCTCCGCTAAAAATGAGAAGGTCTCGCGCTTGAAGGATCTCACGCTCTTCCTCTCGCGCGCCGAGCTTTCCGCCGCCGAGGCAATGAAGATCTTGCGCGACTACGAAGGCGACCTTCGCGGAGTGGACCTGCTCCCGAAGCTCGCTGAAGCCTACATGGCCGCCGATCGCCGCGACGACTACGCGTTCGTAATCCAGAAACTCAACGAGCGCGCGCCGACTCTGGACCGCACCGTCGCGATCCTCGACACCCGTCACGATCAGCTGAAGCCGGCAGAGATCCAGGACACGCTCGAGTCCCTCATCGACTTGAAGCTTAAGGGTGGGCGCTTCAGCGACCAGGGCGCCGAGATCAAGGCTCGCGACACGCTCTTTCGCTTCGTGATCATCTGGGACGGCCAGCAAAAGGCCGGGAAAGCCGCATACAAGCCCGTTTTCGCAAGCGGCGTGAACGTGATGGTTCACCTCTTCCCGCGCAGCGAAGAGGCCGAAAAATCCGTGGGTAGTTGGCTCAAATCTCAGACGGAGCTCAAAGACAGGCAAGAGCGCCTCGAAGATTGGATTCCTCTCGTCAAAAATCCCAAGGACTCGAAATTCGAGCTGGCGCTCCGCCGTGAGCTGATCGAGACCGCGCGCCAACTCAAGAACTGGAATCAGGTCATTGCCGAAACCCAAAAACTCGAGCCCCTCGTGCCCGTAACCGAGCGCCGCGCGCTTCGCTACCAGCGCGCGAAGGCCCACCACGAGAAACAAAATCACGCGGCCGCGCTCCCGCTCTTCATCGAAGTCGCGAACGCTCCCGGCGCTCCCGATCAATTGACCAAATTCAGTCAGGACCTGGCGCTTAATATCGTGGGCGAGAACAAGGACTACGCCGAAGCGATTCGGCTTTCGGAGCGCTGGAAGAGCGCCCGTCCCGACCTGGCTGTGACCGCCGAGAAAGCGCGCTTCGAGCGCGCGGCCCGCGACCAGGACGCACCGGCGCTCGCCGAGTTCACCAAGTTCTGCGTGAACCGCAAGTTTCATCCGAAATCCTGCGAAAACGCCGAGACCTTGGCGCGCGCCCTCGAAGATCGCCCGACCTTGCTCACGCTCTTAAGAGTTCAGGGAAAAGAAGAAGACCTCGCGCGCGAGCTTGAGCTCGGTGCCCGCTTCACCGAAAGCGCCCGCCTGCTCGAGAAGCGTCTGAAGAAGGACTCTCCGCTAGTCGATACGCTGAAGATCGCGCTGCTATACGAGCTCGAAGGAAACCTCGCCGAGCGCAACCGCATCCTTAAGGCGTTGAAAACCGCCCTCCCCGCGCGCGTCGCGAAGATTTCCGAGCCCGAGCAAACTTTGGTTTACCAAACGCTTAGAGACGCCGGTCTAGTCGAGGATGCGCTCGTCAAGTGGACGTGGGCGCCCGCGGTGAAGACCGCGATCGCAAACGACGTATTGAGCTTGACGCCCGCGGCGCCGGTTTCGTCTCAGCTCCTGATTTCCTCTTGCGAGAACGCCGGCGCGCACTGGGAGCGCCTGCATCTCGCGCGACTCGCGAAGTCTTACAAGGAGCTGAGCGCGATCGACTTCTTCGGTCGCGGTAGCGAGGCGAAATTCCAAAAGCGCGCTCAGGCCCTTAAAGATTTTTCGCAGAAGTCGGACTGCTTCGCAAAAACCGCGCCCGTACAGCTCCGTTACGCCACTTTGGGGAAAGTCGCGCAGGCCTACGAAGAGTTCTCGGCGCAGATCCGCTCGGCGCCGATTCCGGAAGGGATCGACGAGGAGACGCGCAAAGAAGTCGAACAGAAAATCGATTCTGTCGCCGCTCCCTTCGATGAGCTCGCCGGAAATTGGAAATCGGCCTCGGAAGACGCCGGCGCCCAGCTGGCCGCGGCCGAAAGGATCGACGTCGCCAAGTGGAATTTCACTCCCATTACCGAGCCGGCCCCGAAGCCGCGCGCGCTGGCCTTCGACTGGCGGCGCGAGCTCGAGTCACTTCGCAAGAATCCTGAGGATCGCGCCACTCTTGAACAGCTAAAGACGCACTTCGAGGAAAAAGGATCGCCCCGGCTTGCGGCGTACATCCGCGGGCGCCTGGACGGACTGGAGGAACAATGAAGACTTGGATTTTGGGCCTTATTCTGATCTCGTCTTCCGCCTTCGCGGCGAACGCGACCGACCCGAAAGTGAAACGCCAGCTCTCGTTCGACAATAGCCAACTCGTCGAGGGCGAGATTTACCGTCCCGACTACGCCGTCGTCACCGGCGAGACTCCCGGCGAGGGCTGGGGGGTCTTACGATTGCGCAAATCGTTTAGCGACAAGCAAGCCACCGACAGCCAGGAGAAGAAACGTTGATTCGAATCTCCTCTGAATCCTCAGCTCCGCTCCGACTCCTTCGCGCCGACGGCGACTATACGGTTCGCTTCTCACGGCGCTACGGTTTCGCGAGCGAGGCCTCGATGAAGTCCCGCGAGCGCCTGCGCGCGGCGGCCGGCGCCTTCGCGCCCGAAGAAGCCCCCGAGTTCGAGTTCCTCGTGCAAGATCTTCCGTCCGGCGTTCAACTGGTCGCGGGCCGAGGCTGCGAGATCGAAAGCGAGGACGGTATTCGTTGGAAGATACGTTCGGACTCGGGCGTTTATTTCGCCGACGTTGTCGCGGTTCAGGATCGCCAGCCCCTGAGCTTGGCCCCCGAAGAGTCGTCGAGCTCGTACACGAAAATCTTTGTCGCGCTCGTCCTCCTCGCCGTTCTGCCTTTCTTCGTGCGCGAATGGGCGACCCAGCAGGAAGAAGTCCAGACACAGAAAACGGAAGAGGTCGCGCCGGTGATCCTGCGGGCGGAAAAACCGCCCGAGCCGCCGCGCCCCCAGCCGCCCGCGCAGACGGCGATCGACCCGAAAATGAAAGCGCGCAAGGCCGTGAGCCAGCAACTCGGCTTCCTCGGCGTCCTCGGCAAGAAAGATCTCAAGAAAGTCATGGGCGGCCTTCCCACCGAGGCGAAACAAGTCACGGCCGGCGCCGGTCCAGGCGGCGACGCCGGCTCGGGCGGAGAGATGCTCGCGGGCATGGGCCGCGGCCTGCATAAGACGACGGTGGGCAACTCGGGCGTATCCGGCCTGGGCGGTATCGGCAAGCATGGCGCCGGTGGCGGCGCGGGCGGCTACGGCGACACCGCGTTCGGCGGCGCCGGAGGAAAGTCCCTCTCGCTTCCGCTCTCGCGCGAGGCCGTCATGGAAGAAGGACTCGATCGCAACCAGATTCAGGCGACGATCATGCGCTACTTGAGCCAGGTGCGCGCCTGCTATGAAGAAGGCCTCAATCGAAATCCCGCGCTCATCGGCCAAGTCACGATGGGATTCGAGGTCGGCGGACAGGGCCAGGTGAACTTCGCGAACGTGCAACGCTCTTCGCTGGGCGACCGCCCCGTGGAGAGCTGCATTTCAGCCAAGATGCTTGGCTGGAAGTTCCCGCAACCGCGCGGCGGAAAGTCGGTCAAAGTCAGTTATCCGTTTATGTTGAGACCCATTCGCTCCTGATGGAGGAGAAGCTATGTTGAAGCCCGTTCTTACTTTTCTTGCGTTCCTGTGCCTAAACGCGTTCGCGGCGCCCGGCCCGCTCGAGAAAGACCTGAAAGAGCTCGAGATGCGCGATCCCGTTCCCAGCGCGCGGTTGAATGACCGAATCTACACCGTGCAAATGCGGGCTAGGCCTCTCGCCGGCAAAAAAGAGCTCCTCGTGGGCGCGGGTCAAGGGCTCGGCGGCAATGAGTTTCTAAAGACGAACCAACTCTCCTTCGAAGGACAATATCATTTCAACGACCGCTGGTCGGTCGCCGCCGCCTATTCTTCGGTGCAGAATGAGTTCACCGACTCGGCCAAACGCCTCGAGGCCGCGACGGGCCTCCAGCCCGACGTCGATTACGCCAAGAGCCGAACGGAAGGCCGCGTGCAATTCAACGCTTTTTACGGAAAGATCCGGTTCACGCGCACGCAAGCCGTGACCTTCGATCAGTATTTCGGCCTCGGATACGCGATCAACAACCTGCGCTCGGGCAATGCCGAAGGATTCGTCGGCGATCTGGGCCTCGCGTTCTGGGTGGGCGAGATGACCGCGATCCACCTCGGCATCAAAGATTACTATTACAAGGAAAGCCGCACGCTCTCCAAGGGCGACACTCACAACGTCCTCGGTTACCTGCAAGCGGGAATGGTGTTCTAAAATGCGCGCGATTCTCCTCACTCTCTTGCTCGCCTGCGCCCCGGCCTTCGCCGCCAAAGCGGCCGCGCCCAAGAAGAAGGCCGCGCCGCCGGTAAAGCTCGTCTCGATTTCCGACGCGCGCGCCGCCTACGATCGCGGCGACTATGACAAAGCGATTCAGCTTTACGAAAGCGTGAAGCCCGAGCAACGCGAGTTCTTGCGCACCCGTGAGGAGCTTGCATGGTCGTACCTCATGGCGAACCGCCTCGGCTCGCTGCGCGGAATGCTGCCGCACTTAAACTCCGGGCTCGTTCCGTTGCGCTGGCGCCTCGAAGGCCGCGTATTGAGCTCGATGATGTACCTGCGCGATTGCCAGTACAACCGCGTGAACCGCGAGATCCGCCTTTTCCAAGACGAAATGGCCGGACTCGTGAAGCAGGTCGACCGCGGCGTCGCGCGCGGCAAGAAGCCCGCTTACTACGGTGCGCTCAGCGCCGAGATCCGCGAAGCAATTTTAAAAATGAAGTTCGTGAAGATGGAATTGCGCAGCCGCCTT